>DATLPF010000091.1:0-149681 GCA_035535875.1 Propionibacteriaceae bacterium
TTTTGTCTGGGAACGACGACGAAGTAGGCGAGTCCATAGCGCGATGCGCGAGCAGAGCCCCAAAAAATATAGTGAAGAATGAAACCGCCACGATTCGGGGTCGTGGTGTCGTTGTGTAAATGAGGTTTCCGTGACTTTGACCAGCGTGCAGCCCACATCCTTACTTGACGTTCCGCCGCTGACACCGCTTCGGGTGGCACTGCTCGGCTGCGGCGTAGTTGGCTCCGAGGTGGCGCGGTTGATCATCGGGCAGGCAGCCGATCTGCGCGCCCGCGTGGGCCGGCCGTTGGAGCTGGTCGGAATCGCGGTTCGCCGCGATGACCGCGAGCGGCCAGGTATCGATCCCGGGCTGTTCACTACCGATGCCGAGGCATTGGTTACCCGAGAAGACGTCGATCTCGTGATCGAAGTCATCGGCGGGATTGAGCCGGCCCGCTCGCTGATCTTGGCCGCACTGCGCCATGGAGCCTCGGTCGTCACCGCTAACAAAACGCTGCTAGCCGAGGACGGCGCCACACTGTTCGAGGCTGCGGAGAAGGGTGCCGCGGATCTCTACTTCGAGGCCGCGGTTGCTGGCGCCATCCCGATCATCCGGCCACTCCGGGAGTCGCTAGTCGGTGACGAGATCACCTCGGTGATCGGGATCGTCAACGGCACCACGAACTACATCTTGGATCGCATGGATACCGCGGGAATGGGTTTTGCCGACGCGCTTGCTGAGGCGCAGCAGCTCGGCTACGCGGAGGCGGACCCGACGGCAGACGTCGAGGGCTTCGACGCCGCAGCCAAGGCAGCGATCTTGGCGAGCCTGGCATTCCATACTCGGGTCACCGGCGCGGATGTCTACCGGGAAGGCATCACCGGGATCACTCCTACTGACATCGCCTCGGCGCATGACATCGGCTGTGTGGTTAAGCTGCTGGCAATCTGCGAGCTATCCCCACTCGTCGCAGGCGCTGCAGAGCGAACGGTGTCGGTGCGGGTCCATCCGGCGATGATTCCGCGATCTCACCCGCTCGCCGGGGTCGGCGACGCCTACAACGCGGTGTTCGTCGAGTCGATGTCTGCCGGACGGCTCATGTTCTACGGTCCTGGTGCGGGCGGGTCACCGACGGCCAGTGCCGTTCTCGGGGACCTGGTCACCGTGGCCCGGAACCGGCTGCGCGGGGCAGTCGGACCGGGTGAGTCGAGCTACGCTGCACGTCTCGTTAGCGAAATCGGGAACGTGATGACTCGTTACCACCTCTCGCTCGAGGTCGCCGACCGAGCAGGCGTCCTGGCGACGATCGCTCACGTCTTCGCCGAACACAATGTGTCGATCGAGACCGTACGCCAGAACGGGCGAGATGCTGACGCTCAGCTGGTGATCGTGACGCACCGCGCACAAGATGCCGCACTGAGCGCCACGGTGCGAGCCTTGCGCAAGCTCGATGTCGTCCGCGAGGTCACGAGCGTGATGCGCGTCGAAGGGGAGTGACGTGATTCCCGAGTCCTTCATCGCGGACCGGCCGACTGCTCTCAAGCGTCGTCCGGGATACGGGGTGATCGCTCGCTACCGAGACTGGCTGCCCGTGTCCAATAGCGATCCGGTGATCACGCTGGGCGAAGGAGGCACGCCGCTGGTTGCCGCCGAGAAGCTGTCGGAGATCCTGCACTGCGAGACATGGATCAAGGTCGAGGGTGCCAATCCGACCGGCTCATTCAAGGACCGCGGCATGACCGTTGCGCTCAGTGTCGCCGCCGGGCAGGGTGCACAGGCTGTGGTGTGCGCTTCGACGGGAAACACCTCTGCCTCGGCCGCCGCGTACGCCGCCAGGGCGGGCCTGACCACTATCGTCCTTCTGCCTGCGGGCCGGATCGCGACCGGCAAGCTGGCCCAGGCAATCGTCCACGGTGCGAAGGTGGTGCAAATCGACGGAAACTTCGACGACTGCCTCGAACTGGCGCGCAAGCTCGCCCAGGAGTACCCGGTCGCTCTCGTCAATTCGGTCAATCCCAACAGGATCGAGGGGCAAAAGACTGCGGCGTTCGAAGTGATCGACGAGCTGAGCGACGCACCCGACGTACATGTGATCCCTGTTGGGAACGCTGGGAATATCTCGGCGTACTGGCGTGGTTATACCCAGTACGCGTCGGCTGGCAAAGCGACACGAACTCCACGAATGTGGGGGTTTCAGGCGACAGGTGCCGCCCCTCTCGTGCTTGGACATCCGGTTCTTCACCCCGAAACCGTCGCCACGGCGATCCGCATCGGCAACCCGGCTTCCGCCGAGCAGGCTCGGGCAGCCCGCGACGAATCCGGTGGCCTGATCGAGGCCGTCAGCGACCAGCAGATTCTCGATGCTCAGGCCTTCCTCGCTCGTGAAGAGGGCGTCTTTGTCGAGCCCGCCTCAGCTGCGGGGGTTGCGGGTCTACTTGCCAAGCACCAGCGCGGCGAGGTGGAGTCTGGTCTCCAGATCGCCATCACCGTAACCGGACATGGCCTCAAGGATGTGGACACGGCATTGTCACGACTCGGCCCGATTCATGCCGAAGTCGTCAAAGCCGATCTGCTCGCTATTGCGACGGTCTGCGGACTGCTGGACTAGGGCACTAGGTCTCCAAATGACGCTCCAGGGAGCCGACGGTGCGTCCTGACCCGTCGGATCAGCAGACGCTAAGTCCCGGAAAGTCCGTGACGGTGGAGGTTCCAGCCACCAGTGCCAACCTCGGACCGGGCTTCGACTGCTTCGGGCTCGCCCTCGACTGGCGAGAGCGGGTCAACCTGGCGGTGATCCAAGAGGGCTATCAGATCGAGGTGTCCGGAGAGGGAGCGGCCGAGCTGCCCCGGGATGAGAGCCACCTGATCATCCGGTCAGTCCTCGTCGGCCTCGCCGATCTGGGCGTCAGAGCGCCGGGACTCTGGCTCGGCTGTCGCAACACGATTCCGCACGGTCGGGGCCTCGGATCTTCATCAGCGGCAATCGTCGCTGGTTTGGTAGCCGCCGCCGAACTGGCCCAGGCACAGGTGACGCCAGATTGGCTGCTCGGTCATGCCAATGCGATCGAGGGTCATCCCGACAATGTTGCCGCAGCGGTCTATGGAGGTTTCGTGCTGGCGTACGAGGGCCGAACCGGGGTCGGGGTGGCGCAGGGCCACGTTGACCCCTCGATCGGTGCGGCGCTCTTCATCCCTGAGACGTCGTTGGCAACTGAGGCGGCACGCAGTCTGCTCCCTGAGACCGTTCCACACGTCGACGCGGCGGCGAACTCCGGCCGAGCGGCTCTGATGGTCCACGCCATGGCATATGAGCCGGAGTTGCTCTACGAGGCCACGCACGACTGGCTGCACCAGGGATATCGAGGAGCAGCGATGCCACGCTCCTACGAGCTGATGAAATCGCTGCGAGGACAGGGCTTTGCGGCGATGATTAGTGGTGCTGGTCCGAGCGTTTTGGTGCTGGGTCGGCAGGCGGATCTGGCTCTGCTTCAAGATCAACAAGCAACTGGATTCTCGGCACGACTCAGTGGCCTAGGATCAGCCGCATCGATCCTGGAGCCAGAAGTCCGCGGGGTGCGTGATCACACTGTGATGGAAAGTCCTGACGCAGGTGCTAGCCTTAAAGGGCCGACACGGTCAGGACAGCTGCGGTGACCGGCTCCCCAAACCAGCCAAGTCACAAAGTCGCACATCTGACCAAGTAGCGCCTCAAGGTCAGGTGCGACGCGGACGAAGCTCAACGGCATCTCCGTCAGCCACATCTCGAGAAACAAATCGTCGCGATGCGCTGAGGACCTCAAGAAAGACCCGCTGGTCGGGGCGACAGAACCCCGCGCCATAGATGGGCACCGATGACGTGCCCGAACCGACAAGGACACACGTTGACAGAAATCGCCGAAGTGACGAATGCCTCGCCACATGACGAAGGCACCGGCGAGCAGAGCAAGCAACTCACCAGTGATCGTCGCAATCGAAAGGGCTCAGGCCTGGACTCGATGGTCCTCGCCGAGCTTAAGCAGCTGGCAAGCTCCCTTGGAATCAAGGGGACTGGCGCTATGCGCAAAAGCCAGTTGATCGACGCCATTCAGTCCGCCCAGCGCGGTCCCGGAGCTGAGGCTCCGTCGGATCAGGTCCGGCAAGACGGCCACCGCAGCGTTCAGGACGGCCGCGACAACCAAGATGTCGCCAGCGCACTGGATGACCTGCAACGAGCGCCGCGCGAAGCCAGCGACGAGCGCGAGGAGGCACACATGCTCGAACACGCCGTACAGCCTGAGCTGGTCGCTGCGACCCAGCCCACCGATTCGACGCCAGATCAACGGCACGAACCGGTCGAGACCGTTGACGACGGTCAGGTCCGCAAGGAGAGCGGCGCGCCACAGAACGGTAGCGACTCCCAGCAAGCATCCGACCGAGCGGACGCTCAGGAGGCTGCTGAGGGCCGCGCTGAGGAGGGCGAGCGGGCCGACGGAGCTCGCGAGAGTCGGCAGAACGACCGCCAGAATCGCCGGGGCCGCGACCAGGCTCAAGGTCGCGAGAACCAACAGCGCGACAATCAGGGCCGAGACAATCAGGGCCGAGACTGGGACGAGGAAGGTGGCGGCCGCCGTAGTCGCCGGCGGCGTAGTCGAGATCGCCAAAACCGGCGTAGCCGCGGTGGCAGTGGCAATCTCGAACGCTACGACGAGCCGGTGATTTCCGATGACGATGTACTCGTCCCGGCTCGCGGCATCTTGGATGTGCTCGACAATTACGCGTTCGTCCGGACCAACGGCTATCTGCCTGGCTCCGACGACGCGTACGTCTCCTTGTCGATGGTCAAGAAGCTCGGCTTGCGTAAGGGCGACCTGGTCACTGGTGTGATCCGTACGCCACGCGAGGGCGAACGCAAGGAGAAGTTCAATCCGATTGTGAGGATCGACACCGTCAACGGTGGCGATCTCGATGGGATCCGGCAGCGACCGGACTTCGCCAAGCTCACCCCGCTGTATCCACAGGAGCGGCTCAAGCTCGAAACGACGCCGAACCAGATGGCCGGCCGGATCATCGATCTGGTGGCTCCGATCGGCAAGGGTCAGCGTGCGCTGCTCGTCTCCCCGTCCAAGGCCGGCAAGACCTTGATCATGCAGGCCATCGCCAACTCAGTCGCCATCAATAACCCCGAAGTGAAGCTCATGGTGGTGTTGGTGGACGAACGACCCGAGGAAGTCACCGACTTCGAGCGCTCAGCCAAGGGCGAGGTGATCTCGTCTACCTTCGACCGACCCGCCGAGGACCATACCGCCGTTGCCGAGCTGGCCATCGAACGAGCGAAACGGCTCGTCGAGCTGGGCCACGACGTGGTGATCTTGCTTGATGGCATTACGCGGCTGAGTCGTGCTTACAACCTGGCAGCCCCGGCGTCCGGACGGATCTTGTCCGGTGGTGTCGACTCCGCAGCGTTGTACCCGCCGAAGAAGTTCCTAGGCGCTGCCCGCAACATCGAGGGTGGCGGATCGCTCACCATCATCGCGACTGCTCTGGTCGAGACCGGCTCGAAGATGGACGAGGTGATCTTCGAGGAGTTCAAAGGCACCGGCAACTCAGAGATCCGGCTGCGCCGGGAGTTCGCCGAGAAGCGGATCTTCCCCGCGATCGACGTCGACGCGTCCAGCACCCGCCGCGAGGAGCTGCTGATGAGTCGCGAGGAGCTGGCCATCGTGTGGAAGCTGCGTCGCGTCCTTTCTGGCCTGGAAAGCCTGCAAGGGTTGGAGATGCTGCTGGACCGGCTGCGCAAGACCCAGAGCAACGCCGAGTTCTTGATGGCGATCACCAAGACCATTCCGTCACAGGACTAGGCGGCCCTCCGCACCGACGGTTCCACGAGGGACTAAAGCGGACGGGTTAGCCGTTCCCTATTTGGTGCCGCGGTCCGACTGCGGCAGAATCACCCTTTGGTGCCGGTTCACGCCTTAAGCGCAAGATGCGTGGCGACCCGGCGACCACGATGAGGAGATAAGCATGAAGCCCGACATTCACCCCGCGTACGGGGAGACGCAGGTGACCTGCACGTGTGGCAATACGTTCACTACGCGTAGCACCGCGCCCAACGGCGTGATCCACGCAGACGTCTGCTCCGCATGCCACCCGTTCTACACAGGCAAGCAGAAGATTCTCGACACTGGTGGCCGGGTCGCTCGCTTCGAGAAGAGGTACGCGGCCAAGAAGCCAGCCAAGAAAGCCAGCAGCAAGTAGCTGTGCAAGCAGCGCCGGGAGGCAGGGACCAAGCCCTGCAACCCGGCGCTTGCCGCGTCTCGACCACCGAGTTGTCAGCGTGGTGGTCGTCAGCAACCACCCACGCTGACAAGTCGGAGAGGA
The DNA here is from genome assembly GCA_035535875.1 of Propionibacteriaceae bacterium. GTDB lineage: Bacteria > Actinomycetota > Actinomycetes > Propionibacteriales > Propionibacteriaceae > Microlunatus. The sequence goes on from DATLPF010000091.1 coordinate 6,338, forward strand.
GTGTCGGATGTTCGAGTCGACGGCTCCATTGCGCGCTGAGTTTCAGGAGCTGGAAACAGCGCTCGGTGATCCGGCGGTCCATGCTGATCTTGCTCGCGCCCGGGCGGTGGGTCGGCGCTACGCCGAGCTGCTGCCCGTCATGAAGGCGTTGGACGAATACGCCCGGCTGACAGATGATCTTGAAGCAGCGAAGGAGTTGGCGGAGGAGGATTCTTCGTTGGCTACAGAGGCTGCAGAACTGGAAGCGCAACTGGGCCCGGTTATGGAGCGGTTGACACGACTGCTGGCTCCCCGCGACCCCAACGACTCCTCGGATGCCCTGATGGAGATCAAGTCAGGCGAAGGGGGCGAGGAGTCAGCGCTGTTCGCCGCAGACCTGCTCAAGATGTACTCGCGCTACGCCGAGAGCCGCGGCTGGAAGATCGAGATTCTCGATGCTCAGGAAACTGATCTTGGCGGCTACAAGTCAGTGACCGTGGCGATCAAGGCGCCGGCCCTGAGTGAGCCTGACTCGATGCCCTATGCCGTGCTCAAGTTCGAAGGTGGTGTACATCGGGTGCAACGGGTGCCGGTCACCGAGTCCCAGGGTCGGCTGCATACTTCCGCCGCTGGTGTGCTGGTGATGCCCGAGGTTGCCGAAACCGAGGTCGAGATCAATGAGGACGACCTCCGGATCGACGTCTACCGTTCGTCCGGCCCTGGCGGCCAGGGCGTCAACACCACCGACTCGGCCGTGCGCATCACCCATCTCCCCAGCGGCATCGTTGTCTCCTGCCAGAACGAGCGCTCGCAGTTGCAGAACCGGGACCAGGCAATGCGCATGCTTCGGGCTCGGCTGACGGCGGCCGCTGAAGAGGAGGCTGCGAGCGCAGCCTCGGCGGCCCGCCGCAGCCAGGTCCGAACGGTCGACCGTTCGGAGCGCATTCGTACCTACAACTTTCCAGAGAACCGCATCTCCGACCACCGAATTGGCTTCAAGTCGTACAACCTTGATCAAGTGCTGAATGGTGATCTGGACGCGGTGATCAAGGCGCTGCAGGAGGCCGACACCCAGCTCCGGCTCTCCCAGGTCGGCAGCACAAAGCCGTGAGCAAGGCTGTTCGACCGCTGCTGCATCAGGCTGCGAGCCAGTTGCGCGAGGTCGGCGTCTCCTCGGCTGAGCAGGAGGCCCGGCAGTTGTTGGCGTACGCAGTAGGAGTCGAGCTGGCTCGGCTTCCCCTGCTCGATACCGTCGAGGATCCTCAGGCGGCCCACTTTCATACATTGATCAACAAACGCGCCGCTCGAGTGCCACTGCAGCATTTGACCGGTAAAGCTCACTTTCGCTACCTGGAGCTGGAGGTAGGCCCCGGCGTCTTCGTTCCAAGACCGGAGACTGAAGTGATGACCGGCTGGGCGATCGAACAACTGCGTCCGATGGTCTATGCAGTCGCACGCGGGGAGTCGCGACACCTGCCGGTGGTCGTCGAACTTGGCACGGGATCTGGTGCAGTCGCTAAGTCCATAGCCACCGAACTGACTGGAACCCGGGTTCATGCTGTCGAGTTGTCTGAGGAGGCGGCGGCCTATGCGGCGCGGAACCTCGCGGACACAACGGTGGAGCTCCACGTGCAGGACATGATCGGCGTGCTGCCTGAGCTTGACGGCACAGTTGACTTGGTGATCGCCAATCCGCCCTACATTCCGTTGGAAGCCTTCGAATCCGTGGTGCCCGAGGTGCGTGATCATGATCCACTGCTTGCCCTGTTTGCCGGTCCTGACGGGCTTGAGGCGATCAGAGTGGTGGTCGCCGAGGCCGCGCGACTGCTACGACCGGCCGGCTTGCTCTGCGTTGAGCACGCTGATTTGCAAGGGGAGTCCGCTCCGCAGGTCCCTGTCCAGCACGGTGGCTTCGTCGGCGTACGCGATCATCCCGATTTGACCGGCAGACCGCGTTTCGTCACCGCGGTCCGGCGTGCTTGATTGCTCCACTCGCTGGGCTCGCTCCGCGCGGATCGCGCTTTTGTAGCCGCCTACTTCGTCGTCGCTCCGGGACGAAGAGCGTGTCCCCTCGCTCCTCGCACATTGCTCGCTCCGCTCGCTGAGGCTGGCGCTTGTCAGCCGCTGCCTTCCTACTCGCTCGCAGGCGAAAGACGTGCCTGCTCGCTCGATCGTCCAGGACAGCGGCGCGCCAGCCTGGCTCAGCACAGCGGCGCGCGATCCGTTCCCACTGAGTGATCTTGTTGCTCACACCGTTGTCAACATTCAACTCTGGCAAGATTGACCGGTGACCACGACCGGCGGGCCCGGCGAACGTGACCCGGGGGAGGCGGCAGAGGCGGCTGTCGATCTCGGATACCGGCGTTTCGATTGCACCGGCGACGATCCGGCGGACACCGCGGAAGCGTGTGAGGCTGCGCGCCAGGCGATCAAGGATGGTGAGTGCATCGTGCTTCCGACCGACACCGTCTATGGAATCGGCGCGGATGCCTTCAGTGCTGAGGCAGTGCAGCGGCTGCTGGACGCCAAGAACCGAGGTCGCGATATGCCGCCGCCGGTACTGATCGGTGAGCCTGCACTGATCCGGACGCTTGCAGTCGCCGTGCCCGAGACAGCCAATGCCCTTGTCGACAAACACTGGCCCGGCGCGCTAACAGTGATCTGCCGGATCCAGCCCAGCCTCCGAATGGATCTTGGTGACACTGAGGGGACCATCGCACTTCGAGTGCCGGACCACGAGCTGGCACGCGACATCTTGCGGCGGACTGGTCCGATGGCGGTGAGCAGCGCCAATATCAGCGGTCAGCCCGCGGCCTTGAGCTGTGATGAGGCGATCGAGCAGCTCGGCGATTCTGTGTCGGTCTATCTCGACGGTGGTCAGCTCGGTGGCGCGGATGGCGCGCCGTCGACCATCGTCGACTTCACCCAACACGAGGATGGACAGGTGCTGCGGCGCGGCGCGATCAGTGTGGAAACGCTCCGTGAAACCGCACCGAATCTCCTCGATCTGCCCACTGAAGTCGGCGAGAAAGACGAAGGTCCGTCGACAGGCTCAAGTCCCAATGGCTCAGCGCCCGCTGCGGGAGGCTGAGTGCGCGAGTACTTGCTAGTTCTCTGCATCGCGGCGGCAGTGACTTATCTGCTGAGTGGTGTCTGCCGTCGCCTGGCTCTGCGAACCGGAGCAATGGCCAGAGTCCGGGACCGCGACGTGCACACGATCGAGATGCCCTACTTCGGTGGCGTGGCGATGCTGGCTGGAGTCGCGGCCGCGATTCTGATCTCCTGGCAGCTGCCATTTCTCGGCCGCTTGGCGACTGTGCAACAAGACTCTCGGGCTGTTTTGGTAGCAGCGATCGTGATCTGTCTCGTGGGTGTGCTCGACGATGTTTTCGAGCTACCCCCGCTGACGAAATTCGCCGGGCAGGTTTTCGCGGCGGGCATTGCCGTGGCGCTGGGGGTCAAGATGCTGTGGATCCCGCTGCCCAACCAGATCGTCTCGTTGGACGGCACAACTTCGGTTGCGATCACCGTGTTCTTCATCGTGCTGTGCTCGAATGCCGTGAACTTCGTCGATGGCCTGGATGGATTGGCCACTGGAGTAGTCGGGATCGGCGCTCTTGCCTTCTTCGCCTACTCCTATCTGCTCACCGTCACTGAGGGCCTCACCAGGGCGACGACCTCAAGCCTCATCACGGTCGCCATCGCTGGCGCCTGCCTCGGCTTCTTGCCGCACAACTTCTTCCCAGCGCGGATGTTCATGGGCGACTCCGGCGCGATGCTGTTGGGTCTGCTGCTTGCAACGTCCACCATCAGCCTCACCGGACAGATCGACATCTCGCAGCTTCAGGACGGTCGCGAGGGGTTGGTTCCGACGGTCCTTCCTTTGGTGTTGCCGCTGGCAATCCTCGCGCTGCCGTTTCTCGACCTGACCCTGGCGTTCATTCGTCGTACCTATGCCGGCAAGTGGTGGTTCTTACCCGACAAACAGCACCTGCACCACCGGCTTCTGGAACGCGGCCACAGCCAGCGTCGTGCCGTCATGCTGATGTATGTCTGGTCGGCGCTCGTCTCCTTCGGTGTGATCATCTTGGGGCTGGTGCAGACAGAACGACAGTGGACTGTCGTGGCGATCGGGGTAGTGTGCGCACTGGTTTTGATGGTGGTCACACTTGGTCGCCCCGTGCGCGCCAAGCACCAGATCCGCCGGGGCGAGTCTCTGCACTGATTGCTCGGCTCGCAGTGCTCGCTCCGCGCAGATCGCGCTGTGTTTGATTGCTCGCTACCGCTCGCGGCAATGTTCGCTGGGTTGCCGCCGTCTTCGTCGGAGATGGCGGAACGGAAAAGCGTTGTTCCGCCATCTCCTCCTGCAGATCGGCGGCGCGAACATCGCGAGCCTGCGATACGTGTCCATCCGGAGATGCCGTTGTCGGAGAAGGCACTGTGTTAGTTTTCACGGACGCAGCCCTGCGACCTTTGTTCGCGCGACGCGACCCGGCCCGTATCCGATCACTATCCAGCTCCGACACTGGCATAAAAAGGACTGCCGCTCATGACCGTCGACAGCCGCCCCGAGCGTGCGGCGACGCCTGCAGATGGGCCGAGTGTGCACGTCATCCGGGCTCGCAAGCTGCTAATTGGCGGTGCTGTGGGCGGGTTGATCGCGGCAACCGTCTGCTTGATCGGCTTCACCATCGGCTACGGGATGAGCGGCCTGATCTCGGCCGCCCTGGCAGCCGCCATGGTGCTGTTCTTCTATGGAGTCGGCCAGTACGTGATGGTGCTCTTCGCCGACGCTGGGGCCCGGACGTTGCTCACTGTGTCGATGTGCAGCTACACCGCGCGTGTGGTGATCCTGGGACTGGTCCTGGTGCTCTACAACGCCCACCACGAAGTCTGGCCAACACTGACACCCATGGTCATCTTCCTGACAACGATCATCGTTGTCGCGGGATGGCTGGCAGTCGAAATCTTTGTCTTTTCTCGCCTGCGAATCGGGGCCTACGACACCGAGTACGTGCCACCAAGCAAAGGTGACTTGGAGCCGTGACCGGTGCCGCAATCACTGCTAGCGTGTGTCACGCCATGAAGGAACAACCGAAGGCGGCCTTCGACCAGCCGAAATCGCAAGGAGGCGAGGAATCGGGCGGAATGGACTTGGGGCTACGAGTGCTCTCCTACTTGATCGCCGGCGTTCTGGTCTACGGACTGCTTGGATGGCTCGGCGATCACTACTTCGGCACCAGGTTCCTGTTGCCGATCGGGATCGTCGCAGGCGCTGCATTCGGGGCGTACGTGATCATCCGGCGCTTTGGCCGCATCGATGACGCAGCACCTGCAACGGGTGCCAAGGATCGAAGCAACCAGGGCACGGTAACCGGGCACACGCAGAAGGCCGAGAAGGGGGAACGGTGAGCGGTTTCTTGTCGGGCCTGACCCCGCTGGAAACAGACGGCGGCGGCTTCGAAGCCCCCGGGGTGCATAGCTTCGACGTGCCGCCACTGTTCGAAGGCGTTCCCTGGTTAGCCTGGTTAGACAAGTACATGCTGCAGAGCATCATCTCGGTGATCTTGATCTTGATCTTCTGGATGATCATGGCCCGGAAGAACGCCATGGTGCCCAGCAAGGGCCAGTACCTCGGCGAAACTGCCTACTTCTTCGTCCGGAACACCATCGCCCGGGACATGATCGGGCACGACTTCCGCAGATACCTCCCGCTGCTGATCGCCCTGTTCTCCTTCGTGCTGGTCAATAACCTATTTGGAGTCTTTCCACTCAGCCTGCTACCCACGCCCTCGCACATAGGTTGGCCGTACGGCCTGGCAATTCTGGTGTGGGTGATCTATAACGGCGTTGGCATCGCTAAGCACGGTTTCTTTGGTTACCTCAAGCACGCGACGCTGCCCTCGGGTGTGCCCGTATTCATGTGGCCGCTGATCATCCCGCTGGAGTTCGTGTCCAACATCCTCGTCCGGCCGGTCACCCTGTCCTTGCGACTTTTCGCCAACATGTTCGCCGGGCACCTGCTGGTCCTGGTGTTCGTGTTGGGCGGGGAGTACTTGCTTCTGCATTCCGAGTCGATCATCAACAAGACCGCCGGCGTGGTCGCCCTGATCTTCAGCATGGCGATCTTCGGCCTGGAGATCTTCGTTCAGTCCCTGCAAGCTTTTATCTTCACCGTTCTCACCGCCCAGTACATCTCCTCGGCCGCGTCCGAGGAGCACTGACCCACCCTCGGTTTCCGCAGATTCCGCGAAACCCCGTCAAGAAAGAAGTCGCAAATGACTCCAATGGAACTCGTCGGATCCCTCGGTATCGTCGGCTACGGCCTCGCCGCCATCGGCCCCGGAATCGGCGTGGGCTTGATCTTCGGCTCGGTCATCCAGGGCACGGCGCGGCAGCCCGAGGCCCGCGGCGCGATGATGGGCACGGCCTGGATCGGATTCGCTGTGACTGAGGCGCTGGCGATCATCGGAATCGCCCTCGCCTTCGTCTTCGGCGGGCTGTGAGCGAGTGGTCTCGATGACCGCGCTTCTTGTACCGCTCCAGGAGAATCCGCTGGTCCCGCACCTGTCGGAAGTGATTGCCGCGATTGTGTTCGCGCTGCTACTGACCTTCCTCATCAGCAGGTTCGTGGTGCCGCGGTTCGAGGCCACCTACGCCGAGCGCACCGCCGCCATCCAGGGTGGCTTGGAGAAGGCGGAGAAGGCTCAGGAGGCTGCCGATGCGGCTTTGCGCCAGTACAACGAGCAGTTGGCCGAGGCCCGCACCGAAGCGGCCAGGATTCGCGAGGACGCTAAATCCGAGGGCACGCAGATCCTCGCCGAACTTCGCGAGCAGGCGCAGGCCGAGGTCGCCCGGATCAGGACCCAGGGAGAGGCTCAGCTCGAAGCCGAGCGCGCCACAGTCATGACTCAGATGCGAGCTGAGATCGGTACGTTGGCCACCACGTTGGCGAGCCGGATCGTCGGCGAGTCGCTTGAGGACGATGAGCGAGCCCGACGTACGGTCGATCGCTTCCTCGCGGAGCTCGAAGGTGAGGGCGAGCGCACGCCCGTGGGCAGGTCATGAATCTGGGCGCGAGGCTGTGATGACCGTCGCCACCGACGCGCGACTGAGTTCGCTGGACCGCATGCTGAATGACAGCCAGGTCGGCGACACCTTCGCCACCGACATGTTCGCGGTGGTTGACGCGCTGGAGTCCTCACCAACGCTGCGGCGGGCCGTGACCGATCCAGGCACGCCGGAAGGAGCGCGTCAGGGTTTGGTGCATGGGTTGCTCGACGGCAAAGTTGACCGGGCTGTGGCTGATTTCGTGGCGGAGGCGGCAACGCTCCGGTGGGCAGGGGGGCGTACGTTCGCGGCCGCACTGGAGCGGCAGGCCGTACGTGCCGTGCTCATCGTGGCAGACCGACGTGGCGAGCTGGAGGACACCGAGGACCAGCTCTTCCGATTCGCCCGGTTCGTGGAGTCCAACCCCGATCTGCGTAATGTGCTGGCGGACCGCTCGATCGAACGCAGCAGGCGGCAGGAACTTATCGGCGAGCTGCTTGGAGGCCGCGCGACCGACGCAACGATCATGCTCGCGAAGCGGGCAGTGGCGGCTCGAGAGCGAACCTTCGGGCACACGATCGAGGGATACGTCACGTTGGCCGCGGCACAGAAGAATCGGGTCGTGGCAACCGTCCGGGTCGCCAAGCCGCTCACCTCCGACCAACGAGACCGGTTGCGCGCTGCTCTGATGAAACAGATCGGCCGCGAGGTTGCGATCCAGGAGGTCATCGATCCCGACATCATGGGCGGGGTTCGGGTTGAGCTCGGCGACGAAGTGTTTGAAGGTACCGTCGTGGACAGGCTCGAGGCGGCCCGACGGCTCTTTGGATAGCACGGCTCCTAGATCAACAACTGAACATTCATCTCCGAGATAAAGCAGAAAGCGCAGACGATGGCAGAACTTACGATTCGTCCAGAGGAAATCCGCGAAGCACTTGATCGCTTCGTCCGGGACTACGCGCCGGAGACGGCCGGCCGCGAAGAGGTTGGAACAGTTGTCACATCCGGCGACGGAATCGCGCGGGTCGAGGGCCTGCCTTCGGCAATGGCCAACGAGTTGCTCGAGTTCGAGAACGGCACTCTTGGTATCGCGCTGAACCTTGACGTCCGGGAGATCGGCGTCGTCGTCATGGGTGAGTCCGGGGGCATCGAGGAAGGCCAGGTCGTCAAGCGCACTGGTGACATCCTTTCGGTGCCAGTTGGTGACGGGTACTTGGGACGTACCGTCGACGCGTTGGCCAATCCGATCGACGGGCTCGGCGAGATCACCGACATTGGCGAGCGTCGCCCGCTCGAGCTGCAGGCCGCTGGTGTGATGGATAGACAGGGAGTCAATCAGCCGCTGCAGACGGGGATCAAAGCCATCGATGCCATGATCCCGATCGGTCGGGGCCAGCGGCAGTTGATCATTGGCGACCGCAAGACCGGGAAGACTGCCATTGCCGTCGACACGATCATGAACCAGAAGAGCGCCTGGGACAGCGGTGATCCCGAGCAGCAGGTGCGCTGCATCTACGTCGCGATCGGCCAGAAGGGATCGACCATCGCGGCTGTTCGCGGAGCGCTGGAGGAGGCTGGCGCACTCGAATACACCACGATCGTCGCCGCCCCCGCGTCAGACCCGGCTGGCTATAAGTACGTGGCGCCGTATACCGGTTCGGCCATCGGGCAGCACTGGATGTATCAGGGCAAGCACGTGCTGATCATCTTCGACGACCTGACCAAGCAGGCCGAGGCCTACCGTGCCATGTCGCTGCTGCTGCGTCGGCCGCCGGGCCGCGAAGCGTATCCCGGCGACGTGTTCTACCTACACAGCCGTCTGCTGGAGCGCTGCGCGAAGCTCTCCGATGAGCTGGGTGGCGGATCGATGACTGGCCTGCCGATCATCGAGACCAAAGCCAATGACGTGTCGGCGTACATCCCGACCAACGTCATCTCGATCACTGACGGTCAGATCTTCTTGCAGTCGGACCTCTTCAACGCGAATCAGCGCCCAGCCATCGACGTGGGAATCTCGGTATCCCGGGTCGGTGGGGCCGCTCAGATCAAGGCGATGAAGAATGTCGCTGGTTCGCTCAAGTTGGAGCTCGCTCAGTTCCGCGACATGCAGGCCTTTGCGATGTTCGCCTCAGACCTCGACGCGACGACCCGCCGCCAGCTCGATCGGGGCGGCCGGCTGGTCGAGCTGCTGCGCCAGCCGCAATACTCGCCCTATCCGGTGGAAGAGCAGGTGGTCTCGATCTGGGCTGGTATCCAGGGTCTTATGGATGAGGTGCCAGTTGACGACGTACTGCGCTTCGAGCGCGAGCTACTGGACCATCTCCGTCACCACAGCAGCGTTCTCCGCAACATCCGGGAAACCAAGAATTTCGACGACGACACTGCGGCGACGTTGCGCGAGCAGATTGCTGAGTTCAAGAAGGGGTTCCAGACCTCGGAGGGCAAGTTGCTGGCCGGCCGAGAGGAGCATGTCGCCTTGGAGGAAGAGGACGTCACGCAAGAGCAAATCGTGAGGCAGAAACGAGGCTGACATGCCGGCAAGTCTGCGTGAGCTGCGACAGCGCCGCTCCTCGGTCACGACCATCAAGAAGGTCACGCGGGCGATGGAGCTGATTGCTGCGTCGAGAATCATCAAGGCACAACAGCGCGCCAAATCGGCTGCTCCGTATGCGCGGGAGCTGACCAGGGCTGTGTCAGCCGTGGCGACATTCTCCAACGTTGATCATCCGCTGACCACGGAGGCAGAGAACCCGACCAGAGCGGCGGTGCTGCTGATCACCTCTGACCGCGGCTTGGCAGGCGCCTACTCCTCCTCGGTGATCAAGGAGGGCGAACAGCTGAACCAGATGCTGCGGCAGGCGAACAGGGAGCCCGTGCCCTATCTGACTGGCCGGAAGTCCATCGCGTTTTACGGCTTCCGGCGTCGTAATGTCGCCGCCAAGTGGGAGGGTTTCTCCGACGCTCCGACTTACGCCCACGCTCGCGAGATCGCCGACAGGCTGATTGAGGCATTCCTGACGCCAACGGCAGAGGGCGGGGTGGACGAGATCCACGTGGTCTACACCCGTTTCGTTTCCATGCTCACGCAGCGAGCCGAAGTGATCCGGATGCTGCCACTGGAGGTCGTGGAGGGCGACGAGCCGCCGGATAGTGAGGAGATTCTTCCGCTGTACGAGTTCGAGCCGGATGCTGAGACGGTGCTGGATGAGCTGCTGCCGCTGTATGTCGCAAGCCGCATCCACTACTGCCTGCTCCAGGGAGCCGCCTCGGAGTTGGCCAGCCGGCAGAAGGCGATGAAGTCAGCGACCGACAACGCGCAGCAGCTGATCGAGCGGCTGACCCGCGAAGCTAACCAGGCCCGGCAGGCCGAGATCACCCAGGAAATCTCCGAGATCGTCGGCGGAGCGAGTGCCCTTGCCGAGGCAACTGCGGCCGCCGAGTGATATCCACCATCGAATGACCAGCCATCCACTGACGAACGAGGAAGCCAGATGACCGCCACGATTGAAGAACAAGACACCGAAGCCCCCTCGGGCGGCATCGGCCGCGTCTCTCGGGTCATCGGCCCGGTGGTCGATGTTGAATTTCCTGTCGACCAGATGCCCGAAATCTACAACGCGCTGACGGTCGAGACCACCGTGGGCGGTGAGACCCGCAGCATGACCATGGAGGTTGAGCTGCACATCGGCGACAACCTCGTTCGAGCTATCGCACTCAAGCCAACCGACGGCATGCAGCGAGGCACGGAAGTGCGGGACACTGGGCAGCCGATCTCAGTGCCTGTTGGCGACATCACCAAGGGTCACGTGTGGAACGTGACTGGCGACGTGCTCGATGTCGATCCGTCGACCATCGAGATCACCGAGATAGAGGGCGCGCCCAATGGCCGCTGGCCGATCCACCGGCAGGCGCCCAAGTTCGACCAGTTGGAGTCGAAGACCCAGATGCTGGAGACTGGCATCAAGGTGCTCGACCTGCTCACCCCGTACGTGACCGGTGGCAAGATCGGCCTGTTCGGCGGCGCCGGCGTCGGCAAGACGGTGATGATCCAGGAGATGATCTATCGCATCGCCCACAACTTCGGTGGCACCTCGGTGTTCGCCGGCGTGGGGGAGCGGACCCGTGAGGGCAACGACCTGATCCACGAGATGGAGGAGGCCGGCGTCTTCAAGGACACCGCGCTGGTGTTCGGGCAGATGGACGAGCCCCCGGGAACCCGGCTGCGGGTCGCCCTCTCGGCGCTGACGATGGCGGAGTACTTCCGCGACGTGCAGGGCCAGGACGTGCTGCTGTTCATCGATAACATCTTCCGGTTCACCCAGGCAGGCTCGGAGGTTTCCACCCTCCTAGGTCGGATGCCTTCGGCTGTTGGGTACCAGCCGAACCTCGCCGACGAAATGGGCCAGCTTCAGGAGCGGATCACCTCGACCCGCGGGCATTCGATCACTTCGATGCAGGCGATCTATGTGCCGGCTGATGACTACACCGATCCGGCGCCGGCAACGACGTTCGCTCACCTGGACGCCACCACAGAGCTGTCTCGCGAGATCGCTTCCCGCGGTCTCTACCCGGCAGTGGATCCGTTGAGCTCGACCAGTCGAATCCTCGACCCGCAATACATCGGCCAGCAGCACTACGACGTGGCGGTTCGGGTCAAGCAGATTCTGCAACGCAACAAGGAGCTGCAAGACATCATCGCGATTCTGGGCGTCGACGAGTTGTCCGAAGAAGACAAGATCGTGGTGAACCGCGCCCGTCGCCTCCAGCAGTTCCTCAGCCAGAACACCTACATGGCCGAGAAATTCACCAACATTCCGGGGTCGACGGTGCCGCTCAACGAGACCATCGAGTCGTTCCAGATGATCTGTAACGGCGAAGTTGATCACATTGCGGAGCAGGCCTTCTTCAACGTGGGCAGCATGGAAGACGTCGAGCGCCGTTGGTCGGAGCTGCAGAAGGAAGCCTGATGATCGAAGAATCGATAGGCGCACACGGAATGGAGCGGTATGGCTGAACCCATGCAGGTGGAAGTCGTTTCGGCCGATCGTGTGGTCTGGTCCGGTAAGTCTTCCAACATCATCGCCGAGACCGTCGACGGTGAGATCGGCATCTTGCCAGGTCATGAACCGGTTCTCGGACTACTGGTGCCGAGCGCGGTCGTAATCTTCTGCGAAGACAACCCCACCCGGGAGATCATCGCCGTGGAGGGCGGCTTCATATCCGTCTCTCAGGGGCGAGTCTCGATCTTGAGTGAATACGCCCGGATGGCTGACGAGATCACTGTTGCGCAAGCTGAGAAGGAGCTCGCGGAAGCACAACGAGTTCTCGATACGGGTGACGGAAGCGACGAGGATCGAAAGCATTTCCTGCGCGCTGAGGCACAGCTTCGCGCGGCGCAGAAGGCGCAGTAGGGTCGCAGCTAACATTCGCGCGCGATCTGAGGACTTTCATGCACGGCTGGCTCGGGGTCGTTGAGATCCTCATTGTGCTGGCTGGTCTGATGGCCATAAGCCTGTTGATGCTGGCTGTCAGGCGTCGATGGCTTGATCGTCTCGGTGGCACATTCGACTGCAGTCTTCGGCTGCGGATGTCGACTCCGGGCGCCGGCTGGGTGCTCGGAGTCGGGCGTTATAGCGAGGGAATCCTGGAGTGGTTCAGATTCTTCTCATACTCGCTACGACCGCGCATCGTCTTTCCGCGGCGCAACGTACGCGTACTGGAGACCCGGATGCCAGATCCCGTCGAGGCGCTGGCACTGAACGCGGATGAGAAGGTGCTCCGCATTGAGATGCACGATGGTCACACCGACACTGAATGGCAGCTGGCGATGAGCGAGGAGTCGCTGACCGGCCTACTGAGCTGGTTGGAAGCGGCACCGCCAGGCGTACGCCGCTTCGAATAGCCCGGCGTACGCCGCTTCGAATAGCTAGCCCCTTGCGGCGAAGGCTGCGTCGAAGGATGCTTCCGACGGGCGGATGCCGTTCATGCTCCGGATGAAGTCGAGCGCCTCGGGTGCCCCGTCGAGGCGGTTCATTCCGGCATCCTCCCATTCGATGGATATGGGCCCTTCATAGCCAATGTGATTGAGCATCCGGAAAATGTCCTCCCACCGGGTGTCGCCGTGACCGGTCGAGATGAAGTCCCAGCCGCGGCGCGGGTCCGCCCATGGCAGATGCGAGGACAGCCGGCCATTGCGGCCGTTGCTCATCCTGAGCTTGGTGTCCTTACAGTCCACGTGGTAGATCCGATCCCGGAAATCCCAGAGGAAGCCGACATAGTCGAGCTCCTGCCAGACCATGTGCGACGGATCGAAGTTGAGGCCGAAGCCGGGACGGTGATCGATGGCCTCCAACGTGGCGACCGTCGACCAGTAGTCGTACGCGATCTCGCTGGGATGTACTTCGTGGGCGAAGCGGACGCCGACCTCCTCGAAGCCGTCGATGATCGGGTTCCAGCGGTCGGCGAAATCGGCGTAGCCGGCCTGGATGACCTTGTCCTCGACCGGCGGGAACATGGCCAGGTAGTGCCAGATGGCCGATCCTGTGAATCCGACGACGGTGTCTACGCCAAAGGCTGCCGCCGCGCGTGCCGTGATCTTCATCTCCTCGGCGGCCCGCTGTCGAACGCCCTCGGGGTCACCGTCACCCCAGACCCGTGGGTTGACCATGTTCTTGTAGCGGTCGTCGATGATCGCCTCACACACGGCCTGACCATTGAGGTGATTGGAGATCGCCCAACAGCCGAGCCCGTGCTGCTCGAGAATGTCTCTGCGTCCTTGGAGGTAGCCATCGTCCTCGACCGCTTTGACGACATCGAAATGATCACCCCAGCAGGCGATCTCGAGCCCGTCGTAGCCCCAGCCCCCGGCAAGCCGGCAGATCTCCTCGAAGGGGAGATCGGCCCATTGTCCGGTGAACAACGTAACCGGTCTCGGCTGAGCTGGGTCGGCCTTGCCAGTCGCTTCCTTCAGACGGGAGTCACTCGGCATCGCATCCTCCTGGAGGCTTGAGGGTTGGTTGGGCTAGCTTCTCGGCGCCGAGCTGTGGCTTCGGTCACCCCCGGGTACCCACAGCACATCGCCGTCGATTCCGTTAACGACCCGGGTGAGGATGAACAGCAAGTCCGACAGTCGGTTGAGATAGGTCATCGCCAGCATGCCGACCCCGCCCGGAAGCTGCGCCTCTTCGACCGGCTCAGTTCCGTATGCCTCGGCGGCGGCCCAGGCTGCGCGCTCGGCGCGTCGCACCACCGTACGCGCTACGTGCAGCTGCGCAGCGGCCGGCGAACCCCCAGGAAGGATGAATGACTTCAAGTTCGGTAGCGGGTCGCCGAACTGGTCACACCAGGCCTCCAGCCGCTCGACATACTCCTGGGTGATGCGTAGCTCTGGTGGGGGATCAGTCGAGGTGGGCACTCGTAGCGGGGTCGAAAGATCAGCTCCGACGTCGAACATCTCGTTCTGGACGCTCCGCAGCACCGCGGCGACATCCTCGGGCAGGTCACCGGCGGCAAGGACGACCCCGATTGCTGAATTGGCCTCGTCCACATCCCCGTACGCCGCAACCCGCGGATCGGTCTTGCTGACCGGCGACAGGTCGGAAAGCTGGGTCTGTCCGGCGTCGCCTGTCCTGGTGTAGATGCGGGTCAGCCGAACCATGATCACACCCTACGCAGCGGGTCCGGTACGTTCCGGCGCGGGTGATGACAACTTCAGGTTGGCGGGCTTGTCGCTGCCAGGAAGCGGCTCCGCGCTGTGGCACAGTACAACGGTGAACCAGCTGCGAGCGCGATGCGCGAGCAGCCCAGATAGCGGGCTGCGAGCGTCGGTATCGCGCGCCGCCGGTCGGAGGAGGAGAGAGTGGAGGCGCCTTTCCTCCGCGGGCTACGACGACGTCGGCGGGGATCGAGCGCGATGCGTGAGCAGCCCAAATAAGCGCGCCTGCCGAGGACTCGTGACTGTCATCGGAGTCGCGGTGCTGATGAGTGGTTGCGGTCAGATCCCCAGCCCACCGCCACCACCGGATCCGCCGGCAGCCTCCGTCGTGCCGTCGCCGGTATCCAGCGCTAGCGGCCTAGGTGGCGGCGCTGGTGACACGTGCGAGTATTCCGTGTCCGCCGACGCAGCGCGGCCGGTCACGCCGCCGCCCACTACCGGAGTCCCGACCAGCGGAACGATCAGTTACGTGCTGACGATGACGAACGGCAAGGTCACGATCACTTTGGATCGAACGAAAGCTCCATGCACGGTCAACTCCTTTGTCTCGTTGGCCGACCAGGGCTACTTCGACAACACCAAGTGCCATCGGCTGGCGGACTCGGGGATCTTCGTCCTGCAATGCGGCGACCCGACCGGTACAGGGAAGGGTGGTCCTGGCTACGAGTTCGCCGACGAGACCGACGGTACCGAAAGCTACACGGAGGGCACCGTTGCCATGGCGAACGGTGGCCCAGGCACGAACGGTTCACAGTTCTTCCTGGTCTGGGCCGATTCGACCAGCCTCGACAAGAACCCGAACTATACGATCTTCGGCAAGATGAACAAGGCGTCTCGTGACGTCGTGGCATCGATGGCCGAGGAAGGTCAGGACGGCAGCAACTCTGACGGCACGGGCCGGCCTAACAACCCCTCTGAGATCACGACAGTGACTCGAGCTTGACTCTCTCGCTAAGGCGCATGCTCACTGGTCCAAGGAACGACGATTAACTCGCTTTGGCCGACGGTTGAGGAGCACCATGGCTAGCACCAGGATGCCCAAGCCAAAGAAGCCACCGACGATGTAGGCGGCGAAACCTTGGCTCCCGTGGGGATAGGCTGCCGCTGGCGGCGTCGCCGACGGTTGGTTGGGCATCACGTCTAGCGGGATGAGAGCGAACACAACCATCACGAACTCTGTCATCGACGTGCTCCACCCTTCAACATCGACTGTGCTTACACATGCAAGAACCGGCGCAGGATCGCGAGCAACACCTGTGGCTGCTCGCTATGGACCCAGTGGCCGGCTCCCTTGATCGTGACGAGCTGAACCCGTGGGAAAAGCGCGCGCATGGCGGCAGCGTATTCCGGCTGAACATAAGGTGAGGCGGCGCCGGCCACCCACAGGACAGGACCGTCGTACGGGTCTGCGTGCAGCTCGGGCCAGCCGCCCATCTCGCTCAGGTAGTCGGCGAGCATCTCCAGGTTCATCTGCCACCTCCAGCCGTCCGCGATGGAATCGTCGCGTCGGAGATTCTGTAGCAGGAAGCTGCGGATGCCGGGATTGCTCACGTACGCGGCAAGCTGGGCGTCCGCAGCCCGCCGATCGGTCAAGCCCTTCAGGTTGATGGCGCGCATGCCGCGGATGAAAGTGTCGAACTCGCTGATCTCGCGAGTGGATACTGGCGAAACATCGACCACGACGAGTCGCTCCACCAGCTCTGGATAGAGCAGCGCGAGCGTCATGGCAACCTTGCCCCCCATCGAGTGGCCGACCATGGCGTACCGATCTCCCTCGGCCCGGGCTTTCAGCAGCTCGGCAACTTGGTGCGCCATCTCGGGATAGGAGAAGTGATCCGTCCAGGCGGACCGGCCGTGATTGGGCAAGTCGACGAGCGTGACCCGGGCCGAGTCGCTCAAGGCTTTGGCGATCGTGTTCCAGTTCTTTCCCTGTCCAAACAGGCCGTGGAGAAACACCACCCGCGGACCGGTGGTCCCCAGTTGGGTAGTGAAGAGCCCGTGCTGAGGCGCTTCCGCGTTCACGGCCGCCGTTGCCAGCAGCTCGTGTGCCAGTGTCGGCGCTCTTCGACCGGGGATTGAGAGAGCAGGCTAGGTGTGTCTGGCCAGGTCACCACATGCGGAGTGCCGAGGCGGATCTCGCCGTTGCACCCGGGACACCGATAGGCCTTCGTGGCTGCTGCACCCGACACGCTGCGGACAATCCACCGCCCGTCGCTCTTGATCACCGACGTCGCATGTCCGGAGCTCAGCGGTCGTGCCGGCCTGAGATGTTTACTCGGCCGTCGGGCCATGAGCAAGCTCCCTGGGGGATTGGGCGGGTATCTCGAGATTCAATCACAAGTGGTAGTCCGATCAAGCCGGTAGTTTGTCTCCGTGCGGTTGGTGATAGCCCGTTGCCAAGTGGACTACGCAGGGCGGCTGACGGCCCACCTGCCGATGGCGACGCGGCTCATCTTGATCAAGTCTGACGGATCTGTGTCGATCCACGCTGACGACCGCGCCTACAAACCGCTGAACTGGATGAGCCCCCCGTGCTCGCTGGTCGAACTGGGGCCGCGTGAGCTGGACCATGACTCGGCGCTAAGCGGCGAGCCGCTGTCAGCCCGTTGGGAAGTCCGCGGCCGCGATGGCGACACGCTCCAGATCTTGCTGGCAGAAGTGTTCCATGACACCTCCCATGAACTGGGCGTCGACCCAGGGCTTCAGAAGGACGGTGTTGAGGCGCATCTACAGGAGCTTCTCGCCGAACATCCTGAGGCATTGGCACCCGGCCTGTCGCTTGTCAGACGCGAGCATCCGACACCAATCGGGCCAGTCGACTTGCTGTGCAGGAACGCCGCCGGGGCGTACGTCGCGGTCGAGATCAGACGTCGCGGAGAGATTCACGGCCTGGAACAGCATCCAACGAAGCACGTTGCGGTGGAAGTCAAGCGCAAGGCCAACATTGACGCCGTCGAGCAGCTGACTCGCTACCTTGACCTCCTCAACCGCGACCCGCTTCTGACGCCGGTACGCGGAATCCTTGCTGCTCAATCGATCGCGCCGCAGGCGCGGACCCTTGCGGGGGACAGGGGCATCGAAGTCAAGCTCGTGGACTATGACGCTCTCCGGGGCCTCGACGACCCGTCAACGCGATTGTTCTGATCTGGCCGCTTGGTAGTCCGGCAGCAATCAATGGGCGCCCTACGAGCCAATCACCGACGCTCCCCGAGAAAGTGCTGGATAGGTGCAGGTGGAACACCGCAGCGCATGTGATTTGCCAGCGCTTCTCCGCTGAGCGGGTGAAAGGGGCGCTGCGCCTGCGTGCGCTACGGCTTGGTCGACTGGGCGTACTCACGGTCCTCGGTCGGCACTTTCCCCTTGACTTCATCACTGCGCGACGCCTCATCGCCGTTATCGCCGGACAAGTCGCCATGGTCCTCCGCGCGCGGCTCGCCTTCCTCGTCCTTCGGGGAGGGCCCGCTTTCCTCGTTCTCAGCGCGCGCCTCAGGTTCCTCATTCGCCGCCTGCTGTTCAGTCTCCTCGGCCACGTCCTGCCGGTCCCCGGCCTCGCTCGTCGCATTGCCCACGGTCGGATCGCTCTCTATCTCGGCCACGGTGCTGCCGGGCTCTGAGCTGGCTCCATATGCCGCGAGCTCTGAAAAGTCCGTCTCAGGGACATCAGGCAGGTTCTCCGCAGTCTCGACCGCCAGCGCGCCCACCGAAGCGAGCTGGTTGAGCATCGCGTGTTTCCGTCGCATGAGCAGGTCCTGTTCGTCCTGCATCTGGCGGCGTCGCAGCGCGAGCTCTTGGCGTGCTCGGTCGTCGATGACCGCGGCATGATGTCGCGCCCGATCAATGATCTCGTCCGCGTCGCCACCGGCGCCCAGCTTGATGCGTTCCGCCTCAGCCAGGGCCTCGTTGCGTAGCTTCGCGGCCCGCTCGGCTTCCGACGTCAGGCGCTCATCGGCGGCCCGCTGCAACTCGGTCGCCTCGGCCAGCATCGCCTGGATGGCCTGATTCGCCGATTCCTGCGCCTCCTTCAACTCAGCCATCACATGCTCGCGTTGGTCTGCAGCATCCTGGCGTAAAGCCGCACTGTCACGTTCTGCGGCGGCAAGGAGTTCTTGTGACTCAAAACTGGCGGCCTTGCGCGTACCCGTGGCGGCTGCCTCCGCCTCAGCCCGAACGGCCCCGGCCTGTAGTCGAGCCGACGCCACCAGCTGCTCGGCCTCGGTCCGCGCGTGGTCCCTCAATTGCGCCGTATCTCGCTCCACTTGCTCTCGTAGGGCGTCTAACTCAGCCCGCTGGGCGTCTCGCATCTCGGCTAGGTCCGCGTACGCGCCCTGGCGTAGTTCGTCAATTTCGGCCTGCCTCTGTGCGCTCAGCCGATCTGCCTCCTGAATGGCGCCCTGAGTGATGTCGGTTGCCTGTTCCTCGGCGATGTGGAGGATCTCCTGCACCCGCGCGCCGAGTCCGGAGAAGTCTGCATGACTCGCCCGGGCATGGGCCTCGTCAAGCGCCTGGCGAAGCTCATGGTTGTAGGTGATCAAGGAATCGTATTGCTCCACCAGCTGGGCGATCTGGGCTTGCGTCGCGCGCACGAAATGATCAACCGCCTCGCGGTCATATCCTCTGCGCGCCACGGGAAAGCGGCCGTTATCCAAATGCGGGTCAACTGCTGGGGGCATGTTCACGCCGGCTCCTTACACGCCAAAGTGCCGTTACCCCGAGTCATCTCAGGGTAACGGCACCCGAAGCCGAGGGCCAGTCGTCAGGCAGTGATGATCATCGCGGCCGGCCTGCGGTCTGGAGCTGAGCTACTTCGACTTGGCTCCTTCGCCGGCCAGATCGGACGGGGCCACGAGCACGGTCGCATCTCCGTCGATCTCAAGTTCGTCCTCTTCATCATCGGTCGACTTGCCACCGTTCCTAGTCGAGCCGGCACTGCTAGCGGCAGGACTGTCCTCGCCCAGACCGGCTGGTGGGAGTATGTCGGGACGCATCACGGTGCGATCGCCGACCTCGCCCTCCAGATCGTTGGGGTCGTCCAGGTCGGGGAAGGCACTGGCCGTTTGCTCGGCGAGTGCCGACAAGCTCGCGAGCTGGCTTAACACAGCCTGCTTGCGCTGGTGCAGCAACTCCGTCTCACGGCGCAGCTGTTGCTTCCGCCATGCGAACTCCTGTTGGGTCCGCTCATTGATGGCCGCGGCCTGCTTCTTCGCGGTGGCGATCCGCGCCTCAGCTTCCTGTGCAGCCGCGCCCTTGGTCTGCTCGGCTTCGGTAAGGGCTTCGGCGCGAATTCGTGCGGCTTCGGCCAGGTCAGCTTCCAGACGCTCCCCGGACTCGCGGTGATACTTGGTTGCCTCGGCGAGCAGTGCGGCGGTCTTCTGTTGCGCCTCATCATGGGCCAACTTGAGCTGCCCAATGGCCTGTTCCCGCTCGCCTGCCAGCTTGGATCTAGCCTCTGCGGCCTCGCGCTCAACAGTCCGACGTAGGTTCTCGGTGTCGAGGTAGGCATTCTGGCGCGTCGCCTGTGCCTCATTGTCGGCCTCCCGGCGTACCGACTCGGCCTGCCGGCGGGCCGCCGCGATCAGGGACTCCGCTTCGGCCTTGGCCTTGTCGACCTGGGCCTTGACCTCATCCCGCAACTTGCTGCGTAGCTGATCAATCTGTGCTGCGCCGCCGGTCTTGATGGCGTCGCCCTCTCGGGCCGCGGAGGTCCGCAGCCCGTCGGCCTCGCGCCGCGCCTGCTCCTTGAGCTTCTGGGCCTCGACCGTCGCGTTCTGCACCAGCTCACGCGCTTGCTCCTGAGCGAGCCGGAGAATGTCGTTGGCGCGCCCACCAAGGTTGGCGTAATCGACGTCCTTGGAGTCTGTTGAATCACCACCAGATGCCATGTCATCTTGGAGCATGGTCACTTGCTGCTCGAGCTGAGTGGCGTGTCTACGCGACTTGACAACACTGTCCTCAAGCGTCCGGACATAGTCGTCAACGGCCGTTCGGTCATAACCGCGCAATGCGGTGGGAAAGTTGCCGACTGCGCTTGCTGTGTCGTCGAACAGGCCGAGCCCCGTGTTGTCTGATGCGTTCACCGCAAGAAACCCTCTCCGAAAATAGGAATTGACGCCGAGTCTGTGCCCGCGTGAGCGACAGCCATTCGCTCAGCCCCGACTTGATTGGACACTGTGCGGATCCGCCGCAGCATGCTCGACCAACTCGAGCAGAACGCCGCCAGTGTCCTTGGGGTGGACAAAGTTGATCTGCGAGCCGCGGGTACCGGCTCTTGGTGCATCATAAAGCACCCGCACACCGTAGTGACGCAGAACCCTGGATGCGGACCGGACATCTGAAACAGCGTAAGCCACGTGGTGCAGGCCGCCTCCACGTCTCACGAGAAAGCGCTGCAGCACGGAGTCCTCCGACAACGGCATTAAGAGCTGAAGTTGGTTGCTGACGGCCCAGACTTCGCCGGTGGTCAGCATGACTTCGGCCACCTGTTGGTCAAAGTTGTCTTCACGATGCACCACCCGCATGCCGAGCAGGTCACGATAAAAGGTCATCGCTGCTTCCAGATCGGCGACTGCAATACCGACATGATCAAAACCGAGCAGACCGGGCAGCACGCTACCGAGATCGGAAGGCATTCTGGTCATGGACATTAGGGTGCCAGACTGGTCTCGGACACAGCATCGGATGTGATCGTCAGAGGACAGCGCTGCGAGCTGGGAGGTACAGCATGGGATCAGTAATCGTCGGCGGTGCGCGTACGCCGATCGGCAAACTGCTTGGCGGCCTAAAGGACGCGTCAGCCACGGAACTTGGAGGTTATGCCATTGCGGCGGCTCTGGAGCGCTCAGGCGTTTCCCCGGAGCACATCGACTACGTCGTGATGGGTCACGTGCTTCAGGCCGGCACGGGGCAGATCCCGGCTCGGCAGGCAGCAATCAAGGGAGGGATCGCCATGTCGGTCCCGGCAGTAACGATCAACAAGGTATGCCTGTCAGGACTGAATGCGGTCGCCCTTGCTGATCAACTGATCCGAGCGGGGGAGTGCGATGTGGTCATTGCGGGCGGCATGGAGTCGATGACCCAGGCTCCCCACCTGTTGCCGCGCTCGCGTTCTGGGTTCAAGTACGGCAACGTAACGATGATCGACCACATGGCCTACGACGGCCTCTGGGATGCCTTCACCGACCAAGCCATGGGCTCTCTGACCGACGGCTGCAATCGCGGCGAGCAATTAGTCAGCCGTGAAGATCAAGATGCGTTCGCGGCGCGTTCTCATCAGCGCGCTGCGGCGGCGACAGCCAGCGGCGCCATGGCGGAGGAGATCGTCGAGGTCCGCATCCCACAGCGTCGCGGAGACGATGTGGTGATCAGTAAGGATGAAGGCATTCGGGAGGGCACTACCGCTGAGTCGCTTGCCAAGCTCCCGCCGGCATTCGGGCGCGATGGCTCGATCACGGCGGGCTCGTCGAGCCCGATCTCAGACGGAGCGGCGGCGATGGTTGTGGCGAGCAAGGAAGCGGCCGACCGTTTGGGACTCACCCCAATCGCGGAGATCGGCGCGCATGCGAGCGTCGCGGGCCCGGACTCCTCGCTCCAGCTGCAGCCGGCAAACGCGATCAACGTTGCGGTGAAGAAGCAACAGATCAGCGTGTCCGACTTGGACCTGATCGAGATCAACGAGGCATTCGCCGCCGTCGGTGTCGCCAGCGCGCGGGCTCTGGGCCTGAGCGCCGATGAGACTGACGAGCGGGTGAACGTCAACGGCGGGGCGATCGCCCTCGGCCATCCGATCGGCGCCTCGGGCGCTCGTTTGGTGCTGACCTGTGTGATGGAGCTGAAGCGACGCGGTGGTGGTACGGGGGTAGCTGCGCTCTGCGGCGGCGGTGGGCAGGGCGACGCCTTGATCATCATCGTTCCATCGGACGGCAGCTAGGCGGACGCGTCCTTGTCACTTGACCGTGACGACGTGCGCAACGTCGTCGCCGAAGTGCGGTTGGGCAATCCGCGGGCACTGGGTCGTTTGATCAGCTGGATCGAGAATGCCTCGCCGGCACTTCCGACGATCATGCAAGAGCTCGCGCCAGATACGGGACGAGCGCATGTGATCGGTCTGACTGGTGCGCCCGGAGTTGGCAAGTCGACGACGGCAACCTCTCTCGTCCGTACGCTCCGGGCCCGCGGCGAGCGGGTCGGCGTATTGGCTGTGGACCCGAGCTCGCCCTTCTCCGGCGGTGCGCTGCTAGGTGACCGCATTCGGATGCAGGAGCACGCGCTCGATCGCGACGTCTACATCAGGTCGATGGCGACCAGAGGTCATCTCGGCGGGCTTGCGGTCGCTACCCCTCAAGCGTTACGGGCATTCGACGCCGCGCGCTTCGACACGGTGATCGTCGAAACGGTTGGGGTCGGCCAGTCGGAGATTGAGGTCGCACAAACCGCTGACACCACCCTTGTTCTGCTCGCGCCTGGGATGGGCGATGGAATCCAAGCGGCCAAGGCCGGCATCCTTGAAATTGGCGACATCTTCGTGGTCAACAAAAGTGATCGCGACGGTGCGCAGGCGCTGGTACGAGAACTGCGGACGATGATTGCCCTCGCCCAGCGAGGTCCGCAGGACTGGAAACCACCGATTGTCCTGACAGTTGCGCACGAGCATCGTGGGATTGCGGATCTGCTGGAAGCTGTCGACCGGTTCCGAACCTCGCAAATGGAGACTGGACGCGCTGACGCACGCCGCGTCGCGCGCGCCCGGCGAGAGGTCGAGAGCATCGCGCTGGCCAAGCTGCGGGCGGAGTTTCGTTTGAATGGGGAGGCTGGGCTTGACGGTCTCGCCGAACTGGTGAGCCGTGGTGAGCTCGATCCGTACGCGGCGGCGGACCGAGTCGTTGTCGGCCGCTAGGTCGCAAGTCGGATCGCTATGGCCGTGCGACAACAGCGTGGCGGCGTGCCTGCTCCCAATCTGCCGATGGATCGGGTAAAAAGGAAGATGTACAGGCGTTTGCCTGTACGTGCGGCAGCGCGTTCGAATAGTCTGCGGTGAAGACCGGAAGGATGAAGCGTCCGACATGGTGTGGCTCAAGCGGATCATCATCTTCTTGGTCGTGGGCTTTTTCCTCTTTTATCTGATCGCGCAGCCTGAGGCTGCCGCGAACGCCGTTCGCGCGATATTTGGAGCCCTTGCGCGAGTATTTCGCTCGATCATCACGTTCTTCCAGTCACTAGCTGGCTAGCAGTGGGCGTGCTGGGCTGGCTCGATCCGCACGTCGACCAATACATCTTGAGTACGGCCGGCGAAAAGAAAGTTCTCGAAGTCCACAAGCACTGGGTCGTGATGATCTGGCCGACGGTGCGCGTCGCAATCGGAGTTGTGATCGTCGTCAGTGCCTTTGCCTATCAGGGGGCTATGTTCTGGGTCTTCTTCGTGCTTGGCATGGTGCTTGGCGTGCAGGCGCTCTATCGAATCCTCGAGGAGTACCGTGATCGTTTCGTCATCACCAACCAGCGAGTGTTCCGAGTCAATGGCGTCATCTCTACGGCACGCGCTAGTGTGCCGCTGCTGAGGATCCTGGACATCACCGTCAACAAGCCCGTCATCGGCCGTTGGCTGAATTACGGGCATTTCGTCTTTGAGTCTGCCGCGCAGGTTCAGGGTCTGAATCAGATCACCTACGTCAAGGACATTGACCAGTGCGAGGATGTGCTACGCCTAGTGATGCAGGGTGACTTGCCCGAGCAGGTTGCCACGCCCGCAGAGGATGACGGAACATGACCGCCGTGGAACGACATCGTCTGCCATTCGACCCCGTCGAGGAGGCGGCCAAGCAGTGGGCTACGCAGTGGGGCGAGATGCCCCGGATGCGCGCCGTCACATCGCTGATGCGAGTGCATCAGCTGCTGCTCACCGAGCTGGATGAATTGCTTCGCCCATTGGGTCTGACTTTCGCACGCTATGAGGTCCTGGTCTTGCTGTCCTTTTCCAGGCGCGGTGCCTTGCCCTTGGGCAAGATCGGCGAGCGCCTCCAGGTGCATGCCACGTCGGTGACGCCGCTGGTGAAGCGCCTGGAAGCAGCCGATCTGATCAGGCGTACGCCGCATCCTGAGGACGGCCGCGCGGTACTGGCCTCGATCACGCCCAAGGGCCGCCTCGTGATGGAAAAGGCGACCGAGGCAATCGTTGGTGCACGTTTCGGGCTGAGCGCCTTGACCGACGAGGAGTGCGATCAGCTGACGTGGTTGCTTACCCAGCCGCGCGAGGCCGCGGGCGACTTTTGATTCAGAGCTGCTCGCGCTGTGGTTGATTGCTCGCTCCGCCGGGAGCGATCGCGCGCGGTGGAATCTCATTCACCATTGTCGCTCGTGGCTCTGCCCCTTTGCTGTATTACTAGGCCGCCCTAGTATCTAGACCGGAGGTTCGCATGACGGCATACAGCGGCAGGGAGCGTTGGGCGGCCGCCTTTGCAGAGGCTCAGGCGAATGGCCAGATTCGCGACGCCGACTTCACCACCCTTTCAGGTGTCGAAGTCGATCCGGTCTACGGACCGGAGGATGACGATGCCGACGACCGGATGGAGCGGATCGGCTGGCCCGGGGAGTTTCCCTTCACCCGTGGTCTGTACCCGAGTGGCTATCGCGGGCGCCCCTGGACCATCCGGCAGTTTGCCGGCTTCGGCAACGCGGAGCAGACCAACGAGCGTTACAAGATGATCTTGGCCGCTGGTGGCGGGGGACTCAGTGTCGCGTTCGACATGCCGACGTTGATGGGCCGCGACTCCGATGACGACCGCAGCCTGGGCGAAGTTGGGCATTGCGGCGTGGCGATCGACTCCGCCGCCGACATGGATCTGCTGTTCTCCGGAATTGATCTTGGTGCCGTTACCACGTCGATGACGATCTCAGGCCCGGCGGTCCCGATCTTCTGTATGTACCTCGTGGCGGCGGAGCGGCAGGGCGTCGACATCGCCACGCTCAATGGCACCTTGCAGACCGACATCTTCAAGGAGTACATCGCTCAGAAGGAGTGGCTCTTTGGGCCAGGGCCCCACCTCCGTCTGATCGGCGACATGATGGAGTACTGCAGCCGCGAGATACCGGCTTACAAGCCGCTGAGCGTCTCCGGATATCACATCCGCGAAGCGGGATCGACGGCTGCCCAGGAGCTTGCTTTCACCCTCGGCGACGGCTTCGGTTACGTGGAACTTGGGCTGTCGCGGGGCTTGGACATCGAACGTTTCGCACCCGGCCTGAGCTTCTTCTTCGATGCGCACATCGACTTCTTTGAAGAGATTGCCAAGTTCCGGGCCGCACGCCGGATCTGGGCACGCTGGATGCGCGATCGGTACGGCGCGAGGACAGTCAGGGCGCAGTCGCTGCGATTCCACACCCAGACTGCAGGAGTCTCGCTCACTGCGCAGCAGCCGTCCAACAACGTCGTACGGACCGCAATCGAGGCACTGGCTGCCGTCCTTGGCGGGACGAACTCGCTGCACACGAACGCCATGGACGAGACGCTGGCGCTCCCGACCGAGGAGTCGGCGGAGATTGCGCTGCGCACCCAGCAAGTCCTGGCTGAGGAGATTGGAGTGGTCAATGTGGTCGATCCGCTCGGTGGATCCTGGTACGTCGAGGCGTTGACCGACAAGATCGAAGCCGAGGCGCTGTCGATCCTCGACCGAATCGAGGAACTCGGCGGTGGCTCTGCCCGGCAGCACGAGATCGGCCCCATCACCTCCGGACTATTATTCGGCATCGAGGAGGGCTGGTTCACCGGACAGATCGCTGACTCCGCATTCCACTATCAGACCGAGCTCGAGAAAGGCGACAAGAAGATCGTCGGTGTCAACGTCCACACCGCCACCGTGACCCCGCCATTGGAGATTCTGCGGGTCAGCCACGAGGTCGAGGTTCAGCAGTGTGAGGCTCTCCGCGTCCGGCGAGGTGCTCGGGACAACGCAGCAGTCGACGCTGCGCTGGCGGAGATGATCAAGGTTGCCCGGACCGATGACAACATGATCGAGTCCATGCTGGCGGCCGCGCGGGCTGAGGCGACGCTCGGTGAGATCTGCAATGCACTGCGGGCTGAGTGGGGGGAGTACGTCGAGCCGGCGCGCTTCTGAGGAAGGAACTTGCGTCCATAACCGACTTGTCAGGCTCTCAGCGGGCTATAGCCCGCCGAAACGCTGACAAATCACTAGGGTGGGCGAGAGGAGGTGCGCGTGAGGACCGGGGCCTGGCTGCTCATCGGAATCGGGACTGCGCTGGTGATCGTCACGGTGCTGGTGGTCTTCATCATTCCCTCCGGACGCCGGCGGCGGCCGCCGAGCCCCACCCTGCGGCGCCTGACGATGCCGCGCTTCAAGATTCCTTCCAACTCACCAGCGGGCTCACTGCTCAAAGGCTTTAGTTATCTGTACGCGCCGCTCACGTACCCGCGTGTCCACTACAGCGTTGGAGGCCGGCTGGACCGTGCAATCGCACGTATAGAAGCAGTCGATCCATCAGTGGTACCGGAGCGCCTCGGCCAGGCGCTGCAGCAGATGGTGGACCTGGACAGCCCGACTGGCTCGACAGCCGAAGGCGGCGAACCTGTCGTTGACATCTTCGATCAACCGCGAAGTGAGGAACAATGAGCGAGCGATCATCTCGGTACGAGCGTTATCAGGATCCACTGCAGGTCTACGCCGAGGCTGATGCTGAGACGCGCGCGGTGATCGAGAAAGAGCTGGATCGCATCGCTGCGCTTGATCAGCGCGAGGTGCGGCTCAATGCGCGCGGCCTCAACTACGGCGTGGTGATCACCCTTGCGTTCCTGGCAGCATGCGTCTATCTGATCGCGACGGGGCATGGCGTCGAGGGCACGGTTCTGGGCGTCATCTTCATCATCGGCCTGGTCGCGGTGGTTGCCTTTGGTCGTAGACGCTGACTCCGGTTCCTGGGCGTGAGCGTCGGAAATCGCGCGGCGGACTCCACGCGCGATGCGCGAACGCCCCAAAGAAGGGGCTCAAGAGGGCAGGGCTTGGCGGGCGTCGAACCAGCCAGCGAGATCGGTAGCGCTCGGAGCAAATTCGAGGTTGGAGGCGATCTGATCGACCACCGCAAGTGCGCCGCGTTGCGCTGCGATGTCGATACGACCAGGGGTGTCGAGTTCGCCTCGTACGCAGATATGGCTGTCCCCGAAAGGCCGGCAGACTGCGGTTTGTCGGCCGTTGGTGTAACGCGAGACCAAGGATGAGTAATGCACCCCGTACATCGGCAAGCCCGCTGGGTAGCGGATGCTGATCTGCATCATGCCCTCGGGATAGTCATTGCGACTCAAGTAGGTCACCGTCGAGTGGCTCACCAGTCCCTTGACGACTGAGGTGAATTCATAGTGCCGGGGGACTGATCGAACGCGGTAGGGGAGCAGGATCGGCTCAGCTGCAAGTGCCACGCGGCTTCCGAGCTTCGGCAGCACCTCCCGGGGCGTGGTCAGATTGCCGCACTCGATGATCACCAAGGCGGCGTCAGCGTACTCCCACCACAACATCGCGCCGCCACCGTTTGGCCAGACGCGCTCTGCGTAGAAAGCCGAGTGAGTGCCGACCCGAACCTTTGTCGGGTGACGCGGCAGCCGTCGCACCCACGTGGCACCCGAGGCGCCGACGGCGACGGAGCACCGGCCGCTTGCCGTTGACTTGGCGCGCAGGGTGGTCGTCTCCCACTCACGCTCGACGGTTCGGCTTTGCACCGACCAGCCGGGGAGGTTTCGAACCGTGTGGGAGAACGTCCACACTCCTGGTTGGCGAGGTTCAACGTAAGGTCGGTACACAGCGCTGACCGTGAGCAATACAGCCGCGAGCGTTCCGACAGCCACTCCGGCCAGCCCGATCCGGCGTCGTCGGCGCGCCCGTGCCCTGGCGTGCCGCTGGAAGGCTTTGGATACTTCAGCGGGAGTTGGCTGATGCCAGCTGGCGGTGTCCAACGCAGCCCGCACCGCGTAAGGGTCGCCGCCGAGGGTGGCGAGTCCGCGATCGAGTTCGTGGCGCACGCGCGTGGCCGAACGGTCCACAATTCCGGCAATCTCTGAATTCGTGACGCCCTCGAAGTAGCTGAGCATCAGCACTGCACGCTGGAGTTTCGGCAGCTGGTCGTAAGCGGCGACGACGGCACGGAGCTCTTCGGGCACGCGCTCCATCCCGTCGCGGACAGTCAAACCTGGCGCTTGCGCCGTCTCCAGGAAGGTACGCACGGTGAGCTCGCGCATGTCGGCCGGCGAGTCGACCAGCGCCGACCAACGCTGGCCCGCGGCAAGCTGTACCTCTCCGGCCAGGTCGGCTGGATTGGTGCTGAGCGCCGCGCACCAGCGGAGCAGGTCCGCCAGCTCATCGGCGTGCACCTTTCAAGGCTAGGCGGTGCCTTTCTGAGCTCGCTGCTCGCGGAGCTCCGCTACGGGCCTCTCAACATCCCACGCAGCGTGAGAACTTGACGCTGTACACGGCATGCGCGCCATGCACAGCGTGAATATCCCACGCTGCGTGGGATGTTCACGGTTCGGCGGCGCTAACTGCCCAGAGCGGCAGAGACGACTGCGCGGGCTGCCTCTTGGACCTGGGCGAGGTGCTCAGGGCCCTTGAATGACTCGGCGTAGATCTTGTAGACGTCCTCGGTGCCGGAGGGCCGCGCAGCGAACCACGCCGACTCCGTCGCAACCTTCAGACCGCCGATGGGCGCGTCGTTGCCGGGCGCCTTGGTCAAGATTGCGGTGATCGGTTCACCGGCGAGCTCGGTAGCGGTGACCGAGGAGGCGTCAAGCTTGGAAAGCTTAGCCTTCTGTTCGCGATTGGCGGGCGCATCGATGCGGGCGTATGCCGGTGCACCATGCTCGGCGGTGAGTTCGGCGTAGAGCTCGCTTGGGGACTTGCCGGTGACTGCCTTGATCTCGCTCGCCAGCAGGGCCAGCAAGATGCCGTCCTTGTCGGTCGTCCAGGTGCTGCCGTCGAGTGCTAGGAACGATGCGCCCGCGGACTCTTCGCCGCCGAAGCCGATGTCGCCGGTCCGCAAACCTGGCACGAACCACTTGAACCCGACCGGCACCTCAATCAGCTTCCGGCCGAGACTAGCTGCGACCCTGTCGATCATGGACGAGGAGACCAGCGTCTTGCCGATCCCGGCGTCCGGCCGCCAGCCGGGCCGGTTCGCGTACAGGTACTGGATGGCGACCGCTAGATAGGCATTGGGGTTCATCAGCCCTGCGTCCGGGGTGACGATGCCATGGCGGTCGGCATCGGCATCGTTGCCTGTGGCGATGTCGTACTCGTCCTTGTTGCGGATCAGGCTTGCCATGGCGTTGGGCGACGAGCAGTCCATCCTGATCTTGCCGTCAGTGTCGAGTGTCATGAATGACCATCTCGGGTCGACCTTGGGGTTGACCACCGTCAAGTCGATGCCGAGGTTCTCCGCGATGTAGCCCCAGTACTGCACGCTGGCCCCGCCCATCGGGTCGGCGCCGATGTGTACCTGCGCGTCTCGCACCGCCTTGAGGTTCAGTGCGTTGACCAGGTCCTCGCAGTAGGCCCCGAGGTAATCGAAGCGTTGAACCTCCGACGCCACGTCCGCGTATGGCCTTCTGCGGATCGCCGAGCCATCGGCGAGTAAAGAGTTGGCGCGCGCCGCGATGACGCTCGTTGCGTCGGTGTCTGCTGGGCCACCGTGTGGGGGGTTGTACTTGAACCCGCCATCACGAGGCGGGTTGTGGGAAGGCGTCACCACGACGCCGTCGGCCGTGTTACTTGCCGTCGCTGTCGCGTTGTGTACGACGATGGCGCGCGAGACTGCCGGTGTTGGTGTGTAGTCCGCCTCGTCCTCGGCGCAGACGGTGACGCCGTTCGCCAGCAACACCTCGATAGCCGTCGTCCAAGCCGGCGTCGAGAGCGCGTGGGTGTCCTTCCCGATGTAGAGCGGCCCCGTGATGCCCTGGGACGCCCGGTATTCAACGATCGCTTGGGTCGTGGCGGCGATGTGCGCATCGTTGAACGCGGTGTCGAGACTCGACCCTCGATGTCCGGAGGTTCCAAATGCCACCTGCTGGTCGGGATTGCTGGGGTCGGGCACGAGGTCGTAGTAGGCGCTGATGACAGCGTCGACGTCGATGAGGTCTTCAGGGAGGGCCGGCTGGCCGGCGCGAGGGTGAGCCATAAGCCACATTCTGCCGACAAACCCACACACTGCGCGACCCTTCTGCGTGCGACTTCAACTCCGGGCACGAGCCGAGGAAGGGTTCTGCCAGGATGGGCAGCATGAGCTCGTCCAGCTTCAACCGTCCTGGCGCCGTTGATCTTTCTCAGCTCGCCCAGCGGGCACAGCAGTCGGCTCCGGCTCCACCGCTTGGGCCGCGAGCTGAAGGCGCCTATGTCGTCGAGGTCACCGAGCAGACCTTCGAAGCGGAAACCATTCGCAAGTCCGTCAAGCACCCTGTGATCGTTGAGCTTTACTCGCCGCGCGTTGCCACCGGTCAGCAGCTGTCCGATGCGTTGATCGAGATCGCTAACGCCTCAGAAGGGAAGTTTCTGCTGGCCCGGCTGAACGTGGACACGGCGCCTGCGATCGTCCAAGCGCTTGGGCTGCAGGCAGTTCCCACGGTTATCGCGCTCCTCAACGGCCAGCTGGCTCCGTTGTTCCAGGGAGTGCTGCCGAAGGATCAAGTGGAGGCGGCCATTGATCAACTCCTCAAGGCGGCGGTGGCGAACGGGATGGTGGGACGCGCTCAGCCCGTCGGTTCTGAATCACCGATAACAGCCGAGCCAGAGCCCGAGGCGGATCCCCGCTACGCCGCCGCCGACGCGGCGCTGGAGCGCGGTGACTTCGCGGGCGCACGGGAGGAGTTCGACAAGCTGCTGCAGGCCAACCCGAACGACGCCGAGGCCCAAGCCGGCAGAGCACAGGCGGGACTCTTTGCTCGTGCGGCGCTCCTTGATCCGCAGTCCACCCTCGCTGCCGCAGATGGCTCTGACGACGTGGACACCCAGCTGGCAGCCGCGGATGTCGAAATGATCTCTGGACAGGCGGAAGCTGCTTTCACCCGATTGCTTGAGATGATCAAGAGATTGTCCGGTGACGAGCAAAACCAAGCTCGGGTACGCCTGCTCGAGCTGTTCGAGACACTCGGCAACGCTGACGAGCGGGTCCTCAAGGCTCGCCGGGACTTGATGACCGCACTCTTCTGAGCCTCCACGCGCGAGCCGCATATGCTGGCGCGGTTCTTTCTCAGGACTCAGGAGACCAACATGAGGCGGTTGTTTCTCGTCGCCGTGGCGGCGTTGATGTTGACGGTGGCCAGCTGCTCGGGCGGCTCGTCTCCCGGCGACACGCCCTCGCTTACGCCACCGGAATCCTCAGCAACCGCGAGCAGTTCTACGCCTTCAGCAGCGGCACCGGTCACCGACTGCTTGAAGGGAAGCTATCGCCTGATCCGGTTCGTGGGCGCCGGTGAGAAGGGAACCTTCGGCACCGGCGAAGGGGGAGACGTCACAGTCACCTTTAACAATGGGTCCTACCTGCTGCGCGGCGCGGGCAAGGACCCGATCAAGCTGACACTGGCCGGACAGACTGCCGATCTGCTGGTGAACGGCACGATCAGCGGCGATTATCGCGTGGAGGGCGACAAGGCGACCTTTACGATGGGTGAGAGCACCGGCTCGGCCACGCTCAGCGTGGGATCGTCGAAGAGCTCGGTCTCAATAGCGGACGTCGGAAGTGTGCTCGCCCCCGACGGCAAGGCTGTGTTGTCCTGCGCGAATGACGCGCTGATCGTCACTCTCCAGGACGTACGACTTGAGTTCGGCAAGGTCTGAGCACTTGGTGCGATGATGCGATCGATCAGTCGATCTGATCACAGCGTGCGACCGTCCTCGGTGTAGGCCATCTCATCTGGGCCGAGCGATGCCGCCAGCACAAGCCGGCGATGGGCGAGCGGCGTGACCAGCTCGGCCGCGGTGTCGAGATCGACCAGGGCAACGCGCTTGATCTCGGTCGGCTGCAACGACCAGGCAGCCAGGTCCTCCTCGCCGACGAGGCCACCGTCAAAGATCATCTCGATCGCGTCGTCCCAACCCAGATAGGGCGGCATCCAGTCCACGACGAGCAACCTGCCGACGGCCAACTCGATGCCGAGCTCCTCGGTGACCTCGCGGATCGCGCCTTGTCGTGGCGTCTCGTACGGCTCGACGATGCCGCCAGGCAGTTCCCAGTCGGGCTTGAACTGGGTTTCGCAGAGCAGCACCCGCCCGAGCAGATCACGAAGCAGCACGTGCGCGATCAGGCGCTTCTTCGGCAGCGCCGAATTCATCACCCCTGAGAAGCCGTGCGGTCCGTATGTCTGGTCCGATGCGAGCCGTGCGAACAGGCAAATGTCCCCGTACGAACCGTCGGGCCGTTCGATCGCCTCGCGGCGGATCCCCTCCAGCCGGAAGCCAGCGCGCAACACAGCCCGCCGAGCAGCCAGATCTTCAGCGGGCACTGATACCTCGAGGCGACGGAGACCGCGGCCAACCAGCGCGTCCTCGGCTGCGGCTCTGACTGCGCGCTCGAGCAACTCGGGGCTGATTGATCCGCTCCAGTCGAACGTGACAATTCCACTGTCGGAGACGCTGACGGTCAGGGCGAGATCAGTCACGCGCGGTACGGCTGATGATCCCAGCGTGCGCCGATCTGATCGGATTCGGTGCGACCGGATCCGGCCCGATTGTGCTCATGAATGACCAACGTAGTCGACAGCCGCCAAGATGAGATCATGACTGACCCGGATGCCCGTGGTGGCGCAGCAGCCTTCGCCGGCACGACGTCTTGGTGTTCATGCTGGCGACCGTGATCGTGACGTGGGCGGTCTGGGTGCCAAGAGCCATGGGGACTAAGGTCGGGGTGATCGGTCAGTTGTGGACCTGGATTCCTGCGTTGGTTGCCGTCGGTTGTGCGACGCTGCTGTACGCGGGCTGGCCTAGGCGATCTGGGCCGCCGATTGCTGCTGTGGCGGGTCAGCTGGTGGTGGTATCCGGTTGTCCTGCTGGGGCCGCTGGTGTTCGCGATGACCGTTGCCGGGATAGCAGTGTTGATCGGCGAGCCGTGGAATGCAGCGCGCCCGCCCGCGATCACCTTGTCGATCCCTGCACTCGCGTTGACGTTCCTGATTCTGGCGCTCACCGACGGACTCGGCGAACAGCTGGGCTGGCGTGGCTACCTGCTGCCACGGGGCGAAGACGGCGATTCTGGCGAGTCCGGACTGCCTGGCGAGTCCGGCGAATCAGGACTGCCTGGTGATTCAGGCGATTCCGAACTCGCCGGCGACGTCGTGGAAGCCGTTTCCGCCTCAGCCCCAGAAGCCGCCTCCGCAACAGCAGGTTGCTTCGGTTCGGCTCCCGTACGGGACGGCGCCTCTGCGGGCTTGGCACGCCGGGGCTGCGTGGGTCCAGTGACTGCCTGGTCGGCCGTGGCGGTGTGCGGTGAAGCCACCTTGGCGGCGGCCCGGACGGCGCGTGTGGCTTTCTCCGGCTCGATCGCCTGCTCCTCATCCAGCTCGGGCTCGAGTCGCAGCCACACCGCACCAAGTGGCGGAATCGTGACAGAGGCGGATGCCTTATACCCGTGCGATGGCACTGGATGAGCGATCACCTGTCCGAGGTTTCCGATCAAGCCTGTGCCGTCGTAAACCTCGGCGTCTGTGTTCAAGATCTCCTTCCAGACGCCCTCGGTGGGCAGCCCGATCTGGTGGTCTGGGCGGGGCTCAGAGGAGAAGTTGATGATGCAGGCGATCATCTGACCATCGCCGTCGTAGCGGAGCCACGAGAAGATGTTTCCGCCACGGTCGTCGGCGTCGATCCAGGAGAAGCCTGATGGGTCTGTGTCCCGCTTCCACAGTGCGGGGTGCTCCTTGTAGATCGCGTTGAGGTCCTTGATCAGCCGTTGGAGCCCGCGGTGTCCCCATTCCGCGCTCTGCCACCAGTCGATGCTGCGACTTTCGGAGAATTCCCGACGCTGACCGAACTCGGTCCCCATGAACAACAGCTTCTTGCCTGGATGTGCCCACATGAAGGCATAGAAGGCGCGCAGCGTGCCAAACTTCCGCCACTCATCCTGTGGTGCCCTCTCGAACATCGAGCCTTTGCCGTGCACGACCTCGTCGTGACTGATCGGCAGGATGAAGTTCTCTGAGTAGGCGTACGCCATAGAAAAGGTCATCTCATGGTGGTGGAACTGCCGGTAGACCGGCTCGCGGCCCATGTAGCGCAGCGAGTCGTTCATCCAACCCATGTTCCACTTGAACCCGAAGCCGAGGCCTCCGTAATCGGTGCTCTGCGTGACGCCCGGCCACGACGTGGACTCCTCGGCGACCATGACGCTGCCGGGCTCGCGTCCGTAAGCGTGGGAATTGGTCCGCTGCAGCAGCTCGACCGCTTCCAGATTCTCGTTGCCGCCATACTTGTTCGGCACCCACTGACCCGCTTCGCGCGAGTAGTCCAGATAGAGCATCGAGGCGACGCCATCGACGCGTAGCCCGTCGATGTGGTATTCCTCCAGCCAGTAGTAGGCATTGGAGATCAGGAAGCTCTTCACCTCGTTACGGCCGAAGTTGAAGATGTAGGAGCCCCAGTCGGGGTGCCAGCCCAGCTTCGGATCCTCATGCTCGTACAGTGCGGTGCCGTCGAAGCGCTGCAGGGCCCACGGGTCGGTCGCAAAGTGCCCGGGCACCCAGTCCACAATGACGCCAATCCCAGCTTGGTGCAGCTTGTCGACGAGGTGCCGGAACTCATCGGGGGAACCGAACTTCGACATTGGTGCGAAGTAGCCGGTGACGTGGTATCCCCAGGAACCTTCGAATGGATGTTGTGCAACAGGCATGAACTCCACATGCGTGTAGCCCTGCCAGCCGCAGTACTCGACCAGTTCGTTGGCCAGCTCGAGGTACGTGAGCCCCTTGCGCCAGGATCCAATGTGCACCTCATAGACACTCATGGGCTCTGCATGCATGGCTTTCTGGCCGCGGTACCACATCCAGTCATCGTCGGCCCACTTGTACTGGCTCTCGTACACGATGGAGGCAGTGTGCGGGGCAGCCTCAGCGAACCGCGCCATGGGATCGGCCTTGAGCCGCCAGACACCGTCGATACCAAGCACCTCGAACTTGTAGAGGCTGCCTGTGCTGGCCCCTTCGACGAACAATGCCCAGACCCCGGAGCCCGGCACCAGATGCATATAGGACCCCTCGCCGTTCCAGTAGTTGAAGTCGCCGACGAGCCGCACGGCCTGTGCGTTGGGGGCCCACACCGAGAATCGGGTGCCGAAGATCGGGCCACGTTCGGAGTCTTCGACGCTCATCTCCTGGGCGCCCAAGCGGCGCCAGCACTCGGTGTCATGTCCTTCGTGGAAGCCGGTGAGGTCCCAGCCAGTCAGACCGCCGCTCGGATCGTATGACATGAGTGCTTACTCCTCTTCTCTGGTCGGGCTTACAAGCTCACCCTCGGGCACTTGGTTGCTGTCCACGAAGGTCGGAAGCGGGTCCGAACCTCCTGAATCGCCGTTGTCAGCCGCGAGTGCGGCCACCGCGCGGAGCGGGATGCCGACCCAATCCGGCCGGTTCCGCGTCTCGTACGCGACCTCGTAGATTGCTTTGTCGGCCTCGTACGCGCGCAGCATGCTGGCATCAGCCGTGCCCAGCTCACCGCCGGCGTAGCCCAGCAGGAAGGCGGCTCGGCACTCCGCGGCCCAGGCCGCGCTGCCGGGCCCTGGTACGCTCGCCGCCGCGTAATCGAACGAGCGCAGCATGCCGGCGACGTCTCGCCAGACAGTGTCGGGGGCGCGTCGTTCAGCGATGGTTTTTGCTGGCTCCCCCTCGAAGTCGATGATCTTCCAGCCAGCCGGCGTATGCAGCGTCTGTCCAAGGTGGAAGTCTCCGTGCACGCGCTGAGTATCCAGTGTTTCGGCACCCAGATGATCGAAGCAGCGCAGCAGCCCAGGTACGTGCGGCCGCAGCGCCGGGGCGATCTCGGCAGCCTCATGCAGTCGGTCCATCATGATCATGGCCGTCCGCGTGCCCAGCAGGTTCGTCCTCGGGAAGGCAGAGCGGAGGGCGTGGTGGATCTCGGCGAGCGCCTTGCCGAGCGCCTCGGCTTCTGCCGCGAAACCTGAGCCGGTCCTGACCTCAGGAGAAGCATTCTCGGTCCGGAGCGAGTCGAGTGCCAGGTCCCAGCCGTCAACGGCGCCAGCCAGCTTTTCAATGACCATTGCGAGATCGGCGTCCAGCTGCCGTCCGCCGGACACCCAGCTACCTTCGATCCAGCCAAACAACCCCGCCACGTTCTCGAGGCCGACCGCATTGAGCGCGGCATGCACCTCGATATCGAGGTTGTGGCCGAGTTCCAAACGCCGGAAAAGTTTCAGGATCGCTGTATCTCCCAACATCACCGACGTGTTGCTCTGCTGCCCGGTGAACAGCCGGGAGTCAAGATCAGAGCTCAGGCCGGATGCCGATGTGGTGGTGAATCGAACCTCGCTGTCCGGGCTGCGCAATCGACGGCCGCCCAACAGCGCGCTCAGAATCACAGCACACGCCTCTGGGTCTTGGGGAGCGTCGTACGCGATGACGGGACCGAGATCAGGGTCGGTGAAGCGACCGATCTCCGCCTGATGCAGATCCGCATGAGGCGCGGGCCGGTAGGAGACCGCAAGCTGGTAATACTCCGTCGGCCAGGCAGCGATCTGATGGTCCATTTCGGGTGCACCGACCGGCGCCGAGTCCTGGGTGTCTTCCTCGGACTCGGCAGGTACTGGTGCGGTTGGATCGGGGTCTTCCTCAGATGGATAGGTCACCTCGGCGATCTCGAACCGTACCGCCGGCGGAGCAGCCGGCCTGAAGAAGTCCGATACCTCCGTCAGCCAGGGCAAAGACGTCAGCGATCGGAGCCGCACCTGCCGCCCCTTACCGGCGAACCATCGCGCACTGGAGATATACCTCAGGACCTGGTCGGCGACCTGAGGATCGCCCATCCCGCTCACGGCGGCGTCCTAACCCTGTGTGGTAGCCGGCCCAGAGGCCGTGCTCCGCGAGCCGTACCGGATCAGGGTGAGAATGTGCGCCGGATCGTCGTGGGTGAGCCTGACGAAGGCATGCTGTCCCCAGCGCCAGGTTTGTCCGGTGAGCTCGTCATGGACAAGGTAGACGTCGCGCGCTGTGAGACCCAGCGCCTCCATGTCCAAGTAGACCTCGGTCTCGACGATGTTGTGCGGATCAACGCTGACGATCACGATCACGACATCGTCGCCGCTCCTCTTCGAATAGACGAGCGCGTCGGCATGCGGGGCGTGGTGGAAATGCAAATCGCGGAGCTGCTGCAGTGCCGGGTGTTCCTTGCGGATCTGGTTCAGCTTGCCGAGCAGCATGCTGAGGGTCTCGCCGCTCTCTTCGGCAGCATTCCAGTCGCGGGGGCGGTACTGAAACTTCTCCGAGTCCAGGTATTCCTCGCGACCCTGAGCCAGCGGCGCGTTCTCGAACAGCTCGAAGCCTGAATAGATGCCCCAGAGCGGCGAGAGCGTCGAGCCGAGCACTGCACGGATGGTGAACGCCGGCTTGCCACCCCATTGCAAGAAGTGGGGCAGGATGTCGGGGGTGTTGGGCCAGAAATTCGGCCGGAAGAAGCTGTCCGTTTCGCTTGTCAGCTCCTTCATGTACTCCTCGATCTCCCACTTCTCGTTCCGCCAGGTGAAGTAGGTGTAGGACTGCTGGTAACCGACCTTGCCGAGGGAACGCATCATCGCCGGCTTGGTGAACGCCTCTGCCAGGAACAGCACATCTGGATCAGTCTTGCGAACCTCACCCAGCAGCCAGGCCCAAAAGTTGACAGGTTTGGTATGCGGATTGTCGACGCGGAAGATCCGTACGCCGTGGCTCATCCAGAGCTTGAGGACGCGCAAGCTCTCCAGGTAGATCCCGTCGCGGTCGTTGTCGAAGTTGATGGGGTAGATGTCCTGGTACTTCTTCGGCGGGTTCTCCGCGTACGCGATGGAACCGTCGGCGCGCTTGGTAAACCACTCTGGATGCTCGGTCACCCACGGGTGATCCGGCGACGCCTGGAGCGCGAAGTCCATCGCAATCTCGAGCCCGAGCGAGTTGGCCTTGGCAACGAACCGGTCGAAGGAGTCAAAGTCCCCGAGGTCGGGATGGATGGCATCGTGCCCGCCCTCCTCGGCTCCGATGGCCCACGGCGAGCCTGGATCGGTAGGCCCAGGGTTGAGCGTGTTGTTGGGTCCCTTGCGAAAAGATTTGCCGATTGGGTGGATGGGCGGGAGGTAGACCACATCGAAGCCCATCGCTGCCGCAGCCTCGAGGCGTTCGTGTGAGGTGTCGAATGTGCCGGATATCCATTTCTGGTTCTCCTCATCCCACGTCGCGCCCTGGGAGCGCGGGAAGAACTCATACCAGGATGAGAAGAGAGCCTTACGGCGATCGACAAAGATCGGGTACTCCGGTGTGGGCGAGACGAACTCCCGCGGGCCGTAGCGACGCATAGCCGCGCGTACCTCATCGGCCAGCACGATCTCCAGCCGGTCCTCCACCTGCTGTCCTGAGTCCAGGCTGCTGCCCGCACTGCGAAGTAGCGCGGCGCTCCCCGCGTCGCCGGCTGCCTCCGCGGCGGCTGCGGACGCGTCAAACAGCGCCCGACCGTCGGTGCACACTAGGGCAACGTCAATGCCGGCCGGGATCTTGATCTCGGCGTTGTGTACCCAGGTCTCCCATGGATCGCTCCAGCCTTCGACTCGGAACGTCCATGGCCCCTCAGCGTCGAGCACCACCGAAGCTGTCCACCAATCGAACCCCAACGGCGTGGTGGGGTGCATTGGCTCGAGGCGCTCCTTCCCGTTCGGGTCGGTGAGCACCACCGATGCGTTGACGGCGTCGTGGCCCTCTCGGAACACCGTCGCCCGGATCGGAATGGATTCTCCGACCACGGCTTTCGCCGGGTATGCGCCGGCCTCGATGACCGGCGACACATTGTGCACCGGAATGCGATCGATGGGCGCTCCCAGCAGAGGCTTGCTAAAGGTAACGCTGGGTTCAGCGGTGGCCGCCGTTGGAGTGGAGGCTTGGGAGGACGAGGATTCTGCCGAGCCTGGCTGAGCCGCGTCGTCGCGCTCAGGTACAGGGAAGCCTGAGTTGGTTGCCGTCACGAATGCCAACCTATCGGCCCTGCTCGCTGCGCGGCAGGGGGCAATCGCATCGGCTTACGGTGCGATCCACAGCTCAGGTCGCTGGGCCGCTGCGGTCAGGGTGGCTTAGTTCATCCGACCGATGCAGCACAAACCCAATCTCAGCCAAGGTTCGCCGGTAAGTTATGCGAGTGCGCGCTATCCGACGTTTTATCGTGCGCCCGGTGCTGCCCGAGGCTCTGAAGCCTCTGGGCGATCTGGCCCGCAATCTTCGCTGGTGCTGGCACGGGGAGACGCAAGATCTGTTCCGATCCGTTGACCCGCAGCTATGGGATAGCACCGATGGTGACCCCATCAGGCTGCTCGCAGACGTATCGGTCGAGCGTCTCCAAGCGCTCGCCACCGACAGGCGGTTCCTGAAGAACCTCCGGATGATTCAGGCCGATCTTGCCGAGTATCTGAGCGGCGATCTGTGGTATCAGGGCTACGCGACCGAAAACCCTGCGGCGCCGGTAAGTATTGGCTACTTCTCACCGGAATTTGGCATTACCGAAGTGCTCCCGCAGTACTCAGGCGGCCTGGGCATTCTGGCCGGTGACCACCTGAAGGCTGCAAGCGACCTCGGTGTCCCGATCATCGGTGTCGGCCTGCTCTATCGGCAGGGGTACTTCCGGCAATCACTGAATGGCGCCGGCTGGCAGCAGGAGCGCTACCCGCTTCTCGACCCGAACTCGTTGCCATTGACCTTGCTGCACGATGACAGCGGCCCGGTCCGAATCGAGGTTCCACTCGCCGGACGTACCCTCTTCGCCCAGGTGTGGGTAGCCCAGGTGGGCCGGGTACCGCTACTGATGTTGGACTCCGACGTCGAGCAGAACGCAGGCTACGAGCGAGAGGTTACCGACCGGTTGTATGGCGGTGGTAGCG
This sequence comes from Propionibacteriaceae bacterium, assembly GCA_035535875.1. Lineage (GTDB taxonomy): Bacteria > Actinomycetota > Actinomycetes > Propionibacteriales > Propionibacteriaceae > Microlunatus. Next base: position 47,166 of record DATLPF010000091.1, read on the forward strand.
ATCATCGCCTCGAGCAAGAGGTGCTGCTCGGCATAGGGGGCGTACGCGCCATCCGCGCCTACTGTCGGATCACGGGCGCCCCAGCGCCAGCGGTGTTCCACACCAACGAGGGTCACGCCGGCTTCCTGGGCCTGGAGCGGATTCGCGAGTACATGCGAGCCGGCGATGACTTCGATACTGCACTGGAACGCAGTCGCGCCCGTACCATCTTCACGACTCATACCCCAGTTCCCGCAGGCATCGACCGGTTCCCCCGCGAGCTGATCGTTCACCAGTTCGCGGGCTGTGACGATTTACCGCTGGACCGTGTGCTGGCACTGGGCGCAGAGGATTACGAGGGCGGCGACCCGAGCAAGTTCAACATGGCTGTGATGGGTTTCCGGCTGGCACAGCGGGCCAACGGGGTGTCTGCGCTGCACGGCTCGGTGTCCCGCGAGATGTTCCAGGGGCTGTGGCGATCCTTCGACACCAGCGAGGTGCCGATCGGCGCCATCACCAACGGCGTGCACCATCTCACCTGGGTACATCGCGAGCTGCTCGAGCTGCTCGAGGCGCCGAGCGGCAGCCCCTCAGAGAGCGATGGCTATGACTGGAACGCGCTGGCAGAGGTCGATAGCAAGACGATTTGGGCGCTCAAGCGGAGGATGCGCGAGGACCTGATCGCCACGACGCGCGCGCGGCTCGCGGCCAGCAGCGCCAATCGTGGGATGGCGGCGGATTGGGTCGCCAAGACTCTCAATCCCGATGTCGTCACATTTGGCTTTGCCCGGCGGGTGCCGTCGTACAAGCGGTTGACCCTGATGTTGCGCGATCCGGCTCGACTGAAAGCGTTGCTGACCAATGAGGAGCGGCCCGTCCAGATCGTCATCGCAGGCAAGGCCCATCCAGCCGACGAGGGTGGCAAGGCACTCATCCAACAGATGGTGCAGTTCGCAGACGATCCCATGGTGCGGGAGCACATCGTGTTCCTGCCTGACTACGACATGGCAATGGCCAAGCGGCTCTACCCGGGTTGTGACGTTTGGATGAATAACCCGCTGCGTCCCTATGAGGCGTGTGGCACCTCAGGGATGAAGGCGGCCCTGAACGGCGCAGCGAACCTGTCGATCCGCGATGGATGGTGGGACGAGTGGTTCGATCCGGCGTACGGCTGGGAAATCCCCTCGGCCGAGGGTGCGGATGGCTCCGATCGTCGTGATGACCTTGAGGCAAAGGCGCTCTACGACATCATCGAAAACGAGATCGTGCCGCGTTTCTATGATCTTGATCAATTCGGGTTGCCGGAGCGCTGGATTCAGATGATCCGGAACACGATCGCCGGCCTGGCGCCCAAGGTCGTGGCGTCGCGGATGGTGCGCGACTACGTGACGAGCCTTTACGCTCCCGCCGCAGCTTCCAGCCTCGCTCTCGACGAATCGAGGGGTGGAGCGGCGGCGCTCGCGAGCTGGAAGCGCAGAATCCGTGACGCGTGGCCGAGTGTGGCCGTGGAGCATGTGGAGTCGCTCGGCGGTGAGCAGGTCGAGGTAGGTACGAAGATCCACGTCAGCGCGCTGGTCCGGCTCGGTGAGCTCACCCCGGACGATATTCAGGTGCAGCTGGTCACCGGTCGAGTAAGTGTTGACGACCGGCTCTACGAGCCGCGGGTGATCCCGTTCCCGACCGGGATCGATGTCGACGGTGGGCTGCGCCGCTACGAAGGTTGGGTGGAGGCCAAGCGTGCCGGGGCGATCGGCTACACCGTACGAGTCGTTCCGTATCACCCGCTGCTGTCGAGTCAGGCCGAGATGGGTCTAGCAACGCTGCCTGCCAGCATGCCGACACCTCCATCGGCCGGCTACGTGCCCTAAGGTTCTGACAAGTCTGCGTCAGCTGCGAGCTGCGGGATTCGCGCGCCGCCGCACGGAGGAGAAGCGAGCGAAGGCGCTCTTTCCTTCGCGAGCGACGACGACGGCGGCGGGTTCAGAGCGCGATGCGCGAGCAGCTCCAAAAGTGGTCAGTCGACTTGGAGTAGCACCACCGTGTGACCAGGCAGCTGCAAGGTTGAGCCCGCCGCGATCTTCTCCGACGGCAGTTCGCCGTCGAGCCCTGTGTGCGCGACGACGGTGTAGGTATCTGCCCAGGGTCCGTCGGGCAGATCCACCTGGATGGGATCTGAACCGGCGTGGAACCAGATCAGGAATGCTTCGTCGCATTCTCGGTACGGGTCGTCGTAAGCGAGGTACATGCCGAGCGTCCCCCGGGTGTGGTCCCGCCATTCCTGCTCGCTCATCTCAGCATTCCAACCGCCGAACCACGCGATGTTCTTACGCCCGCGCGGCTCACCTTTCGGATCGAGCAGGAATTCCCCCTGGCGGAAGCCGTCACGCCGGAAGACCGGATGCTCGGCACGCAGCTGGAGCAGTTTGCGCGTGAGATCGGTCAGATCGCCCCAGGCCTCTTGGGTGTCCCAGTGCACCCAGGTGATGGGCGAGTCCTGGCAGTAGGCGTTGTTGTTGCCCTGCTGGGTACGGCCCAGCTCGTCTCCTGCGGTGATCATCGGAACCCCGCTGGACAAGATCAACGTCGCCATGAAGTTCTGTGTCTGACGGTGCCGCAGAGCGTTCACGGCTTCATCGTCGGTTTCGCCCTCGACGCCGCAGTTCCACGAGCGATTGTCGTCGGAGCCATCACGATTGGACTCGCCGTTCGAGCCGTTGTGTTTGACGTTGTAGGTCACCAGATCGCGCAGCGTGAAGCCGTCATGTGCGGTCACAAAGTTCACGCTCGCCGCGGCTGTCCTGCCGTCTCGATTGAAGATGTCGGGGGAGCCGAGCAATCGCTGCGCCAGCTCACCCACTCCTTGGGTGTTGCGCCGCCAGAAGTCGCGGATGTGGTTCCGGAAGCGATCGTTCCATTCGCTCCAGCCAGGCCCGAAGGCGCCTACTTGGTAGCCGTACGGGCCCATGTCCCAGGGTTCGGCAATGATCTTGACCTGGCTCAGCACGGGATCTTCACGAATTGCCTGCTTGAACGGGTGATCCTGATCAACGTGGTGCCGTTCGTCCCGGATCAAGGTGCTCACCAGGTCGAAGCGGAAACCATCCACTCCCATCTCGGTGACCCAGTAGCGCAGCGAGTCGATCACCATCCGCAGCACGCCGGGTTCGGAGGTGTCGACCGAGTTGCCGCAGCCTGTGACGTCATAGTCGTTGCGCTTGTCATCGGTTAGCCGGTAGTAGCCGAGGTGGTCGATGCCTCGGAAGGCCAGAGTTGGACCCTCGTGACCGCCTTCGCCGGTGTGGTTGTACACCACATCGAGGATGACCTCAAGCCCGGCCTCATGCAGTGCCGAGACCATCTCTTTGAACTCCCGCACTTGCTGGCCGAGGGTGCCAACTGAGCCGTACGCCGCATGGGGCGCGAAGTAGCCCATGCTGTTGTAGCCCCAGTAATTGGAGAGGCCCCGCCCGACAAGGAACGGTTCGGAGATGAAGTGGTGCACCGGCAAGAGCTCGACTGCGGTGACGCCTAGGTCTACCAGGTGCTGGACCACCGCCGGATACGCCAACCCGGCGTAGGTCCCTCTTAGGTGCTCGGGGACCAACGGATGCAGCCGTGTATAGCCCTTGACATGCAGCTCGTAGATCACCGTCTCCGACATCGGCCGCTGCCGATCGATCGGCCGTGGCGGAGGTGAGTTGGGCACCACGACACTGAATGGCACGGCTGCGAATGAGTCCCTGGTGTCGGGAACATAGTCGGAGTCGATCGTGTGATCCAAGATCGGGCCCGAGTAGTCCACGCCTCCAGTAATCGCGCGGGCGTACGGGTCGAGGAGCAGCTTTGCGGGATTGAAACGAGTGCCGGCGGCTGGGTCCCATCGTCCATGGACCCGGAAACCGTACCGTTGCTCGGCGCCTACGCCGGGGACGAAGACGGTCCAAGCACCGTTGTCATCCATGGTCAGGTCGTAGTTGGTCTGATTGCGGTCTTGGTCGACGAGAGCCAGCTCGACCCGTGTTGCACGAGGGGCCCACAGCCCGAAGGAGGTACCACCGTCGCGGACATGTGCACCGAGGAATGAGGTGTCTTCCGGCACTGGCAGAGCAGTGGATGACATATCGAGGCGCCTTTGCGTCGGCTTGCTGTCGTGATCTAGGCCGGTCACGGTTGAAAACGACTACCCCGCCGGTGGGCGAAGATGCGCCTCATTCTGCCGTAAGTGGCCGACAGATGCCGACGATCCGGACGTCAGAAGGGCAGAGCAACCGGTTTCGTTAAACACCGCAACACGAATGGGGCTGGTATGTCAACCGTTCGGGCACTCTCCAACATATTGAGCTGACCGTACGAAGTTGGACTCGGATGCATGACGGCGGGACGCTTTCTGGTCCGGCTCCCTTGGTCAAATTTCCGACCACTGCGGAGACTCGATACTCGACTGTCCTTCCACTGGTCGATTTGGCGGCCAGTGCGGGCTTCTAGTGGCTGCCACTCAGACTGCGGACCTTGTTGTTGCGCGGGTCGTGGGTGAGCTCGACCTTGCCGAGAGCCTCTAGGAGTGGCGGGACGTACATCCCGAAGCGGCCGCGATAGCCCTTGCGGAGGCCGTACCATCCGCCGACCGGATTGTCTTCGGAGCGGCCCCACGCCTCGACCGTGCCCTCCTTGGCAGGCTTTTGCTCGTCAGCGGTGCCGAGCTCGACCCAATCGCCCTGTTCGACCAGCCACGCGTGCAGGTCGTCGAGGCATCTCAGCTGGTACCTCAGTTGGGTCGATCCGACCTGGCAGAACAGCGTGGGCGGGTCAGCCGTCTCGTCCGCCCACATGGTGTAGGTCGAGGTTCGCGGGGGAGTGCTGAGTTCCCATGGGTCGTCTCTTGTTCCTGTGGGCATACGGCGGATTCTCGCAGACTCGAGGAGAAAGCAGCAGACTGCTTCTCGTGGTGATGAGAGATATCCGGGAGCTCGGTGCGATCCTGTCGATCTGGGCCCATCCCGACGATGAGGCCTATCTGTGTGGCGGCATCATGGCGATGGCGGCTGCGGCGGGCTCTCGAGTTGTTTGCGTAACGGCCAGTCGCGGCGAACTTGGTGTGACCGATCCGACGAGGTGGCCTCCCGAGCAACTCGCTGCCATTCGTGAGGCGGAGCTGGCGGAGTGTCTGGGCATTCTGGGCGTCAGGGAACATCGCTGGCTGGGCTATCCAGATGGCGGCTGCGCTGATGTAGACATCGACACAGCAGCAGATCAGATCGTAGGGATCATTCGCGAGATAGCTCCGGACACCATCCTGACCTTCTCACCTGACGGTCAGACGGGGCACCCCGACCACGTGTCCGTCCATCGCTGGACGGTCGAGGCCGTACGCCGTACCGGTATCGGCACCCTGCACGTAGTGGCGAACACTCAGGAGTGGCTCGACGATAACTTGCCCCAGTGGATTGAGTTGGGTGCGATCGTCGGTGAACCGCCGGTTGCCTGGACCGGGCCCCTCAGCATCGATGTTGTCCTGGTCGGCCAGCTGCTAGATCGTAAGTACGCCGCGCTAGCCGCGCAGGCCAGCCAAACCGAGGCCTTGCGGGCCGTGGTCGGCGAAGAACGCTACCGAGAGATCATTCGGGTAGAGCGGTTCGCGGCCCTCGCCTTCGAGACTGCTCGTGCTTCGTAGGGTGGGAGCTGCAGTAAGCTTTGTTACTCATGAGTAATGTAGCGGAGGTCCAGGAGAGCTGAGCGCATGAAGATTGTTGTGCTGGTCAAGTACGTACCAGACGCGACAGGGGAGCGGTCCTTCGCCGCGGACGGAACTGTCGATCGAGCCGGTAGCGACGGGCTGCTGTCGGAGCTTGACGAGTACGCCTTAGAGCAAGCCCTGCAGATCGCTGGCGACCGCGACGACGTCGAAGTCGTCGCTCTGACGCTTGGACCCGCGGACGCCGCGGACGCGATCAAGCGCTCGCTACAGATGGGTGCATCGGCAGGCATCCACATCATCGATGACGCCGTGCATGGCTCCGATGCCCTCGCAACGAGCAGGGTGCTGGCTGAAGCGCTGAAGAAGGCGGCACCCGACCTCGTCATCTGCGGCATGGCCTCCACCGACGGCACTATGGGCGTGATTCCGGCCATGATCGCCGAGCGGCTCGGTTGGCCTGCTGCGACCCTTGGGGCCACCTTGTCTGTAGCCGACGATGACCTCACCATTCGCCGTGATACCGATGTGGCAAGTCTCACGATCCAGGCCCGCCTGCCGGCAATCGTCAGCGTCACCGACCAGTCGGGCGAGGCCCGCTATCCCTCTATGAAGGGGATTCTCGCGGCCAAAAAGAAGCCGGTGGAGTCGTGGACACTGGGCGATCTGGGTATCGACGGCACAACGGTCGGCCTGGACGCCGCCTGGAGCAAGGTCGTGCACACAACCCCGCGTCCGCCCAAAGAGGCGGGCCGCGTCGTCATCGATGAGGACGGTGCCGGATCGGCGGCCCTGGTCGAGTTCCTGACCGCCGGCAAATACATCTGAGAGCGAGGCTGTTGATGTCTGAGGTTCTCATCGTCGCCGAGCAGGTCGACTCACACGTTTCCAAGCCAGCGCTCGAGCTTCTCACTCTGGCTCGCAGGCTCGGAGAGCCGGTCGCCGTAGTCTTCGGCGAGACCGACGAAACAGTTGCCAAGACGCTTGCGGAGTATGGCGCCACGCGCGTGCTGTTCGTCGCCGACCCGGCGCTCACGGACTATCTCGTCGCGCCGAAGGCCGAAGCGCTTGCGCAGATCGCCGGCAATGTTGACGCGGCCGCGATCTTGATCAGCTCCAGCCCCGAGGGAAAGGAGATTGCGGGACGGCTTGCGGTCAAGCTCGAGTCCGGCCTGATCACCGACGCGATCGACATTGTCGCTGACGGCACGACCACGCAGTCGGTTTTCGCCGGAAACTGGACGGTCGCCGCTGCCGTGACCCACGGCGTCCCGGTGGTCACGGTCAAGCCAAACGCCGTGACTCCCGAGGCTGCACCGACCGAGCCGGCCGTTGAGGAAGTCCAGGTCACGATCTCTGACACCGCGAAGACCGCACGCATCGTGAAGAGCGAGCCGAAGCAGTCGAGTGGCCGTCCGGAACTGACCGAGGCGGCAGTCGTTGTCTCTGGCGGGCGCGGCACCGGTGGCGACTTCGCTGCCATTGAGGAGTTGGCGGACCTGCTCGGTGGCGCCGTCGGTGCCTCACGTGCCGCGGTTGACGCTGGGTGGTATCCGTACGCGTACCAGATCGGCCAGACCGGCAAGACTGTCTCTCCGCAGCTCTACATCGCCGCCGGCATCTCGGGTGCCATCCAGCACCGAGCCGGAATGCAGACATCCAAGGCCATCGTCGCCGTGAACAAGGACGCTGAGGCGCCGATCTTCGCGCTCGCAGATCTCGGGGTGGTGGGCGACCTACACAAGGTGCTCGACGGCGTCATTGGAGAGATCAAGAAACGCAAAGGGTGACCGGCTTGCGTACGTTTCGCAGCACCAGCTCGTCAGAGTGCAATGGATACAGCCGTTAAGACGTACGTTCTGCCGAACGGAAGGCAGACTGATTGCTCATGAGGCGGATTTACCTCGACCACGCGGCCACCACCCCGATGGTCCCGGAGGCCGTGGAGGCAATGACTCGAGAGCTGACCAGGGTCGGCAACGCCTCGTCGCCGCACGCTTCCGGGCGGTCCGCGCGACGGGTAGTCGAGGAGTCGCGGGAGGCGATTGCAGCTCAAGTCGGCGCAAGTCCGGCAGAGCTGATCTTCACCAGTGGCGGGACTGAGTCGGACAATCTAGCCATCAAGGGGGCGTTCTGGTCCGGTGCCGAAGTCGCTCGTCGCCGGATGGTTACCTCGACGCTGGAACACCACGCCGTCTTGGATTCGGTGGCGTGGCTTGGGCATTCGGCCTCGGCGGAGATCAGCTACGCGCCCGTCGATCCTGCTGGTCGGGTCGACTTATCCGCTCTCGCCAGCGCGGTCGACTCGCAAACCGCACTGGTTTCGGTGATGTGGGCGAACAATGAGGTCGGCACCCTGCAACCAGTACGCCAGATCGCCGCGATCGCCACCGAGCACGGCGCAATCTCGCACAGCGATGCGGTCCAGGCGGTCGGTCACATCGAGGTCGACTTCGCGGCAAGCGGACTCGACCTGTTGAGCTTCACCGCGCACAAGCTCGGGGGACCGTACGGGATCGGTGCCCTGTTGGCGCGTCGCGAGCTTCGGCTGGCCCCGATTCTGCATGGCGGCGGTCAGGAGCGAGACGTACGCTCCGGCACCCTCGATGTCGCCGCCACGGCAGGGTTCGCCGCGGCGCTCGAGGTCGCGACCAAAAAACGGCTGGAGGAGGAGCGCCGGATACGTCAGCTACGTACCGACCTGGTCAACTCAGTGTTGGCCGCCATTCCATGGGCGATCCCGCACGGCCCACCTTCAGAAGGCGATCGCCTTCCCGGGATCGCCAACATTGGTTTTCCTGGCTGTTCCGCGGACGCCATTTTGATGCTATTGGACTCCGCCGGGATTGACTGTTCCACCGGAGCAGCATGCTCGGCCGGGGTTTCACAGCCGAGTCATGTGCTGATTGCGATGGGATACAGCGAGGGCGATGCACGCTCGGCGCTGCGATTCTCGCTTGGCCACTCCTCGACCCTGGCGGACGTACGGGCGCTCGCCGCCGCGTTGCCCGAAGCCGTTCAGCGGGCCAAGGCCGCGGCTGCGTTCGCATAAGCGTCGAGGTCGGGCCGCCCGTGCCACGCGTGAGAGACTTGCCGCTTGCCGAGAAGCGTCCGCAGCCCGATTTGGAGCTGCCTGCGGGATGCCGACGCTCGAGCTCGCCGGAAGGACACAGATGAAGGTATTGGCCGCAATGTCCGGCGGCGTCGACTCGGCCGTTGCCGCGGCACGAGCAGTCGAGGCTGGGCACGACGTTACCGGCGTCCATCTGGCCCTGTCCAAGAATCCGCAGAGCTTCCGGTCAGGTGCGCGTGGCTGCTGCTCCAAGGAGGATGCCCACGACGCTCGGCGGGCCGCCGATGTGCTCGGAATCCCGTTTTACGTATGGGATCTCTCGGATCGCTTTGCCGCGGATGTGGTGAGCGACTTCGTCGCAGAATACGCGGCCGGCCGCACCCCCAACCCCTGCGTGCGCTGCAACGAGAAGATCAAGTTCTCAGCCGTTCTGGACCGCGGCGTGGCACTGGGCTTCGATGCGGTCTGCACTGGTCACTACGCCCGGCTGATCCGTACCGGTGATGACGTGGAACTGTATCGGGCGGTCGACTCCAGCAAGGACCAGTCGTACGTGCTGGCCGTACTCAACCAACATCAACTTCGCCGCTCTTACTTTCCGCTTGGTGCCTCGCTGAAGGCCGACGTACGCACTGAGGCGCGAGAGCGCGGCCTGGCCGTCGCGGAGAAGCCCGACAGCCATGACATCTGCTTCATTGCAAACGGGGACACAGCCGGATTTCTCGAGCAGCGGCTCGGAAACCGGCCGGGCGACATCGTGGACGCAACCGGCACGAAAGTTGGCGAACATGGAGGTTCGCACCGATTCACGATCGGGCAGCGGCGTGGTCTACGGCTCGGCAGGCCTGCACCTGACGGCCAGCCGCGCTTCGTGCTAACGATCACGCCCACCACCAACACCGTCACAGTGGGCCCTCGAGACGCCCTGGCGGTGAGCATGATCAGCGCAATCCGGCCCATCTGGACCGGTCAGCCGCCGGCCGCAGAGTGGTCCGGCGCGGTACAGGTTCGAGCCCATGGACTTTCCATGCCGGCCACCGTTCGGGTGCATGACGATGGTTTGGATGTGATCTTGGAGTCTGCCACCTCCGGTGTCGCGCCGGGTCAGGCCGTGGTTCTCTACGAAGGCTCGCTAGTCATCGGAAGCGCGACCATCTCGGCCACCCAAGCGTGACCAGCAGCGCGTCGGACGACGAACTGCCGCCGATCCGGACCACGGGCGTCGGCTCCTGGCCAGGTACCGACATGATGGATGCGATCAAGATCGCATTCGCGGAGTGCCCTGATCTTCCTTACCTGCCAGAGCTTCCCGCGCGCGGTTCGTACGCCCAACTGATCGGACGGTCGACCGCGTTCCTCGCTGGACTCGCGGTGGATCTGCAACCGGCCGGATGGCGGCTTACCGACGCCTCTGGCCGGGACCATCGGCTGGCCATCAGCACCCTCCGCAATGATCTTGACCTGCTGGAGGAGCACGCGCAGGGATACGAGGGAACTGTCAAGCTCTCCGTCGCAGGCCCCTGGACGCTGGCGGCCATGATGGAGCGTCCACGCGGTGATCGCGTACTTGCCGACTCCGGAGCGCGGCGGGATCTCAGCCAGTCGCTTGCCGAGGGCGCCGCGCAGCTTGTTGCCGAGCTGGTCCGGCGGCTGCCCGATGTCGAGCCGTTGATCCAGCTCGACGAGCCGATGCTTCCGGCGGTGCTCGCCGGAACGATCGCCACCGCGAGCGGCCTGTCGCGGCACCGCGCCATCGAGTCGAGCGAGATCAGCGGCGCCATCATCTATGCCCGTGAGCGGCTGGCGCCGACACCTGTTGCGGTGCACTGCTGCGCCGCGGATCCGCCGATTGAACTGCTGCGTTTAGCCGGCGTCAGCGGCGTACTCCTCGACATCGACCAACTGTCGGCCGCAGATTGGGACGACGTTGCAGCAACTCTCGAAGCGGGGCAGTGGATCGGCATGGGTGCGCTGCCCACCGACCGTATGCTTGGCCCTGATCAAGTTGCCCGCCGCGTGCTGAGCTCGCTGCGCGATCTCGGCCTGGAGCCACCAGTCGCTGCACGGGTTGTGATCACGCCAGCCTGCGGGCTGGCCTCAGCGTCCCGCGATGATGCTGTCCGCGCGCTCCGAACCCTACGCTCCGCGGCCCAGATCGTTGTGGAGCAGCTTGCCGACTAATGATCGGCCCGGCCGTCAGCTGAGCGCGGGCTTCTCCGCCACATAGAGCCACGCCTTGAACAACGCGTTGAGGTCCTGCCCCGACACACGCTCGGACAGTGCGATGAACTCAGGTGTCGAGACATTGCCATACGCGTTCTGCTCTGCCCACTTGCGCAGGATGACGAAGAAGTCGTGCGATCCGACCTTCTGACGCAGGGCCTCCAGCGTCATACTGCCCCGCAAATACCCCTGAGGACCGAACAGATCCGCTGGATCTTCCAGAGCGGCAGGCGCGGGCGACCAGAGGTCGACAGCCGGCGGGGCCGGGTGGTTCGGGTGGCTGTCGTACTCCTTCTGGAACGTCTCGGCGGTGCTCGGTCCGCCATGAGAGGCATCCCACAGCCATTCGGCGTAGGTGGCGAAGCCTTCGTTAAGCCAGATGTCGCCCCAGTCGCTCAACGACACCGAATTGCCATACCACTGATGAGCCCACTCGTGGACGTTGGTCAAATCGTCGACGGTCTCGCCTTCGTCATTGTCGAAGACAGGCCGATTCTGCGTTTCCAGGGCGTATCCGACGTCGGTGTCCTTGACGACGATCCCCGCACTGTTGAACGGGTAGGGTCCGAACCGCCGCTCTAAGTAACGGATCGCCTTCGGAATAAGCGCGCGGGCGGCCGCCTGAGTGCCCAGCTTGGGCTCGATGAAGCTCCAGATCGGAATCCGGCGGCCGGTCGTCGTCGTCATCGTGGAGCGATACACGTCGTAGTCGCCGATAGAGATCATCGCCAGATAGGTCGCCTGCTGCTTGGGCTGCACCCACCGCCGGTCTCCTGGCCATCATGCTTCCGGACGCTCCGTAGATCGCCGCTTCCGGCCACCTCGAGCTTGGACGGAACGGTGACCTTCATGTCGAACGTTGCCTTGTCGCGTGGTGTGTTGTTGTTAGGGAACCACGTCATGGCTCCGACAGGTTCACTCAGCACCGTCGCCCCATCATCGGTGGGGATCCAGCCGTCCTGAGCTCCATCGGGGTCGATGTGGGTGACCGGCTTTCCGTGGTACTTGGATCGTGGCCCAGAAGCGGCCGTCTAAGACCTTCGATGGCTTGATGATCAACTTGTTGTCGCGCCTTGAGAAGTCTGCTGTGTGTCCGTTGACCTTCACCGTGTCGACGGTGAGTCCTTCCAGATCGAGCGAGAACGACTTCAGGCGCTTCTTCGTCTTAGCGGCGAGAGTCGTTTGCCTTGATCTCTCCCGAAGTCTGGTAGGTCAGCTTGATCGCGTAGTGCTTGACGTTGTAGCGGCTGCTACCCACCTCAGGGAACAGCGAGTCAGGGGCTTGCCGCGAGCTGGTTGAGGTCTGCGTCGGTGTTGTCGGTTTGGCGATTGCGGTGCCGGTCGGGGTAGCCAGCAAACCGAGTCCGAGAGCGCCGATCGCCAGCATGGCAAGCTCGCGTTATTGCTTCGTTATTTCGGTGGCCGATTTGTCGAGCCCCAACCGAGCTGCAGTCGACCGTCGGCACGGGGCGTTAATGTGCTTTACGTGGCGGAAGAGATCTTGTCCGCGCCAGCCGGCGATGGAGAAATCGAGCTATCGGAGTCCTTGGCGAAAGCGAGTCAGCAACACGCCGATCTCAGCGAGCGAGTGAACGACGCGCGGTGGCGCTATTACGCGCTCGACGCACCAACCATCTCCGACGGCGAGTTCGACGCCATCATGCGTCAGCTCAACGAGCTTGAAGACGCATTTCCCGCACTCCGTACGCCGGACTCGCCGACCCAGCAGGTCGGGCCTCCGCCATCCACTACCTTCACTCCGGTCGAGCACCTGCAGCGACTGATGAGCCTGGACAATGCGTTCAGCCGCGACGAGCTGGACCGCTGGGTCCAGCGGGCGATCCGCGAGCTGGGCGAGAGGCGGCTCGAGCAATCCGGATACGTCTGTGAGCTCAAGGTCGACGGCCTCGCGATCGATCTGGTGTACCAGGACGGCAGGCTGGTGCGCGCCGCAACCCGAGGCGATGGGCGAGTGGGCGAAGACGTCACCGCCAATGTCAAAACGATCAGGGTCATCCCGCACCGACTGTCCGGCCCCGACGTTCCCGAGACGCTCGAGGTCCGCGGCGAGGTTTTCTTTGCGGTTGCCGACTTCACCGCCCTCAATGAGTCTCTGGTTTTGGACGGGAAGGCTCCGTTCGCCAATCCCCGCAATGCGGCGGCTGGTTCGCTGCGGCAGAAGGACCCAAAGATCACCGCCTCACGAAATCTGGGCTTCATCTGCCACGGCATCGGCATGCTGGAAGGCTTCACTGCCGATCGACTGTCCGACGCGTACGCCGCCATGGATCGCTGGGGACTTCCGGTGAGCCAGCACCGGAAGCTGGCGCGCAACCTGACCGAAGTTTGGTCTTACATCGAGTACTTCGGCGAGCATCGACATTCGGTGGAGCACGAGATCGATGGCGTCGTGGTGAAGCTGGACGAGCGGGCCGTACAGGACCAGCTCGGCTCGACGTCCCGTGCTCCGCGATGGGCGATCGCGTACAAATACCCTCCCGAAGAGGTCACCACCAAACTCATCGACATCAACGTCAACGTCGGGCGGACAGGCCGGGTGACACCGTACGCGATCATGGAGCCCGTCCAGGTCGCCGGCTCGACTGTGGCAATGGCGACGCTGCACAACGCAAGCGAGGTCGTTCGCAAGGGAGTGCTCATCGGCGACACGGTCGTGCTGCGCAAGGCTGGTGACGTGATTCCAGAGATCGTCGGCCCGGTCGTTGACCTGCGCGACGGCACCGAGCGAGCGTTTGAGATGCCCACCCACTGCCCGGCATGCGGAACCGAGCTGCGACCCGAGAAGGAAGGGGACGCGGACCTGCGTTGCCCCAACACTCGATCCTGTCCGGCGCAGCTACGGGAACGGCTGTTCCACGTCGCTAGCCGTGACGCCCTCGACATCGAGGTGCTGGGCTACCAGTCGGGGCAGGCGCTGCTCGACGCCGAACTGCTGACTGATGAGGGTGACTTGTTCAGCCTGACCGAGGAAAAGCTCAAGAAGACTGACTTCTTCACAACCAAGGCCGGCGCTCTCTCGGCCAACGGCGCCAAGCTGCTGGCGAACCTCGAGGCGGCCAAAACCCGGCCGCTGGACAAGTTCTTGGTCGCGTTGTCGATCCGGCACATCGGCAAGGGTGTAGCACCGGACGTTGCAGCCGCATTCGGCGATATTGACGCTCTTGCTAACGCGACTCCGGAACAGCTGGCCCAGGTGGAGGGCATTGGACCGACTCTCGTCACCGCAATCATCGACTGGTTTGCCGAGCCCTGGCATCGCGAAATCGTAGCCAAATGGCAGGCCGCTGGTTGTGTGATGCGGAGCGAGCCCAAAGTGACCCGGGAGCAAACGCTCACTGGGCTGTCTGTCGTGGTCACTGGGTCCTTAGACGGGTACACCCGTGACTCAGCAGTGGAGGCCATCACCTCGCGCGGCGGCAAGGTCGCTGGCTCGGTGTCGAAAAAGACCAGCTTCGTGGTCGTCGGTGATTCGCCCGGATCGAAGTACGACAGGGCTGTGGAGCTCAAGGTTCCCGTGCTCACTGGGGCGGAAGCCTTCGAGGTGCTGCTTGAGCAGGGCCCTGAGGCGGCGCGAAAGGTGGCGACCGTAGGGGACTAGTGGCTTACAGCAGAAATGTCGCGAGGAACTGCTTTTCGTCGCCGATGCCGAAGCCCCAGCTGCCGGTCATGACGTAGTAGACGTACCAGCCGAGGAGAAAGATCGCGATCAGAGCACCGAGCAGTGCGAGTCCGACCCAGATCCGCATCCGCTTCTTCTGTTTGGTGCTCGGCACTTTCAGCGGACCCCATTCGCCAACCTTGGGCTGCACGCGCGGCGGGGTTGCTCCATGCAGATTGAGGTTGCTGAAGATCTTCGGCACCGCACCAATTTACTAGGAACTTCTCGCGCACGTCGCGCTGGGAGCTGACGCCGTCGTCACTCTTCGCGAAGCGCGAATGTCGCGAGCTTGGCGTCGGCAATTGTGGCGCTTCGCTCATCGTTCCTCCGATCGTCAGCGGGCGCGACTCCGACGCTCGAAGCTGGGTCTTAGCGCTGCGCACGTTGTTCGATGGCTCGCGCCGCTCGCGAGGATCGCGCTGCGAGCTGACGCCGTCGCTTCAGATGAACCAGTCGTGAAGCCCGTGAAAGCCCGACGCCACGAGGAGAAATCGGCACAGCCGGCCCACCAGGACAGTGAGCCCGAACCAAATAGGCCGCATCGTTGTCGCGCCGGCCAGCAGGGCGACGGCATACAGCGGTGGAAAACCGAAAATGGCGGCAACCAGGACGATCGGCAGGCCCCAGCGTTCCTGTCCAACCAGGTCAAGCAGCTTGGCCATGGCCGCGCGGAACCGGGCGCGGGCTGGCCCGACCGGGCGTTGCTTCTGGGCCTCCCGCCGATGCTTGATGAAGGGCAGCTCCTTTCCCTCACGGACGCCAAAGAAAAGCAAGAGCTTGCCAAGTGTTTGGCCGATTGCAATGCCGATAGCGATGGGTATGGGCCCTATGACGGCCGACATCTGCGAGGCGATGACGTATGCCTCGGCGTTGACTACGGGGACCACCGCCGAGACAGTTCCGAAACCGATCGAGGTGAGCAATGCGATCAGCTCAGCCCACCCGAACCTCTCCACGGGCCGACCGTACCTGAGGCGGTTGGAGGCGCCCTACTTCACAAGCGCGGCGAGATGATGCAAACGGGCGATCTCGGAGTCAAGAAAGGCGGGTCCACCTAAACGGCCGATCACGATCACCCGGTCGCGGGTCAGTGGCGTCACGACTGCAGTTGTGTCGCCCCAGCCGGGACTCCAGTCCGTCTCAAGATCGGTGCGGTGGGTCGTGTCGAATGGCGTGAACCTCGCGGCGATATCAGGGGTCAGGTCCGGCGCCAGGGTGGTGGAGAAGCTCGGGTGAGGTGCGCCATCCGTCACGTCGATCAAGGTCGCCCAATGAGAACGAAAGACGACCGGGCATAGCGAGACGAGTGTTTCGGCGGCATGCGGGGGATCAGCCGTCATCCGCTCGAGAGCCTCCAAGTCCGATTGCAGCCCGCCGCCCTCGGGATAGCGGGCAATCCACTCCACGCGTACGCCAGTCAGGTTCTGGCAGGCGGTCACGAGAGTCTCGGGTAGCTGGTTGGGCGGCAGATCGACGATGAAGTCGTCCACGACGCTTCCGTCAGACTTCTTCTCAACGATCTCGACGGCATTGATGTCGGCGCCGACACTGCCCATCGCCGTCGCGACGGAGCCCAGCGAACCTGGTCGGTCCGGCAAGGTCACCCGCAGCAGAAACACGTCCCCATCTTTCCCTACCTCGATTACTGCCGTGTTTCGGGTCGATGACCATGGTCACCGCTCGCGGCGAATCGCGCTCGGAATCTGAGGGCAGATCCGCGAGTTCTGAGCCATGCTCAGATACTGCGTCCAGGCATGGAACCCTTGTGCCGTGCCGCGCTTCGAACCCTTTGCCGCGATTCGTTACGCCACCGACGACCTGGCGTCGGTGATCGCCCCACCGTATGACGTGCTTTCCGACGCTGACGTCGATGCGTTCGAGGCGAGGTCGACCCACAACATCGTGCGCATCGACGTACCGCGAGGTGGAGAGGACCGCTATGACGTTGCGGCCCAGACGTTGGATGCTTGGCTCGATGAGGGAGTTCTTGCCGCCGACCCTTGCCCGTCGTTCACCATCTATCGCATGCGTTTCACCGACTCGGCTGGTGCGCGGCGCGACATCGCCGGGGTGCTCGGCGGGCTGGAAGTCGTTGATCTCGAGGCTGGCGGAGTCCTCCCGCACGAGCGGACCACAGCCGAGGCATCCACCGATCGCCTCGACCTGACCCGCGCGACCGCGGCCAACCTGTCCCCGGTTTGGGGGCTTTCGCTGTCCACTGGTCTGACCGAGTTGCTCGCGGAGCCGGGCGAGGCGCTGTGCGCCGTCACAGAGGAGGGCGTTGAGCATGTCCTGGAACGCGTCACCGATCTGGACCGTATCGCTGCCATTCGAGACAAGCTGGCCGCCGATGATGTGCTGATCGCCGACGGCCATCACCGTTATGGCATCTCCCGGAGTTACCGCGACGAGGTCCGCGAGGCGACCGGTCGGACTGATACACCGGCGGAGCTGACGCTTGCCTTTGTCAACGAGCTGATCGAGGAGCAGCTGAGTGTGGAGGCGATTCACCGTCTCTACGCCGACGTCGACGTTGCCGATCTGGCACGCGCGTTAGCCCGATCATTCGAGCTCATCCCAACCGACCGACCTAGCCCCGAGACACTTGCGGCGATGGCGACAAAGGGATTCCTGGTGCTGGTCACCCGTGATGGATCGTGGCGGCTGGAAGCCAAACCGGGACGATTCGACGGCGTACGCGCCCTCGACGGGGGTTGGTTAGAGACGGCGCTCGCCGATGTCCCATTAAGGGTGACCTACCAACACGGACTCGAGGAAACGCTGCTCGAGGTGGACAGTGGGCGCGCCTCGGCGGCGGTATTGATCAGGCCCGTCAGCGTCGCCGAGATCGAGCGGACCGCTCGCGAAGGCCTGCTGATGCCACCGAAGTCCACGTTCTTCACCCCCAAGCTCAAGACCGGCTTCGTCATCCGTTCACTGACCGAATGAGCGGCGTGGCATCACTCTTCGGCGAAGACCTCGCGCAGCTTTGCTTCCTGCTCTGCTGACAAGTTGCTGGCGATGAGCTCAGGGCTCATGTCTTTGAGCTCGGTCTCGATGCGGTCAACGACCTCGTCGTCGGTGAGCAGGAACAATGCGGAGGTGCCGGGCGTGATCTTCTTCTTCACGTCGTCGATGAACTGATCGCTGATTCCCATGTCGACCATCGAGGTGCTCAGCGCGCCCAGCGCAGCGCCGATCGCCGCGCCGAGGAACGGCACCAGGAAGAGCAAGCCGAGGAACATGCCCCAGAATGCGCCGCCAAGTGCTCCCTGCCTCGTCGTGTCGTGCAGTTGACGTGTCTTCGGCTTCTTCTTTCCAGATTCCCAGCTAACAAGAGCCGCATCGTCGATCGTGATGTGACCTTGCGATTGCAAAGCGTCCAGCCGTTGGATGGCTTGTGCGGCGTCGCCGGCATTGGGAAAGGCCCACGCGGTCAGAGTCGTCATTGAAGTCCCCTAAGAGTCGAGGTTCGCAAGGGCGCAACATGATCAGCCCGTCGGGGCCATACTGGCGACCTGCGCTCCAGCCTGTCAATGTTGCAGGCCACTGTTGATCTTGCAGTCAAGATCAAATCAGGGGCGAGCTGAGAGCCAGCAGTGACTGAGACCCACCTTGATCGGATCCGGAGCCAGCCGGAGATCATTGCAGCGAGGATGTCAGCCGCATCAAGTTATCGAAGATCCGTTCTCGCGTTGGCCGGTGCAGCCACTCCTCCAGCACCACCTGACGGCTCTTCGATCGGTAGTCGTCTTCGACGGCTCGCATGGCAGCGGTGAACTTGGCTCCGTGGACCAGGACCGACAGCTCAAGGTGCAGGCTGAGCGAGCGGATGTCCAGGTTCGACGAGCCGATCACCGCAACATCGTCGTCGATGCTGAGGTGCTTGGCGTGCAAGATCGTCGGCGCCCGGTACAGGTAGATCTTCACCCCGGCCCGCAGCAGCTGCTCGTAGTAGGAGCGCTGGGCGTGGAAGACCATGAACTGATCGCCGATCTCGGAGACGAACAGTTCGACATCCAGGCCGCGGGAGCCGGCGGTTACGAGGGCCATCTGAATGGTCTCATCGGGGACGTAGTACGGGCTTGTGATGCTGATCCGCTGCCGCGCGTTCTGAATCATCGCGGCGAAGAGTTTGAGGTTGTTGTCGTTGTCGAAGCCGGGTCCGCTCGGCAGAATCTGGGCGTCCACGAGCTCGTCGTCATCCTCCGGCCGCACTGGTGAAGTGTCCAGTGGCAGCAGCTCGTCGGTCTCGCTGTACCAGTCGGTGACGAAGACCGCATCCAGCTCTCTGACGATTGGCCCGGTCAGCCGGACTATCAGCTCGTGCCAGTGCAGGCCTCGCTTGATCGTCTTCTTCTTGTGGTAGTGGTCGATGATCAAATTCTGCGAGCCGGTGAACCCCACCATGCTGTCCACCACGAGAAGCTTCCGATGATTGCGAAGATCTGGTCGGCGCCAGTGCCCCCGCAACGGCTGCAGTGGCAGCATGGGCCGGTACTCCGCGCCCATCGCGGCGAACCGGCGGATCGTCGCCTTTCGGTTCGGATACATGAACTGGGCGACATGATCGGACAGTACGCGTACCTGTACTTCTCGCCGACAGGCACGCTCGAGGGCGTCGAAGACGGGCGCAGTCGCCTCATCCTGCACCAAGATGAAGAACTCGACATGAACAAAGTGCTGGGCCTGGTCGATCGCGTCGGCCATCGCTTGGATGGAACCGGTATAGCTCTCGATCAGCTCCGCTGAGTTTCCGCCGACCATGGGCAACGAGCCCAGATTTCGATTCATCCTCACCATTGACGCCAGCCAGCTTGGCCATTCATCACGGTGACTGACTCGGTCCAGGCCGTCGGTACGCGCCAGGATCGCTTCAGACACCTCACCCTGCTTCTCGCGTCGCTTGCGGGGCAGCTTGCCGAAACCAACCAGCAAGAAGAACAAGATGCCCAATACCGGGATGAAGATGATCGTGAGAATCCATGCGATCGCAGCGGACGGCTTGCGATTAGTGGAGATCAGGACCGCAGCCACCAGCACGATCAACACGTGCGCGGCGAACAGCAGCCAGCTGAGGAGAACCGTCTGTGACATGTTTCCTCTTCGTCAGCGCTGGCGCTGAGCGCTCGGAGGGACCAATGGCGTCTTTGGCGCGCCTTGATATCGCCGCCGATGCTCCCGGGTGGAACCAACCAGTGCAGTCGCCCATCGTGCCCGCGGATCGGAGTCGATCAACAACACCTTCAGCAGCGAGGTGAGAGGTACGGACAGAATCGCGCCGAGTGGGCCGAGCACCCAGCCCCAGAACACCAGACCTACCACTGTCACCCGGGTCGAGACGCCGACATTGTCGCCCAGGTAGTGGGGCGCGATCAGCGACGTGAGGAGCGAGTTCAAGATGATGTAGACGACGATCACCAGCAGCATCGTTTGCCACCCCTGATCAAGCAGCGCGAGCAACGCTGGCGGTACGAGCCCAATGACAAAACCGACGTACAGGATGAAGTTGCAAACTGCCGCCAGTAGTCCCCACAGCACCGCCAAGGGGATACCGAGCCACCAGAGCAGAAGAGTGTCGGCAAATCCGGTAAGCAACCCGAAGATGCCGGTTACGGCGAGGAACCTCCGTGTATCGCGGGCGAAGATCCGAAGCGCTTTGCTTAGACCAGGTCGCTTCGCGGACAGCATCTCCAGTCGAGAATCGATGCCGACGGAGTCGATGGCCATGAACAAGAGCAGGCCTAAGAAAAAGATCATGGTGGCGCCGAAACTGATCAAGCCTCGAAATAGCGCCGCTACCAGCACGATGACTAACCCATAGATGGACACGACCAAACCGAGAAGCGCCATCAGCCTCGGCACTTTGTGGCGTTGCAGCCATCGATGTAAAGGATGGACGAGTGTGACGATCACCAGTGCCAAGAAGACCGGCCCAACCAGCCAGGCGAATTGCTTCAAGGCCAGGCTGCCGACTAGGGCAGCCGCAAGAGCGACGATGACAACCGCGGCGCGCGGGAAGGACGTGGGTGCCCGCACGGGTTTTGCTATGGGATGCGGCGAGTCTGTGGTCACATTGCCCATATCACCGCGAGTCCCCGATATCAGTCGGCTCAACTACGGGGGGCATCGCACCTCCAAGCAGGAAATGTTGAGCTGCTGCGGCAATTGCGTGCAGCGTAACAGCGTGTGTTGAGCCAGAAGGCCGGACGACAGCGAGAAGCCTGACTGCGCCCGGCGAGGGTCCATCGCGGTGGCCGGACGATGCTCTCCTAGGATTGGCCGGACCCAACGACTGAGGAGATCAACCGGTGGCACTCACCGCTGAAGACGTGGCGGGTCTGGCGCGATTGGCGCGGATCGAGCTGACCAAAGCAGAGCTGGAGGTGTTGGCACCCCAGCTGGATGTGATCTTGGAATCGGTTGCCCGGGTCTCAGAGGTCGCAGCACAGGATATTCCGCCCACCTCTCACGCGCTTCCGTTGACAAACGTTTTCCGTGAGGACGAGCTCTGGCTATCGCTGCCTCGAGAGCAGGTACTGGCCAGCGCACCGGCTGCGGAGCAGATGCGGTTCCGGGTGCCCCGAATCCTCGGGGAGGAGGCATGAGCCTGCAGCAGGCTGCGGCTGCAGAGATCATTCGGTTGACCGCTGTTGATCTTGCAACCAAGATCAAGTCGCGAGAACTGAGTGCCGTTGAGGCGACGCAGGCACATCTTGATCGGATCACCGAAGTCGACGGCGAGATCCACGCTTTCCTTTACGTGGATGGCGAGCGTGCCCTGGCATCCGCAGCGCGGGTCGATGCCAAGATCGCTGCCGGGGAGCTGGTGGGGCCGCTTGCTGGAGTGCCGCTCGCGCTCAAAGACATCCTCACCTACACCGGCGCGCCAACCACTTGCGGATCCAAGATCTTGGAGGGGTGGCTGCCGCCGTACGACGCAACTGTCACCCGGCGGCTTCTTGATCATGACATCGTGATCTTGGGGAAAACGAATCTCGACGAATTTGCGATGGGTTCTTCCACAGAGAACTCCGCGTACGGCCCGACGCGCAATCCGTGGGACTCCGACCGGATCCCTGGCGGCTCCGGCGGTGGGTCTGCCGCGGCCGTGGCCGCCTTCGAGGCGCCGCTGGCGATCGGGACCGACACCGGTGGCTCGATCCGGCAGCCAGCCGCGGTCACGGGCACCGTCGGTGTAAAACCTACCTACGGAGGGAGCTCGCGGTATGGCCTGGTGGCGCTGGCCTCGAGTCTGGATCAGCCTGGCCCCTGTGCACGTACGGTCCTCGACGCGGCATTGCTGCACCAGGTGATCGCTGGCCACGACCCGTGCGATTCCACGTCAATCGATCAACCGGTGCCTGACGTGGTAGGCGCGGCGCGCTCTGCTGACATTGCAGGAATGAAGGTCGGTGTGGTTAGCGAACTTGGCGGCGAGGGCTATGCACCCGGCGTAGAGCAGCGCTTCCACGAGGCTGTCGAACTGCTGGCATCGCTGGGCGCAGAGATAATCGAGGTTTCTTGCCCGCACTTCGTCTATGCCCTGCCGGCGTACTACTTGATCTTGCCTGCCGAGTGCTCATCCAACCTGGCAAAGTTCGACGGCATGCGATTCGGGCTGCGGGTGGGTGATGACGGCGTTGCGAGTGCCGAGCAGGTGATGGCCGCGACGAGGGAAGCGGGTTTTGGCGCTGAAGTCAAGCGACGAATCATCATCGGTACTTATGCGCTTTCCAGCGGCTACTACGAGGCCTACTACGGCCAGGCGCAGAAGGTCAGGACCCTGATCTCGCGGGATTTCGACAAGGCGTTCTCGGACGTGGATGTGCTGATCTCGCCGTCAACGCCGATCACCGCCTTCAAGATCGGAGAGAAGGTGGACGACCCGCTGGCCATGTACATGAACGACCTCTGCACGATTCCGTCCAATCTCGCAGGTAACGCCAGCGCATCCTTCCCGGTCGGCCTGGCCCCAGAGGACGGGTTGCCGGTGGGCCTGCAAGTCATGGCGCCGCCGCTCGCCGATCACCGGCTGTATCGCGTCGGCGCTGCGCTGGAAGCCGCGCTGGAGTCGGCGTGGGGTGCACCGCTGCTGGACCGCCTTCCGGAGCGGGGAGCGGCGCGATGACGGTGTTGCCCTATGAGGAGGCGCTGGCCGCGTACGACCCAGTGCTGGGGCTTGAGGTACACGTCGAACTCAACACGACCTCGAAGATGTTCTGCGGCTGTTCGACGGCGTTCGGCGCGGAGCCGAACACCCAGGTCTGTCCGGTCTGTCTGGGTCTGCCCGGCTCGCTGCCGGTCGTGAACGCGAAGGCGGTCGAGTCGGCTATGAGAATCGGGCTGGCGCTGAACTGCAAGATTGCCGAGTGGTGCCGCTTTTCCCGCAAGAACTACTTCTACCCGGACATGCCGAAGAACTACCAGATCTCTCAGTACGACGAACCAATCGCCTACGACGGCTGGACTGAGGTGGTCCTGGACGGTGAGAGCTTTCGGATCGACATTGAGCGGGCCCACATGGAGGAGGACACCGGCAAGTCGCTGCATGTGGGTGGTGCAACGGGCCGCATCCACGGCGCCGACTACTCCCTGCTGGATTACAACAGGTCCGGGGTTCCGCTGATCGAGATCGTCACGAAGCCGATCGAAGGCACGGGCGCAAAGGCCCCTGAGGTGGCGCGGGCGTATGTGACCATGCTTCGCGATCTGCTCCGCGCGCTCGGCGTCTCCGATGTCCGGATGGAGCAGGGTTCGCTGCGTTGCGACGCCAACGTCTCGCTACGGCCGATCGGTACGTCGACCCTTGGCACCCGTACCGAGACCAAGAACGTCAACTCGCTGCGGAGTGTCGAGCGAGCGCTGCGGTACGAGATCACCCGACAGGCGGCCGTGCTGGCCAGCGGCGGCAGGGTCATCCAGGAGACGCGGCACTGGCACGAGGACTCCGGTAGGACGACAGCCGGACGGAGCAAGGAGACCGCGGAGGACTACCGCTACTTTCCGGAGCCGGACCTAGTGCCGATAGCGCCGAGCCGCGACTGGGTCGAGCAACTCCGTGCCACCTTGCCGGAGCCTCCCGCGGCAAGGCTCGAGCGGGTGAGCGCGGAATGGGGTTTCTCCGAACTGGAGATGCGGGATGTCGTCAGTGCCGGCGCTGTCAACGCGATCGAGGCAACTGTCGCGGCCGGTGCCTCGCCGCAGTCAGCCCGGAAGTGGTGGCTCACCGAGGTTGCGCGGCGTGCGAACGAAGCTGGAGTTGATCTTGAGGAAGTTGGGATCAGCCCGCAGCAGGTGGCCGAGATCCAAGCCTTGGTCGAGAAGGGAACGATCAACGACAGGCTGGCGCGGCAGGTGTTCGAAGGCGTGATCGCCGGTGAAGGCTCCCCGGCCGAGGTGGTGGCTGCCCGCCAGCTGGCGATCGTCTCTGACGAGGGTGCGCTGGCTGCGGCCGTGAATGAGGCGATCAACGCAAACCCTGACATCGTCGACAAGATCAAGAGCGGCAAGGTGCAGGCAGCCGGTGCGCTGATCGGGTCGGTGATGAAGCAGATGCGCGGGCAGGCTGATGCGGCCCGGATTCGTGAGTTGATCTTGGAGAAGTTAAGCTGACTATTTTTGGTCTTGCTGCTCGCGCATCGCGCTGTATCTGATTGCTCGCTCCGCTCGCTGCGATGTTCGCTGGGTTGCCACCGTCTTCGTCGTCGCTCGCGAAGGGAAGGACGCCTCCGCTCGCTCCTCCTCCAGATCGGCGGCGCGAACATCGAGAATCCGACGTCGTCGTCGCTCTTCGCGAACGAAAAGCGCGTTCGCTCATCGTTTCTCCGATCGTCGGCGCGCGATTGCCGACGCTCGCAGCCTGCGCCGACTCGATGACGCTAGGGGTTGACGGCGAGGAACAGGAACGCAGCCAGCAGAACCAGGTGAACTGCCCCCTGCAGCCGCGTTGCCCGTCCCGGAACCACGGTGAGGATGGCAACGACCACCGTCACCGCCAGCAACACCATCTGGGTGGCATCGAGTCCGAGCAGCAGCGGCCCTTCAAGCCAGATCGAGGCGACGGCGATGGCCGGGATGGTCAGCCCGATGCTGGCCATCGCAGAGCCGAAGGCGAGGTTGAGGCTGGTCTGGATTCGGTCGCGACGTGCAGCCCGTCCCGCAGCGAGCGTCTCGGGCAGCAACACCAGCAGCGCGATCACCACGCCAACAAATGACGGAGGAAACCCGACCGCGGCGACGCCGGCTTTGATCGCTGGTGTCTCGACCTTGGCCAGGCCAACGACGGCGACCAGTGCCAGCAGGAGCAGACCGAGGCTAGCCAATGCAGCGCGACTGCTGGGTGGGTCGGCGTGCTCCTCGGCCTCCACGACTTCGCCGGCGGAAGTCAGCGGGAGGAAGAAGTCTCGGTGCCGAACCGTCTGTGTGATGATGAAGATGGTGTACAGGGCCAGCGAGGCGATCGCTGCAAAGGCGAGCTGCGCCGAAGTGAATTCCGGCCCGGGGTGACCGGTCGTGAAGGTCGGCAGCACCAAGCTCAAGGTGGCCAACGTGGTGACGATGGCCAGCGCCGCGCCGGTCCCTTCTGCGTTGAACATCGTGAGGTGGAAGCGCACTCCACCGATCAGTAGTGCGATACCAACGATGCCGTTGCATGTGATCATGACCGCCGCGAACACCGTGTCGCGGGCCAATGAGGCACTCCCCGGCCCGCCGGCGATCATCAGCGTCACGATCAGCGCCACCTCGATGATCGTGACCGCGACCGCCAGCACCAGTGATCCGAATGGCTCACCGACGCGATGGGCAACGACCTCTGCATGATTCACGGCGGCCAGGACTGCGCCCGCCAGCGCGAAAGCCACGACAGCCTGGACGATGACGCCGATCTCGCGACCCCAGGTGAACGCCAGCAGCACCGCCGCGAGGATGGGGACAACCACCGTCCACGAGAAGATCTTGCTCCGAGGCGTTGCCGTCATGGAGCCAGGTTGGCACAGCAGCTTCGCCAGAACCGACAACTGCGCGTCAGTTGGGCTGATTCCCGCTACGGCCGCGCGCAGTCAAGGGCAGCAGAAACTGTCTGAGCCTCCCAATACTGTGCAGTCATGGATTTCAAACTCGAACTCATCGGTGTGCCGGTCAGCGATGTGGACCGCGCCAAAGCCTTCTACGTCGATCAGGCTGGTTTCATCCTCGACCACGATCACACTGTGAGTGATGACATCCGCTTCGTGCAGCTGACCCCGCCAGGCTCCGCGTGCTCGATTGCCTTCGGCAAGGGGCTGACGCACCTTGCGCCGGGAGCGCTCGACAACCTCCAGGTCGTCGTGAGCGACATTGACCAAGCGAGGGCGGAACTGGCCGGACGGGGTGTGGAGGTGAGCGATGTCGAGGTCCTCCCCTGGGGGTCGTTCGTGTCGTTCCAGGATCCTGACGGAAACCGATGGGCAGTGCAGCAAGTGCCTGATTACGCCTAGCGGCAAACCAGCGAACATCGCCGCGCGCGGCAGCGAGCAATCAGGCAGCGGATCGCGCGCCGCCGTGCTGAGGAGGAGCGAGCCGACACGCTTTCCGTCGGCGAGCGACGAGGAAGTAGGCGGCCTCCCGGCGCGATCCGCAGCGAGCGGAGCGAGCAATGAAGCAGAACGGTGAGCGGCGCATAGGAAGCGCGCTCGGCGGCTCCGGCGACATCAATGAGGGCTGGACGGGCTGGGCCCCGCTAGCGGTCGCTGTCAGGCGCCTCCGTTCGGGCGCCGCCTCACAGACAGGAAGATCAGTAGCAGTCCGACAACCAGACAGAGCAGTCCGATGGCGAGCCAGGTAGAGCTGCCCGTCATGAAGCTTCCCTTGATGAAGCCGGCACCCTGTCCGATCCAAACGCCACCGACCAGGACGGCGAGTCCGCCGATGATCAAGCCGGCCGTACGCGCGGCCCTGGACCTCATCTGAAGCTCATCGCTATCGGGTGATTCGGAACAGGCGGTCGTCGTCAGATGCGGGATCACCTCTGCCGTCGGTGTTGGAGTTGCTCAGCAGCAGGCTGTTACCGTCGACGGCAACCGCCACAGTCCGCAGCCGGCCGTAGTCTCCCCGGAAATGTGCGATCGGATCGCCCGTCTTGGTGCCGTCAAGCGGAATCTGCCAGAGCCGTTCCCCACGCAGTCCCGCCATCCACAGATCGCCCTGCCAATAGGCCAACCCCGACGGTGAGGCGTCACGCGTGCGCCAGACGACTTTGGGATTGGTCATGCCTCGCACGTTGCCAGAGCCCTCGACATCAGGCCATCCGTAGTTGGCCCCTTCTTTGATCAAGTTCAGCTCGTCCCAGGTTTGCTGACCGAACTCGCTGGCCCACAGTCGACCGTTATCGTCGAAAGCTAGCCCTTGGACGTTGCGATGGCCGTAGCTGAAGACCTCATTGTTGAATGGGTTGCCGGGCGCGGGTCTGCCGTCGAGTCTGAGTCTGAGAATCTTCCCGCCGAGCGAGTCCTTGTCTTGTGCCAGGCGTCCACTTCCGCTTTCGCCGGTGCCGACGTACAGATAACCGTCCGGCCCAATCACGAGCCGGCCGCCGTTATGGATAAAACCCTTGGGAATGCCGCGGAGAATGACTTTCGGCGCGCCGAGCTTGCGGCCGTCCCAGCTCATCGAGACGACCCGATTGTCCTTCGCGGCGGTGTAGTACGCGAAGACAGTCTTTTCGTTCTCAGCGATGGCCAGGCCAAGGAGGCCGCCCTCACCAGCCGGATCTGCTTCGTCGATGGTCCGGACCGGTGACGTCGAGCCGTTTTCGACCCGGACGATCTTCCTGGCGTCCCGTTCACTGATCAGGAAGCTGCCATCCTTGAGCGGCACGAGACCCCAAGGCGCCTCGAGATCTGCGGCAACTTCCCGCGCGCGAGGATCACCGCGCGACTGGACAGTGCTGGGAGATGGGCTGCTGGAATCTGGACTGCTGGAATTTGGGCTTGACGGCGGCGCTGAGCTAGCGGGTGTTTGCCCGGCGGTACGGGTCTCAGGGCTGGGTTCGGTAGCCGGGTTGGTACAGCCGGTGACCACAAGGAGCGCACCACAGGCAGCTACCAAACGCGAGCGGCGCACCCGATGCCTCATCGACATCGATGGTGCGCGCACGTCCAAAGTCTCGCCCGCGGCCCAAACAGCTCTCACGTCCGCAGATCAGCCGAGTTCAAGATCTCGATCGCTTCCGGCTCGCCGACCAGCTTGATCTCAGCCACGCTGGTCCGGCCGTGGGCGTACAACATCAGCTCGCTCGGCGCGCCGACCAAAGTGACGATCGAGGCACCACTCACGGCCCTGATCGTTTCCGGTGCACCGTCTGCAGCTGCGGACCCGAGGCGCTCGAGGACGACTCCAACCTGGACCCGACGGAACCACGCTCGACCCAACAGCTTGAGCCGACGCCACATCCATTCCTCGACGTCCTCGCCGAGCTGCCGCGAGGTCTGCGGCGAGTCCCCGGCCCGGCGCACGTCTTCATGGTGGATGAAGAACTCGGTGGTGTTGGCGCCCTCGTCGACGCCTGGAATCGCGAAGATCGAGAATCGCGCCGGGCCTCTACGTACCCGATCGACGAGTTCGGAGAATTCCCACCGCTGTTTGATTTCGCCCATCCGGCGCTCGTACAAACTCGACAGCGGTTTTGCAACAATGCCGCTGGCCCCAATTGGATCAGTTTCGCGGACCCACAGGTGCGCGGCCAGATCATGCGTGTCCCAGCCTTCGCACAAAGTGGGTGCGTGCGGACCGACCTTGTCGAGCAGGTCGCACAACTCAGCCCGCTCGGACCTGGCAAACGTCACGAGCGACCATCGTACCCGGCACCGGGCAGGCACCCTCTGCACGGTCAATGGCGCCAGGGTTAGGTGGCTCAAAGCCCGCTACGCGGCGACAGATACCTCCACTGGCCGGAAAGTTGGTGACCGGTAGTAGGCGGTGTTGGAACAATGGGCGCGTGACCGACACAGAGCCGGCCGTCGCCGGCAGCATGCTTGACCCGGAGGTCGCCGCGCTTCTCAAGCGCGACGCCGCCGGCTTGGTTACGGCCGTCATCCAAGAAGACAGCACTGGAGAGGTCTTGATGGTGGGCTGGATGGACGACGTGGCCCTGAACCAGACCCTGACCACGGGGCGCTCCACCTTCTTCTCGCGCAGTCGGGGAGAGTACTGGGTGAAGGGTGAGACCAGTGGCCACCGGCAGTGGGTCCGCGAGGTGCGGCTGGACTGCGACGGCGACACCGTCCTGATCAAGGTTCATCAGGAAGGCGGTGCCTGTCACACCGGTGACCGGACCTGCTTCGACCGGCGCCGGCTGTCGGCCGTCGTCGTTGATCACAGCGAGGATCCGGGGCGGTGAGCGAGCTTTCGCCGACTCTGGAGGAGTTCCGCAAGCTGGCCGTGGAGCGTCGGGTTATCCCTGTGTATCGCCGGCTGCTTGCCGATGCCGAGACGGCGATCGGGCTCTATCGCAAGCTGGCTCGGAACCGCGCGGGCAGCTACCTGCTCGAATCGGCTGAGCAGGGCGTATGGTCTCGCTACTCCTTCGTGGGGGTCCGGGCAGCTGCCACGCTGACCGAGCAGAATGGCCAGGCCATTTGGCTAGGGCATGCCCCGGTCGGTCTGCCGACCGGTGGAGACCCATTAATCGCCGTACGCGAGACGCTGCGGCTGCTGCACACCCCGCACGGAGAGGGGCTGCCGCCCTTCACCTCCGGCCTGGTTGGTTATCTCAGCTACGACGCGGTACGCCGGGTGGAGCGACTGCCTGATTCCTGTGTCGACGATCTGAACATTCCCGAGCTCGCCTTCCTGCTGGCATCCGACCTCGCCGTGCTGGATCACCACAACGGCGAGGTATGGCTGGTCGCGAACGCCATCAACTTCGACAACACCGACGAGCGCGTCGATGAGGCATACGCCGACGCCGCGGCTCGGGTTGAGTCCATGACCGAGCTGCTGATCCAGCCCACGCCTGCAGGCGTGGTAGCGGCCAGCTTCGATCAGACTGCCCTTCCAATCCGGCGCCAGCGCACGCCTCAGGAGTACCAGCGGGCCGTCAGTTCTGCGGTCGAGGAGATCAAGGCGGGTGAGGCGTTCCAGATCGTCGTCAGCCAGCGCTTCGAAGTCGACACCACTGCTGATGCGCTCGACATCTACCGCGTGCTTCGCCTGACGAACCCGAGTCCGTACATGTACCTCCTCAGACTCGACGGCTTTGACATCATTGGGTCCTCCCCAGAGGCACTGGTCACCGTCACAGGACCTACAGCGGTCACCCATCCCATCGCCGGCTCCAAGCCTCGTGGTGCGACCCCGGCCGAGGATGCCGCCCTGGAGGCGGAGTTGCTCGCGGACCCGAAGGAACGTGCCGAGCACGTGATGCTGGTCGATCTGGGCCGCAACGATCTGGGTCGAGTCTGCGAGCCGGGCACCGTAGAGGTCGTGGAGTTCATGGAGGTGCGCCGCTACAGCCACATCATGCATCTGGAGTCGACGGTCACCGGCACAATTGCGGCGGACTGCACCGCACTCGATGTTGTCCTGGCAGCCTTTCCGGCGGGGACGCTGTCCGGAGCACCCAAGGTGCGTGCAATGGAGATCATCGACGAGCTCGAGGTCTCGCGCCGTGGCCTCTACGGCGGAGTCGTTGGCTATCTGGACTTTGCCGGTGACGCCGATGCTGCGATCGCGATCCGAACGGCTCTGTTGCGCGACGGCGTGGCCTACGTACAGGCCGGAGGCGGCATCGTCGCCGACTCGCACCCTCCCACCGAAGATCAGGAGACCCAGAACAAGGCTGCCGCGGTGGTTCGGGCTATCTCCGTGGCCGAAAGCTTCACAGCAGTCCAGCCAGCAGTCTCAAGCGGAGTGGTCGGAGCCGAGGCCGGATGAGAAGTCGGGCATTGGCTTACGCCTGCCTGCTACTCGGTGGTGGGTTGGCCCTGGTCGGGAGCGCGCAACCGTGGTGGCGGGCCATCGGCGGAGGCGTCCTCGTGAAGTTCAGCGGAACCCAAGCGACCGAGGGATTGAGCCAGGCGCTTGCGATCGTCGCACTGGCCGGGACTTTGTTGATGCTGGCACTGCGGACCCGCGGACGCCGCGTCGTCGGCGCGCTCCTGCTACTGGTCGGCGCCGGGATCGCGGTCGTGGGCGGACTGAGGCTGCAGCCCAGTGCCGACGCAATTCGCAGCCAGGTGCGTGAAGTGAGCCTCGCGGATGCCTTCCAACTGAACGCGACGGTATGGCCTTGGATCTTCGCCCTCTCCGGGGTGCTCGTCGCTGTCGGTGCCGTGTTGACCATGACCACCGCGGGGACCTGGCCGTCGGGATCCGATCGTTTCCAACCTGGATCTAGCAAGGCGCTGGTTCCCGCCTCCGACGATCCAGCGGAACTGTGGAAGGCGATGGATATGGGGGTCGATCCCACCACAGATGCGAGCGTCGGGAATCGCGCGCCGCCGCACGGAGGAGGAGCGAGCGGAGGCGTTCTTCCTCTGCGAGCGACGACGACGGCGGCGGATTCACCGCGCGATGCGCGAGCAACTGGAAACACAGATGCGAGCGTCGGGAATCGCGCGCCGCCGCAGGGAGGAGAAGCGAGCGGAGGCGTTCTTCCTCTGCGAGCGACGACGACGGCGGCGGATTCTCCGCGCGATGCGCGAGCAACTGGAAACACAGATGATCACGACACGGCCAAGGTGCCAGACCCCCATGTGCACAATCACGCCGCAGGCGACACAATGGAGGACACCGGCCGGCAGGAGCGCGAGGCGTAGCGGAGTCCCTGGACCGTACGTGCTCGGAATGCAGATCCCAGCAGAAATGAGGGAACATGGCAGACACAGCGCAGCATTCAGATTTGATCCATCCGCGAAGTAAGCGCGGCAAGCATGTACACCATGGCCGCACCATGGCGGCTTGGACCGGCGCGACCATCGGTCTGATCGCGTTCATCGTCGGCGGGATCGCGGTGGTCATCCAGAACTGGCCGCTGTTCTGGGCATCGGTCGCCTTGGCCGCTGTGGCCCTGATTGTGACGGTGGTCCTGCAGCGCATGGGCTACGGCGCACACTGATCGGTCTGATCGTGGGTGCCTTAGACGACATCATTGCCGGGGTCCGTCAGGATCTAGCATTTCAACAGCGCCAAGTTCCGCTGGACCGCCTGAAAGAAAGATGTCAGCACATCGACCCGGCCATCGATCCGATGCCGAGGTTCCGCGGCCCCGGCGTTGCTGTGATCGCGGAGGTCAAAAGGTCCAGTCCGAGCAAAGGCTCGCTGGCTGAGATCGCTGATCCGGCTGCACTTGCCGTGGAGTACGAGGCCGGCGGTGCGGCTGCCATCTCGGTGCTGACTGAGCAGCGGCACTTCGCTGGGTCGTTGGAAGATCTTGTCCGGGTACGGTGCGCGGTGGACATTCCCGTTCTTCGCAAGGATTTCGTGGTCACCGCCTACCAACTCTTCGAGGCGCGAGCCGCGGGAGCCGACCTGGTGCTGCTGATCGTTGCTGCGCTCTCCGACCCGGAACTGGTCTCCCTCGTCGAGCGGGCACGCTCTATAGGCCTGACCCCAATGGTCGAGGCCCACACTGCCGAGGAAGTGCGCCGTGCCGTGGACGCCGGTGCGACGATCATCGGCGTCAACGCGCGCAATCTGCAGACGTTCAAGGTGGAACCCTCAACCTTCGCCCGCCTCGCGCCGCTGATTCCGGATGGCATTGTCCGGATAGCGGAGTCAGGGGTGCGCGGACCGCACGATGTGATCGACTTGGCGCGGGCCGGAGCGGACGTGGTGCTGGTCGGTGAGGCCCTGGTGACAGGTCGCGATCCGCGTAGCGGAGTGGCGGACCTGGTGGCCGCGGGAGCGCACCCGGCGGTGCACAAGTCCTAGGCCGTGTCCGGTCACCTCATCCGGGCCCCTCACAGTAAGGAATCCGAGTCGTGTCAAGGCAGTCCACCGTGACCTCGGACCTGTCGGGGGGCGCCGCTGGTTCGGTGCCCGATGCCAGTGGCCATTTCGACCGCTTTGGGGGCAGATTCGTACCCGAGGCGCTTTACGCGGCACTGCTGCAGCTGGAGCGAGAATTTCACGCTGCCATGGCCGATCCCGACTTCAAGGTGGAGCTGGACGACCTGCTGGCCGATTACACCGGGCGGCCCAGCCCGATCACCGAGGCGAAACGGTTCAGCGAGCACTCGGTTCCAACCTCGAGCGGACAGACTCCGATCATCGTGCTGAAGCGAGAGGATCTGAACCACACAGGTTCGCACAAGATCAACAACGTGCTCGGCCAGGCGCTACTGACCCGCCGGATGGGCAAGACGCGGGTGATTGCGGAGACCGGCGCTGGTCAGCACGGGGTCGCGACCGCCACCGCAGCCGCCCTCTTCGGACTCGACTGCACCGTCTACATGGGCAAGATCGACACCGAGCGGCAGGCACTCAACGTCGCCCGGATGCGGCTGCTGGGCGCTGAGGTGATCGCTGTCGAGTCTGGGACGCAGACCCTGAAGGACGCCATGAACGACGCGATGCGCGACTGGGTCGCCTCCGTCGACCACACCCACTACCTGATTGGTACCGTCGCCGGTCCGCACCCGTTCCCGCTGCTCGTTCGCGAGTTTCAGCGGGTGATCAGCACCGAGGCCCGAGCCCAGCTCTTGGACCGCTATGGCCGGCTGCCCGACGCGGTGGCTGCCTGCGTTGGCGGTGGTTCCAATGCGCTGGGCATCTTCGCCGACTTCATCCCCGACCCCGATGTCGCGCTGTATGGCTTCGAGGCCGGCGGCGAGGGCATCGAAAGCGGGCGGCACGCGGCCACCATCTCGGCGGGAGAGGTTGGCGTGCTACATGGAATGCGGACCTTCGTCCTCCAAGACGAAGACGGTCAAACCAAGGCGTCGCATTCCATCTCGGCCGGACTGGACTATCCGGGCGTTGGACCCGAACACTCCTGGCTCCACCAAATCGGGCGCGCACAGTACGAGGCGATCACCGATGCCGAGGCAATGGACGCTTTTCAGCTGCTCTCACGCACCGAGGGCATCGTTCCGGCGCTCGAGTCGGCGCATGCGCTGGCCGGAGCGCTCAAGCTGGGTCCCCGATTGGGAACCGCCGAGTCCGGCGAGCGGCCGTTGATCCTGGTCAACCTTTCCGGCCGTGGCGACAAGGACGTGGACATCGCCATCAAGTGGTTCGGTCTCGACACCGCCGGCACGGCATCGGAGTCCGCGGGCGCGTCGACCGACACCGGGCCGACACGGTGAGCATCGAGCCTGGGCACACCGGGCGGATGCTGCGTCAGATTCGAGCACAGGGACGGGGAGCATTGGCCGGCTTCCTTCACGTGGGCTATCCGACGGTGGACATCTCGCTGCAGGCACTCAAGGCGCTCACTGGCGAGGGTGAGTCGGAAGGCGTCGACCTCGTCGAAGTCGGCATGCCGTACAGCGATCCCATGATGGATGGGGTGACGATCCAACGCGCCGGAACTAAGGCACTGCAACGCGGCGTACGGACCCGGGATGCATTTACTGCCGTGGAAGCCGTGGCAAGTCGCGGCATCCCAGCGGTGGTGATGACCTACTGGAACCTGGTCGAGCGCTACGGAGCTGACCGCTTCGCCCGCGATCTGGTCTCGGCCGGGGGAGCAGGAATGATCACTCCTGACCTCACTCCCAACGAGGCGGAGGAGTGGTTAGCCGTTTCAGATGCTCACAATCTCGACCGGATCTTCCTCGTCTCGCCCTCATCTACCGAAGAGCGGCTCTCCTCGACCGTGGCAGTCTGCCGTGGGTGGGTCTATGCCACCTCATTGATGGGCGTGACGGGCTCCCGCGCACAAACCTCAGCGGCTGCCCCGGAGCTTGTCCGGCGGATACGCGATCTGGATCCATCTGCCATGGTTGGCGTCGGCCTCGGGGTATCCAACGGCGAGCAGGCTCGCGAGGTGACCGGTTTCGCTGATCTGGTGATCGTCGGTTCCGCTCTGGTCAAAACCCTGCTCGATGCCGAAGACGCGGGACGACCGGAAGACCTCAGTGGGCTGCGGGCCGTCGTCGCTGATCTTGCCGCTGGCGTACGCGCGGGCCGGGGCGAGCGAAATGGTAAGCATTCGGCAGCCTCCCAATCGGGAACTTCACAGCGATCGTCAGGGTTAGTTGGGACGTGAGCGTTACCGTACGCTCGGGCAGCACATCGTCGGCGACCGCGTCAGCTGACATGGCCCGGCTGAGCATCGTCACCTGCTCACTGCTGGCGCTCGGGGTGTTGCTGCTGATCTCCGGCTGTACAGCAGCGCCGACGGCTCCGGTCGGCCAGCGTGTCGCCGATCCTGGCGGGTACACCGGCGGATCCTCACTGCCGAACCCGTATTCGATGCCCGAGGTCTCGCTGACCGACACGTCGGGCCGGCCGTACAACCTCTCCACCACCCCGTCCAAGCCGGTCACCTTGTTGTTCTTCGGCTACACCCACTGCCCAGACGTCTGTATCGCCGTGCTCTCAGACGTGTCGCTCGCCCTGCAGCGGCTGGCACCGGCCGATCGAGATCAGATCCAGATGGTCTTCATCACCACGGACCCGGCTCGCGACCATGAGAAGCAGATCCGGCGGTATCTCGATCGGTTCAGCCCTACGTTCGTCGGCCTCACCGGCCCGATGTCGACCATCAAGCGCGCCGCTAGCGATGTTGGGGTGGAGATTGAGGGCATGAGGAAGTTGCCGAGCGGCGGTTATGAGGTGGGGCACTCCGCGCAGGTGATCGGCTTCAGCCGCAACTCCGGAGTAGTGATCTGGACGCCCGGCACTCCGATCGCGGCGCTCAAGCACGACTTCGCGCTGCTCGTGGAACGGTCCCGTTGAGCGCTTCAGCGACCACCGAACCGCGGCTGGCCGCGGCTGCCCGCTGGGTATCGACTGGGGCACGGCTGGTCCTGGGCGGTGTATTCCTTGTTGCAGGAGGGCTCAAGGCGATCGATCCGCAGTCCTCGGTGGCAGCGGTGCGCGCCTTCAAGCTGCTTCCGAACTCCTTGGTGACCATCGTCGGATGGGCGCTGCCCTTCGCAGAGATTGCTTTGGGCTTGTTGATGCTTGCTGGCATCGCCACCCGAGTCGTCGCGGCGGCGACGGCGATGCTGCTCATCATCTTCATTCTTGGTGTCGTGTCCGCTGCGGCGCGTGGCCTGAGCATCGACTGCGGCTGCTTCGGCGGTGGCGGTGAGGTGGCCCCGGGGCAGACGGCGTACGGCATAGAGCTGGTTCGTGATCTTGGTCTCTTGCTGCTGGCTTTGTGGCTGGTCTGGCAGCCACGCAGCCGGCTCGCGCTGGACGGATTTGCGAGCGCTCGAATTGGGGCATCGCAATGAACGGCCCCAAGAACATGAACGCCCACGAGCGTGCCCGTCTGGCCGCTGAGCAGGCCGCCGCCCGCAAACGCGACCAGCGGATCCTGATCGCGGTAGTCGCGGCCTTCGTTTTGCTCGTCGTGGCCGCCGGAATCGGGCTCCAGGCCTGGCGCACAAACCGATCGCCATCGGTCGCACCCTCCAGCTCGGTGTCGGCCAGTCCGGTCACCATCACCAACGGGCAGCCGATCGTGCTTGGCTCGGCCGAGGCGCCTACCACCATCACCTTGTATGAGGACTTCCATTGCCCGCATTGCGCGGACTTCGAGGAGGAGTTCGGGCCGGTTATCACGCAAGCCCAGGAGAGTGGGTCCGCGCGAGTGGAGCTTTATCCGATGGCCTTCATCGATGAGGGTTCGGCGGCTGCCGCAAACGCGATGGCGTGCGCTGCTGAAGCAGGCTTCGGCCAGGCTTTTTACCTCGGGCTGTTCGCCAACCACACGCTGCAATGGAGTGATGCGCAGTTGATCGACCTGGCGGCCAAGGTCAGCGGCGCCTCGCCCTCGGAGGCGTTCAAGACCTGCGTAACGGGCACGGCGCATGCCGACTGGGTGTCCTCGATCAATGCGGCCGCTGACAAGAACGGCGTCGCTCAGACCCCGACCATGCTGATCAATGGAAAATCAGTTGATATCGCAACCCTGACCCCCGACGCCCTCAAGGCAATGATCACGAACGCGAGCCAGAGGTAGCCACAGCGTACGAAACCTGAGTTAGCGTAGGTGCCGGTCACGAGCTAAGGAAGAGAAGGAAGGTAGGCGTCATGGGGACACTGCGGTGACGGCCTCGTGGGCGCACACCGTCCTGTCCATTCCCAGTCCCAGCAGGAACATCTGGTACATCGGTGCGTTCCCGCTCCGCGCGTATGCGCTGTGCATTATTGCCGGGATCATCGTCGCCTTGATCATCGCGACTCGGCGGTGGCAAGCCCGAGGTGGCACGGCCGACAGCATGGAGCTGATGGTGGTGGTCGGTGTGCCCTTTGGGATCGTGGGGGCGCGCCTGTATCACGTGATCACCGACTACCAGCTTTACTTCGGTGCAGGC
Source organism: Propionibacteriaceae bacterium (assembly GCA_035535875.1). Lineage (GTDB taxonomy): Bacteria > Actinomycetota > Actinomycetes > Propionibacteriales > Propionibacteriaceae > Microlunatus. Next base: position 84,287 of record DATLPF010000091.1, read on the forward strand.
CGGCAGCCGCTGAACGCACTGAAGATCTGGGAAGGTGGACTCGGGGTCTGGGGGGCGATCGCGTTTGGCGTTCTCGGCGGCTACCTGGTCGCACGCCGCCGCAGGATCGCTTTCCCGGCAGTACTTGATGCCATAGCGCCGGCCATACTGGTGGCACAAGCCGTCGGCAGGCTCGGCAACTGGTTCAATCAGGAATTGTTCGGCCGTCCGACCACCTTGCCGTGGGGGCTGGAAATCGCACCGCAGTACCGCCCGGTTGGTTACGGCCAGTTCGCCACATTCCACCCGACCTTCCTCTACGAGATGCTGTGGAATCTTGCCGCCGCTGTTCTGCTGGTTTGGCTCGACCGACGGTTCCGGCTCGGCCACGGCAAGGTCTTCGCGCTCTACGTCCTGCTGTACTGCGGCGGTCGGTTCTGGATCGAGGCACTGCGGATCGACACCGTCAACGAAATTGGCGGATTCCGGCTCAACAATTACACCGCGTTGATCGGCTTCATCGTCGCGCTCGTCTGGCTGATTTGGTTGATCCGTAACAGACCGGGTCGTGAGGAGATCGTCGAGGGCATAGGGCTGACTGCTGAATCTGTCGCGAAAAGCACCACGGCAAAGACATCCTCCGCTGACGACACGCTTGAAACAGACGAGTTGCCGGACCACGACGTGCCACGCCGTGCATCAACAAAGGACCCCACCTCGAGGCCGTAGTTTCTGCGTTCCGCGAGACCGGCTCAGTGCGTTACCCTTGCCATCAACTTTGGGCCAATGTTGTCCCGCAAGCTCTGTGGCGTGCACTTTTGCCCTCAAGCCGTGCCGCTCAGCCGTGACCCGCGGCAGAGGCCCCCGACTCTGCTCACCGGCTTCGACGACGGGAGTTGGTTTCATGACAACTGCTCATGCCCTTTCGAGGGGCCGCAAGGCTGAGGGCCTTTACGATCCGGCGTTTGAACACGATGCGTGCGGCGTCGCCTTTGTCGCGACCCTGACAGGAATCGCCAGCCACGACATCATCGTCCAGGGCCTGAAGGCGCTCCGGAACCTGGACCATCGTGGCGCGACTGGCGCGGACCCGAAGACGGGCGACGGCGCCGGCATGTTGCTGCAGATTCCCGACGGTTTTCTCCGCAGCGACGTGGACTTCCAACTTCCCCGACAGGGCGCGTACGCGGTAGGCAACGCTTTCCTTCCCACCGACCCCGAGCTGTCCGCCAAGGCCAAGGCGAGCATCGAGCAGATCGCAGCAGAGGAAAATCTGACGGTCCTCGGCTGGCGCCGGGTGCCCACCAACGACTCCACTCTGAGCGACCTCACCAGGTCGAACATGCCCCACTTCGAGCAGCTGTTCGTTACGGCCAAGGGTGCCCCCTTGATGGGCATTGCGCTGGACCGGCTGGCCTACTGCCTGCGGCGGCGGACGCAGCACGAGACCGGCATCTACTTCGCCTCTCTGTCCTGCCGGACCATCGTCTACAAGGGAATGCTGACCACCGAACAATTGGCCCAGGTCTACCCAGAGCTGGTGGACGAGCGGATGGCGAGCGCGATGGTGGTGGTGCACTCCCGCTTCTCCACGAACACGTTCCCCGCCTGGGAGCTTTCCCACCCATATCGAATGATCGCCCACAACGGTGAGATCAACACCGTCATGGGCAACCGCAACTGGATGCGGGCCCGCGAGGCCCTGCTGACCAGCGATGTCATTCCTGGCGACCTGGAGCGGTTGTTCCCCATCTGTACCCCGGACGCGTCCGACTCTGCCTCGTTCGATGAGGTGGTGGAGCTGCTGCACCTGGCGGGGCGCTCGCTGCCACACGCCATGCTGATGATGATTCCGGAGGCGTGGGAGAACAACCCACAGATGGATCAGGCGCGCCGGGACTTCTACGCCTTCCACTCCTGCCTGATGGAGCCGTGGGACGGCCCGGCCGGCGTGGTGTTCACTGACGGCACCGTGGTCGGCGCGGTGCTGGACCGCAACGGCTTGCGTCCCGGACGCTTCTGGGTGACCGAGGACGGCTTGGTGGTGCTCGCGTCTGAGACCGGAGTGTTGGACATTCCGCAGGACAAGATTGTGCAGAAGGGCCGGCTGCAGCCAGGACGGATGTTCCTTGTCGACCTTGGCCAGCACCGCCTCATCTCCGACGAGGAGATCAAGGCCCAGCTTGCCGTAGCCGCACCGTACGGTGAGTGGCTGCTGGGCGGGCGGATGCTGCTGTCGGACCTGCCTGACAGGGAGCATGTGGTGCATACCCATGCTTCGGTCACTCGTCGCCAACAGGTGTTCGGCTACACCGAGGAGGAGTTGCGGCTGATCTTGGCGCCGATGGCCTCGACCGGAGTCGAACCGCTCGGTTCCATGGGCACCGACACACCACTGGCTGCGCTCAGTGACAAGCCCAGGTTGCTGTTTGACTACTTTGCACAGCTCTTCGCCCAAGTGACCAATCCGCCGTTGGACGCGATTCGCGAGGAGTTGGTGACCTCGCTGTACAACACGATCGGCTCGGAATGTAACCTGCTCGACCCGAGCCCGGCGTCCTGTCGCCGGCTGGTCCTGCCGTTCCCGGTGCTGGACGACGATGCTCTCAGCAAGATCGTCAAGATCAACCGCGAAGGTGACCTGCCCGGATACCAGACGTATGTGGCCCATGGGCTGTACGAGGTGGACGGCGAGGCGGCGGCATTGACTGCGAAGCTGGACGAGCTCTGCGCCGAGATTTCCGCAGCGATCGCCGATGGCGCTCGCATCATTGTGCTCTCCGACCGGCACTCCAATGCCGAGCTGGCCCCGATTCCCTCGCTATTGTTCACCGCGGCCGTGCACCACCATCTGGTCCGGGAGAAGACGCGTACCCACGTCGGATTGATCGTCGAGGCGGGCGACGTACGCGAGGTGCACCATGTCGCGCTGCTCATTGGCTATGGCGCTGCGGCGGTGAATCCCTATCTGGCCATCGAGTCGGTGGAGGATTTGGCGCGGCACCGGGTCTACACCGCTGTCGAGCCGGAGAAGGCAGTCAGCAACGTGATCAAGGCGCTCGGCAAGGGCGTGCTCAAGGTCATGAGCAAGATGGGCGTCTCAACGGTGGCCTCCTACACCGGGGCTCAGATCTTCGAGGCACTCGGCCTCTCTCGAGAGGTGGTCGACCGCTACTTCACCGGCACGACGAGCAAGCTCGGCGGCGTCACCCTGGAGCAGATCGCGGAAGAGGTACGCAGGCGGCACCTGACCGCGTACCCGCTCGACGGAATCCCGCTGGCGCACCGGCTGCTGTCCGTCGGTGGCGAATACCAGTGGCGCCGCGAGGGCGAGCCGCACTTGTTCGACCCCGAGACGGTCTTCCGGCTACAACACTCGACCCGCTCGGGTCGCTACGACATCTTCAAGCAGTACACCCATCACATCGACGCGCAATCCGAGCGGCTGATGACCTTGCGAGGGTTGCTGAGGTTCGCCTCCGCCCGCCCGCCGATCCCGATTGAGGAGGTCGAGCCCGTCAGCGAGATTGTCAGGCGTTTTTCGACGGGAGCGATGTCGTACGGCTCGATCAGCCAAGAGGCGCACGAGACGCTGGCAATTGCCATGAACCGAATCGGCGGCAGGTCCAACACCGGTGAGGGCGGGGAGGACAAGGACCGCCTCTACGACCCGGAGCGGCGCAGCGCCGTCAAGCAGGTTGCCTCCGGCCGCTTCGGTGTGACCTCTGACTATCTGACCAATGCCAGCGACCTGCAGATCAAGATGGCCCAAGGCGCCAAGCCGGGGGAGGGCGGCCAGCTGCCGGGTCAGAAGGTGTATCCGTGGATAGCCAGGACTCGGCACTCCACGCCTGGCGTGGGACTAATCTCGCCACCCCCGCACCACGACATCTACTCAATCGAGGATCTCAAGCAGCTGATCCACGACTTGAAGTGCTCCAACCCGTCGGCGCGGGTGCATGTCAAGCTGGTCGCGGAGGTTGGTGTCGGTACGGTCGCTGCCGGTGTCGCCAAGGCCAAGGCCGATGTGGTGCTGATCTCCGGCCATGACGGCGGCACGGGTGCAGCTCCGCTGACCTCGCTGAAGCATGCCGGCGGCCCATGGGAGCTCGGTCTCGCCGAGACGCAGCAGACACTGTTGCTCAATGGGCTGCGCGATCGGATCGTGGTGCAGGTCGACGGGCAGCTAAAGACAGGCCGCGACGTGATCATCGGCGCACTGCTGGGGGCCGAGGAGTTCGGTTTCGCCACGGCACCGTTGGTTGTCAGCGGCTGCATCATGATGCGGGTCTGTCATCTTGACACCTGCCCGGTTGGGGTGGCGACGCAGAACACCGAGCTACGTGCGAAGTTCTCCGGCAAGCCGGAGTTCGTGATCAACTTCTTCGAGTTCATTGCCGAGGAGGTTCGCGAACACCTTGCAGCGTTGGGTTTCCGGTCCCTCGATGAGGCGATCGGCCACGTCGAGGCACTCGACACGACGAAGGCGGAGGCGCACTGGAAGGCGCACGGGCTGAATCTCCGGCCGATCTTGCACAAGCCGGAGCTCCCCGAGGGAACGGTGCTGCACAACGTTACGGTCCAAGATCACGGGATAGCTGAGGCGCTGGACCAGGAGTTGATCAGGATCTGCCGGCCGGCGCTGGAGACCGGTGAGGCCATTCGCGCCTCAATCCCGATCCGCAACGTCGATCGTACGGTCGGAACGATCTTGGGTCATGAGGTCACCAAGGCCACCCGAGGTGAGGGTCTCCCGGACGGCACGATCGACATCACCTTCGAAGGCTCGGCCGGCCAGAGCTTTGGCGCCTTCCTACCGGCCGGCATCACGCTGCGGTTGGAAGGCGACAGCAACGACTACCTGGCTAAGGGACTTTCCGGAGGCCGCATCGTGGTGCGGCCATCTCGTACGGCCCGCTTCGTCGCGGCAGACAACATCATCGCCGGCAATGTGATCGCCTACGGCGCTACGGCGGGGGAGCTGTTCATCCGTGGCCAGGTCGGCGAGCGGTTCTGCGTCCGGAACTCCGGTGCGACCGCTGTTGTCGAGGGCCTGGGCGATCACGGTTGTGAGTACATGACCGGCGGCGTGGCCGTGGTGCTTGGCAAGACCGGAAGGAACGTCGCGGCCGGCATGTCGGGTGGCATCGGCTACTTCCTCGATCTGGACCCGACGCTATTGAACACCGAGATGGTCGACGCGTTGGTGCCGTCGGATGCCGATCTTGAGCTGCTGAAGAAGCTGATCATCCAGCATCGTGAGGAGACTGGGTCCGATGTCGCCGAGTCGTTGCTTGCTGATTGGCGGGCGTCCGCCAGACGCTTCACCAAGGTGCTGCCGCGCGACTTCGCGCGGGTCATTGCCGCGCGCCAGCAGGGTGAGTCAGAGGGGCTCGATGAGGCAATGATCACCAGCAAGATGATGGAAGCCGCTCATGGCTGAGCTCGTCGCGCCGGTGGTCCACCGTTTGGGCCGATCAGCGAAACGCCGTGGCCGGGCTTTGCCGTTAGGTGCGGTCGGTGCCGGGCAGGATTTCATGCATCTTAGGTTTCGCCGATCGGCCCAAACGGCGGAGCACCGTCGCTCCTCTCCAGCTGAAGGGATTTGAGGATGGCTGATCCGAGGGGCTTCATGACGACTCCAAGACGGGTTGCGACGCGGCGGCCGGTGGCGGAGCGGATTCACGATTGGAAAGAGGTCTATCCGGGTTCGCCGGGGCGGGCCGTGCTGCCGATCATCTCCGAGCAGGCGGGACGGTGCATGGACTGCGGCATCCCGTTCTGCCATACGGGCTGCCCGTTGGGCAATCTCATTCCGGAGTGGAACGACCTGGTGTGGCGCAGCGATTGGGACGAAGCGCTGGAGCGGTTGCACGCCACCAACAACTTCCCGGAGTTCACGGGCCGGCTATGCCCGGCGCCATGCGAGACCTCTTGTGTGGTGGGTATCAACCGCGAACCCGTGACGATCAAGAACGTCGAGGTCGCGATCATCGACAAGGGCTGGGATGAGCGTCGGGTCACGCCACAACCACCCGAATGGCATACCGGCAAGAGGGTGGCGGTTGTCGGTTCGGGGCCGGCCGGGCTCGCAGCCGCCCAGCAGCTCACTCGTGCCGGGCACACCGTGGTTGTCTACGAGCGGGCTGACGCGCCCGGCGGGCTGATGCGCTTTGGTATTCCCGAGTTCAAGATGGAGAAGTCGGTGCTGGACCGCCGCATCGAGCAGATGGAGGATGAGGGCACGAACTTCCGTTGTGGCGTCGAGGTTGGGGTCAAGATCACGGGGAGTGAGCTCAGGGAGCGCTACGACGCCATCGTGCTGGCCGTAGGATCCACCATCGGGCGGGAGCTGCCGGTGCCGGGGCGCGAACTCGATGGCATTCATCAGGCGATGGAGTACCTGCCGCAAGCCAACCGCGTAGCGCTGGGACGCCAGGTCGAGGACCAGATCACCGCCAAAGACAAGCACGTGGTGATCATCGGTGGCGGTGACACCGGTGCTGACTGCCTCGGTACGGCGATCCGGCAGCAGCCGAAGTCGATCGTGCAACTGGAGATCATGCCGACCCCGCCTGACGAGCGCCCGGAGCACCAGCCCTGGCCGACGTACCCGATGATCTATCGGGTGTCCTCCGCCCACGAGGAAGCGGGGGAGCGGGTCTACTCGGTCTCGACATCGGAGTTCATCGGCGATTACGACGACAACGTGGCCTCGCTGCGCCTGTCGGAAGTGAGGTTCGAGGGAGGCAAGATCATCCCCGTCGAAGGGACCGAAAAGGAGATTCCGGCCGAGCTGGTCCTCCTTGCGATGGGCTTCGTTGGGCCGGAGAAGGACACCGTCATCTCCCAGCTGGGAGTCTCCCTTGATGAGCGCGGCAATGTGGCGCGGGACAAGAACTATGCCACCGATGTGGACGGTGTTTTCGTCTGCGGCGATGCCGGTCGCGGCCAGTCGTTGATCGTCTGGGCGATCGCCGAGGGCCGTGCTTGCGCCGCGGGAGTCGATGAATTTCTGTCCGGCTCCACCAAGCTGCCGCGGCCGATCCCGCCTACAGCTCGGCAAATGATGGTCTGAACGTTAGTCACCATTCGGGGCGTTGCTAGCATTGCTGTCAGAGGTGATGGCAGTGACAGCAATCAGTATTCGCAATCTTGATCCTGACGTGAAAGCGAGATTGCGTGTCCGTGCGGCAGAACATGGCCGATCCATGGAAGCAGAGATTCGCGCCATCCTCGTTGACGCGGTAAACGAGCGGCCCATGGGCCTGTTTGACGCGATCCGAACGATCAGCCTCGAGCATGGCGGCGTCGACCTTGACCTGCGTAGGAAGCGCCGGCGGCAGCGTGCAGTTGATTTCACGTGATCATCCTCGACACGAACGTCACCAGCGAGCTCATGAGGGCACGGCCGGATCCGGCGGTCACAGCGTGGCTTGCCACCCAACCGCCGATCGAGTTGTTCTCGACGGTGATCACCGTTGCCGAGATCAGCTACGGACTGGAGCGACTTCCTCGGGGGCGTCGACGCAGATCGTTGGAGCAGTCCTACCAGTCACTCTTCGTCGGCATGGCCGATCATGTATTGCCGTTTGACGTTGAAGCGGCGCTGCTGTACGGCCCGCTCGTGGCCACAAAGGAACAGGCCGGAATTGCGATGGACCCTATGGACGCACAAATGGCTTGCATCGCAGCATGTCGCGGGGCCATGATCGCGACCCGTAATAAGCGGGACTTCGCAGATTGCGGGGTGCGACTAGTCAACCCCTGGCGCCGCGCGGAGTAGCGAAACTGTCGGAAGATTGCGTGCCGCTGTGTCGACGAGTTGGTCGATCGTGCAGCGGCCGAGCCGCAGCGCAGAGACCCATCAGCACCAGATCGAGTACGCCGAGGTCGCGAGCAGCTGCCACCAGGGTCTCGGCGGGCGTCAGCCGGATGCCGGACACCAGCTCGGAAGGTATGCGCGAGGGACGGCGGCTGACCAGCAAGCCTGATCGGTGCGGGCACGGATCGCCCTCGCCCTTGCGTTCTATCTGCTTGTGCGACGCCGGTCCTCAATCGATGCGCTCCGCGTTGAAACGATAGCCCCGCTTCATGATCGTCGTGATCAGTCCGGGCACATCAAGCGCGCGCCGCAGCCGGCTCATCGCCATGTGCAGAGCATGCTCATCGGGAGTGTCCGGAAGGCGGGCGATCAGCTCCTGGCGCGAGAGCACTGAGTTGCTGGATGCCAAGGCGACAAGGAGTGCCAACGCACTCGGTCCCAGGGAGATTCGCCGATCATTGACCCAGACCTGGTGCCCCCGCAGCTCAATGATTACCCCGTCTCTTTGGAACCGCTGGATGTGGCGCTGGGTCAGCTCTTCGGTCACCAGGCGAACCAGCGCTCCGAGCCGGTACCGGTCGGGGACCAAAGGGTCGATGCCCGCCTCGCGCAGCGGCTCTGCCGTCACCGGCCCAACCGCAGCACTCGCCACGTAATCCGAATGAGCCTGGACGAACTCCCGACGTACGCCCAACGCCTCGGCAGCCTCAAGCGTGGCTGCGGCCGCTGGCGCGCTGGTGAACGTCAAGGCCTCGAGTTGTCGCTGGCATGCTGCTCTGATCAGTCGGGCCAGTCGGTCGGGAGGATTCGATTGCACCCAGCGATACGGGGTTACAGTCATCACACAGTCGCTGATCTCCGCCAGTCGAGTCAGCGCGATCTCGTCGGTGTACCCGTGGAGCTGGACGGCCACTCGGCGACCAGGCCGCTGGGCGGCGATCACCGCGTCCACCAGCGACGCCGTGGTGTCCAGGTCGCTGGTTTGAACGTCGAGCAGGCCTGCAGCGCGTACGGCGCCGTGCGCCTTTGGCCCACGTGCGAAGATTCGCGCCGCCTCCAAGGCGGCGGTGAGTTCCGCGCCCAGACCTGCGGCATCGGCGACCTCGAGCCACCGGCGCATCCCATAGCCCGTCGTCACCAGCACCACGTCTGGCCGGGCGGCGATCAGCCTCCGGGTTTCGATGATCAGCGAGTCGTCCTGGTCATTGGGCACGATTGTCAGTGCTGGGGCGTGTAGCACCTGGGCGCCGCGGCGTTCCAGGGCGGCGATCAGGTCAGCCGATCGACGATCGGAGGTGACGCCGATCCGGAACCCGCGGAGCACGTCGGCCGGCAGGCGTGCAGCTGGATCCATAGTCAAGAGTCGTCCATTTATCAGGAGGCACGCGCCCGAGCCGACAGCGACCGGTGACCGAAGGCGTCGATCACCTCGGCGGAATGGACGTACTGAGGCGCGACCGCTACCACGTCGCCGATCACCACCACGGCAGGCGCGCAGATGTCCAGCCGGCGAACTTCCGCGGGCAGCCTGCCGACCGGGCTCATGGCACTGCGCTGGGCATCCGAGAAGCCGCGTTCGATCGCGGCAGCTGGTGTCGCGGGGTCCAACCCGGCACGGCACAGGCCCGCGACGATCTGGGTCAGGTTGTTCATTCCCATCAAGATCACGATCGTGCCACCGAGCCGAACCAATCCCTCCAGCTCCCGAGGGTCCGGAGGAGTGTGGCCGGAGATGACGGTGAACGACTTGCTGACACCGCGATGCGTGACCGGAATACTGCTGGCTGCAGGTACCGCAACCGCACTGGACACTCCGGGCAGGACGTGTACTGGTACGCCGGCGAGGACACAGGCCTGCATCTCCTCACCGCCCCGGCCGAAGACGAAGGGGTCGCCACCTTTGAGGCGGACCACGGACTCGCCGCGTTTCGCGCGCGTGGTCATCAAATGCTCAATGGTGCGTTGCGGGATCGGATGGTGATAGGGAGACTTTCCGACATCGATCAGCTCCACGCCGGGGGCGATCTCGGCCAGGTCCTCAGTTGGGGCGAGCCGGTCGTAAAGGATCACGTCTGCTTGCCGCAGTGCATCGCATGCCTCAAGTGTCAGCAGCCCCGTGCGTCCTGGCCCGCCGCCGACCAGGGTGACCTGGCCACCGCCGGGAGCCGGAGCCTCGTTGATCATCAGCAAGTGCAGATGGGCCACCAACTCGCTGATCCGGTCACGCAAGGCCAGCGAGAGGCCCACGTCAACGACGAGCCACGCCGGTCCGATGAGGCGCAGCAGGCCGGCGGTGTCAGTTGCCTCCGGCTGCATCGCATACCGCACGGTGCTGGTCCGTTCGGCAGCCGCCGGAAGCGGGCCACGGGTCGCCAACGTGACCGCGGCGCCGCTGCTGATGAAGCGGCGCAACGCCTGCCGAGCACCGAGCACGTCCCCGAAGATCACCACCTTGCGGCCTTCGGGATCAAGATCAATCTGCATGTAGCTCACCGACCCGCCGAAAGTGTCGAGTATTGACCAAGCCTGAATACGACCCTATGAATTCCCCATTACCTCGCGGTTTCTCGCAGGTAACCGTGAGTCATTGCTGGCTCACCCGATGGGCGCGCCACCGTGAGGCCGCCGTAACGGGATCGAAACGCGCGCCCGGCTGGGCATCGGAATCACGGAACCTCACATGCGGATCAATCGGATGTGAGCGATCAGTGAGCTTCCCGTAACGCGTCCAGCAGCCCCTCGTAACAGCGTCTGCCCACGATAGAGAAGGTGAGCGCCACCCCTACCCTCACGCACTGCCCCTATTGCTCGCTGCAGTGCGGTGTCTCGATGGTGGCTGGGGACCGCCCTGCATCTCTTCAACCACAGCACGACTTTCCTACCAACCTCGGCGGATTGTGCTCCAAGGGCTGGACAGCCGCGACGCTTCTTGATCACCCTCAGCGGCTGCTGACGCCGCTGGTGCGGAGCGTGCCCGGCGATCGGACCAGCGAGTTTCGCGCCGCCTCCTGGGACGAGGCGCTTACCTGGGTTGTCTCCAAGATCACTGCGCTGCAGACCGCCGACGGCCCCGATGCGATCGGATGCTTCGGTGGTGGCGGCCTCACCAACGAGAAGGCGTACGCGTTCGGCAAGTTTGCCAGGGTCGCGCTGCGGTCATCGATGATCGACTACAACGGGCGCTTCTGCATGTCATCGGCCGCGACGGCGGCCAACCGAGCGTTCGGAATCGACCGCGGATTGCCCTTCCCGCTGGCCGACATCGCCGAAGCCGGGACCATCCTGCTTGTCGGATCCAACCCAGCCGAGACGATGCCACCGGCAATGCAGTTCTTCGATGCTGGCCGGGCCGCCGGTGCCACCCATATCGTCGTCGACCCGCGCAGAACGGCAACGGCGCACGGTTCCACCCGGCATCTGGCCCCATGGCCGGGTACCGACTTGGCGTTGGCGAACGGTCTACTCCATCTGCTGATCAAACGAGACCTGGTGAATCGGGACTACATCGCGGCTCGCACCAAGGGCTTTCCTGCGGTGCAAGCCAGTGTTGCCTCCTACTGGCCGGACCGTGTGGAAAGGATCACTGGCGTCCCGGTCGCCGAACTCTACGAGACCGTCGAAGCCCTTGCCTCGGCCGAGACGGCGATGATCTTGACCGCTAGAGGTGCCGAACAGCACAGCTCGGGTACGGACACGGCGCAGGCCTACATCAACCTGGCATTGGCCTTGGGCCTGCCCGGCAAGCCGGGTTCGGGCTACGGAACGATCACCGGCCAGGGCAATGGCCAAGGCGGCCGAGAACACGGTCAAAAGGCTGACCAGCTGCCCGGCTATCGCAAGCTGGCTGACCCGGCCGACCGGGCGTATGTCGCAGGTGTGTGGGGCATAGATCCCTCCGAGCTTCCACAGCCGGGGCTTTCCGCGTTCGAGATGTTGGACCGGATGGACAAGCCCGGCGGCACACGCGGGCTGCTCGTGCTGGCCTCCAATATCGCCGTGTCGGCACCGGACGTGAACCGGGTTATCGACAGGCTAGGTGCCCTGGACCTCCTGGTGGTCTCCGACATCTTCCTGTCCGAGACCGCCGCGCTTGCCGACGTCGTGCTGCCGACTGCCCAGTGGGCTGAGGAGCAGGGCACGATGACCAACCTCGAGGGCCGGGTGATTCGCCGCCGCCAGGCCCTGCCACCCCCGGCCGGCGTCTATGACGACCTGTGGCTGATCAAGGAACTGGCCGACAGGCTTGGTCGAGGCCGCTTCTTCTCGGCCGATCCGGGCGAGGTCTTCGCCGAACTGCGGCTCGCCAGCGCTGGTGGCATCGCGGACTACGCAGGCATCAGCTACGAACGGATCGATGCCGAGCAGGGTGTCTTCTGGCCGTGCCCCAGTGAAGATCATCCAGGTACGCCGAGGCTGTTCACCGATGATTTCCCGACCCCGGACGGGCGGGCCAACTTCATCCGCGTCGAGCATCACGAACCGGACGAGCGCCCTAACCACGACTACCCCTACGTGCTGACCACGGGCCGGCTGATGGCCCAGTACCAGAGCGGCGCCCAGACCCGCCGGGTGCCAAGCCCGTCCCAGTCCCAGGTGCAGCCCGAGGCGCAGTTGCACCCCGACCTCGCTCGTCGCCTGAACATTGGCAACGCCGACATTGTTCAGATCAGCACCCCCCGTGGCAGCGCCGCCTTCCGGGCTTCGATCAGCACCGACATCCGACAGGACGTGGTTTTCGTCCCTTTCCATTGGGGCGGCGCCTCAGCCGCCAACGCACTTACCAACCCGGCGCTGGATCCCTACTCGCGGATGCCGGCCTTCAAGGTTTGCGCGGCCGCCGTACGGCGGATCGGGTCGCCTGACGATCTTCACCTGCTCAGTCGGGCGCCGTCCACGCGGGCGCGCGAGCGCCACACAAATAGGGGGAAGGACCCTAAAATGATCACTCAGAACCGTTTCCTGCAAGGCATCTACGCCTTCGAGGGTGCAGGGCTGGACAAGCCGGTCTCGATCAACACTGACCTCAGCTACTTGGTTCCCGACGGGGTGATCAGCCAAGCACTCTACTTTCGCGGCGGCAACACGACCGATGAGCTGATCACTGTTGTCCTGATGCGCGACGGCGTACCGATGCGGTACTTCCCGATCGGAGCCAGAAGCGATGTGCATGTGCCGCTGCGAGTGGTGGAGGACATCGAAGGCGGATCGGTGGTGGAGCTGCAGCTCGTCGCGCCGCTCGGCCTGTCCGGTCACCTTGTCGTCGATCTTGGGCTGGTGGAGCACTGATGACGACACTCATCGAACGCCCAGCTGAGACAGGGGCGGAATACCACAACCGGCGTCGGCTCGTGGTGATCGGCAACGGCATGGCAGGTGCCCGCGTCGTCGAGGAGATCCTCGCGCGTGGCGGGGCGGGGCAGTTCTCGATCACGATGTTCGGCGACGAGCCGTACGGGAACTACAACCGGATCATGCTGAGTCACGTGCTCTCAGGTGAGGAGTCGCAGGACGACATCTTTTTGAACTCGCTGGAGTGGTACATCGAGAACGGCATCCTGCTGCACGCCGGAGTCCGCGTACAGCGCATCGATCGCTTCGCCCAGATGGTGTTCTCCGATGACGGGCAGATCACGCCGTACGACGAGTTGATCATTGCGACAGGTAGCCGGTCCTTCGTGCCGCCGATGGATGGCCTCTACACGCCCGACGGCTTGCTACTTCCTGGCGTGTTCGCCTTCCGGACTATCGACGACACCCGCGGCATGATCGACTACGTCACTCGTGATGATCACCGTCGCGCCGTGGTGATCGGCGGCGGCCTGCTCGGATTGGAGGCAGCGCGGGGTTTGCAGGGTCACGGAATCGACGTCGACGTCGTCCACTCCGGACGCTGGCTGATGAATGCCCAGCTTGGGCGCGAAGGCGGGGAAGTGCTCCGCCGCAGCATGGCCGAGCTCGGCATCGGCATCTTCACCAACAACCGGGCAACCACGATCTGGGGTCCCGACAAGGTCCAAGGCGTGCGGCTGCGGGACGAGACCGAGATCGACTGCGACCTCGTCGTGGTGGCAGCCGGCATCAGGCCGAACACCGACGTCGCGACGACGAGCGGGTTCACCGTCGAGCGGGCGATCGTGGTCGACGACCAGATGCGCACCGTCGACGACGACCACGTCTTCGCCGTAGGGGAGTGTGTGCAACATCGCGGCGAGGTCTACGGCCTGGTGGCTCCGCTCTGGGAGCAGGCCGTCGTGTTGGCCGACGTGATCACCGGCAATAACCCGCAGGCGGCGTACCTCGGTTCCCGCACGGCAACCAAGCTCAAGGTGGCCGGCGTCGAGGTGGCCGCGATGGGGTTGACCGAACCGGAGCGCGATACCGATGAGCACATCGTCTTCTCCGAGCCAAAGCGGGGCGTGTTCAAGTCAGTCGTGATCCGCGACGGCAAGATCGTCGGCGCGACTCTGCTCGGCGACAGCGAGAAGCTGGCTTTCCTGCAGCAGGCCTTCGATCGTGGCCTGCCGCTGCCGGAAGAGCGGGTGGAGCTGCTGTTCGACCTTGGCGGCCCTCCCGCAGAAGTCGGAGTGGCCGAGCTCGCCGATGACGCGCAGATCTGCAACTGCAACGGCGTCTGCAAGTCCACCATCGTGGACACCGTCAAAGGAGGATGCAAGACGGTTTCCGGTGTCATGGACGCCACCCGAGCTGGAAAAGGCTGTGGCTCGTGCAAGGGACTGGTCGCACAATTGGTCGAATACGCCGCCGGCGGCGCTCTTGAGGAGGACCCGGCGGCCCACTACTACGTGCCGGGCATCCCCATGGACAAGCCCGCATTGGTGCAAGCCATTCGCACGCAAAACCTCCGCTCCGTAGCAGAGGTCTTTGCAGCGCTTGCGCCGGACGGTGAGGAGGACGCCAAGTCGAAGATGGGCCTGGCATCGCTGCTCAAACTGATCTGGGGCGCTGATGCGCCGGATGATCGCGAAGGTCGCTTTATCAATGACCGGGTGCACGCCAACATCCAAAAGGACGGCACATTCTCCGTGGTCCCGCAGATGCGGGGCGGCGTCACAACTCCCGAGCAGCTGCGCCGCATTGCCGATGTCGCCGAGAAGTACGCGGTGCCGATGGTGAAGCTCACCGGCGGGCAACGGATCGACCTGCTCGGGATCAGGAAGGAGGATCTACCGCGCGTTTGGGACGACCTGGGAATGCCGTCAGGCTTCGCGTACGGCAAGTCCTTCAGAACCGTCAAGACCTGTGTAGGTCAGGAGTTCTGCCGCTTCGGGCTTGGTAACTCCACCAAGCTCGGCGTCGAGCTCGAAACTCGGATGCAGGGCATGGAATCCCCAGCGAAGATGAAGCTGTCGGTCTCGGGCTGTCCGCGAAACTGCGCCGAGTCATACGTCAAGGACCTCGGGATTGTTGCGATCGAGGGTGGCCGCTGGGAGATCTACATCGGCGGCGCGGCGGGGGCCCATGTCCGTAGGGGCGACCTGCTTGTCACTGTGGACGATGCGGAGACCGCCAAGAAGTTAACCGGGAGGTTTCTGCAGTACTACCGGGAAAACGCCAAATGGCTGGAGCGCACCTACGCGTTCGTGCCGCGAGTAGGACTCGATCACATCAAGGCCGTCGTGGTTGAGGACAGCGAGGGGATTGCCGAGCGGCTGGATGCCGCAGTCCAAGAGCACGTTGACAGCCACGTCGACCCATGGAGTCAACAAGGGGGCGACCCTGTGACGCCCGGTCAGTTCCGGACCTCACTTCCGCTGGAAGTGCTGCCCACAGTGTCGGCCGATCGAGCTGAACAATTGCTCGGCGGCGCCTGGTGAACGCCGCGATGATCACGGGCTCGGGGCCGGCCGCAGAGGCCCATGCGGCGGCCGGGGTCGCCTACCAGCTCGGCCCGGTCGACCAGATCCCGTACGGCGAAGGTCGCGCTTTTGCCGTCGGCGGCCACCAAATTGCGGTGTTCCGCAAGCGCGACGGCAGCCTTCGTGCGCTGTCCGCGGTATGCCCGCACAAGGGTGGACCCATCGCAGACGGCCAAACCGACAACAGAGTCGTACTCTGCCCGCTGCACATGAACGCTTTCGAGCTGGACACCGGATGCTCGACCACCGGCGCCGCACCGCTGCGGACCTATCCGGTGTATGTCGACGGCGGCGAGATCGTCGTCCACGTGTCGTGAGAGATCTCTTCTTCGGCCTAAGCCCATCGAAGCGCTCCTCAGAGGCCTACATCCGAACTGAGCCCGTCCACCGCTCCGACGAGCTCACCTCCACACCCGCACCACCACAACCAGGCAGGAATGATCATGAGCGATGTCAACATCACCACGACCGCCACAACCACAGCGGCCCGACGTCGCCTCGGTGGCCGCTGGATCGACGACTGGCGACCCGAAGACAGCGAGTTCTGGAACACGATCGGCAAGGCGGTCGCCCGCCGCAACCTGATCTACTCGGTTTTCAGCGAGCACATCGGGTTCTCCATCTGGAGCATCTGGTCTGTGTTGGTGCTCTTTCTCGGCAAGGACTATGGCTTCGATCCGGCCCAGAAGTTCCTGCTGACAGCGGCACCGACCTTGGTGGGCGCACTGCTACGGCTGCCGTACACCTTCGCCGTCGGAAAGTTCGGCGGCCGCAACTGGACGATCGTATCTGCGCTGCTGCTGCTCGTGCCGTGCATCTTGATCGCCATCGTGCTCAAGCCTGGTGTCTCGTTCAGCACGCTGTTGATCGTGTCGCTCTTCGCTGGTGTCGGCGGCGGCAACTTCGCCTCCTCGATGTCCAACATCAACGCCTTCTACCCCTCGCGGCTCAAGGGCTGGGCGCTGGGAGTCAACGCCGGCGGCGGCAACCTGGGTGTACCTGCTGTGCAGCTCGTCGGCCTGTTGGTACTGGCGACTCTCGGCACCCAGCACCCCCGGACAGTGGTCGCCATCTACCTCCCCTTGATCATCCTCGCGGCGATCGGTGCGGCGGTGAAGATGGACAACCTGAGCGTGACTAGCAACAGCAAGGGTGCAATTCGCGAGGTAAGCCGGCATTCAGAGACCTGGATCATGTCGCTGCTCTACATCGGGACCTTCGGCTCGTTCATCGGGTTCGGGTTCGCCTTTGGCCAGGTGCTGCTGGTGCAATTCCCCGAGCAGTTCCCCCAGCCGGTCAAGGCTGCCGCGCTGACCTTCCTCGGTCCCTTGCTGGGCTCATTGATCCGTCCAGTCGGTGGCGCTTTGGCCGACCGATTCAAAGGCTCGGTGGTCACGTTCTACAACTTCATCGCCATGGCGGTCGGTGCGCTGATCGTGCTGGGAGCCTCTCAGCGCAAGTCGCTGCCGGTGTTCGTCATTGGCTTCGTGATGCTGTTCATCTTCAGCGGGATTGGCAACGGGTCGACGTACAAGATGATCCCGGCGATCTTCCACGCCAAGGCGCAGCTTGAGGTCGGTGCTGGCCTTGACCTGGCAGAGGCTGATCATCGGGCGATTCAGCGCTCGGGTGCCTTGATCGGGTTGGCTGGCGCGATCGGGGCGCTAGGTGGCGTCATGGTCAACTTGGCCTTTCGGCAGTCCTTCCTCACCCTGAAGAACGGCGACGGCGCCTACATCGCTTTTATTGCGTTCTACGCCGTGTGCTGTCTGGTCACGTGGGTGGTCTTCAAACGGCGGCGCCCAGGGCGGCTGCTCGGCGTGTGATCGCGGGTGCTTGATCGCGAGACAACCCGGCAGTTGGTGCACACTCGACGCTTCAGACATTCAGATTCTCGAGCGGCGAACGGGAGGGCTGGAATGATGGCGATGTGGCTACCTACGTCGCCTTCCTGCGTGGAATCAACCTCGGCCCCAACAACAAGATCTCCATGCCAGCGCTGCGGGCCATGGCCGAAGATCTTGGCTATGCCGACGTCGCGACCTACATCAACAGTGGCAACTTGATCGTCAGTTCCACGAAGAAGGCCGCGACTGTGGAACGGGAGATTTCCACAGGGATCAAGGACAGCTTTGGACGCCAGATCGATGTCACAGTGCGTACGCCGGCCCAACTGAAGAAGATTCTGGCTGAGAATCCCTACCCGGACGGCAATCCGAGTCAGGTCACGGTCGCCTTCTTGACCAAGCCACCGCCGGCGGACGCAAAGCAGAACGTGGGCGAAATCGCGCAGGACTACGAACCCTTCAGCTTCGCCGGCCAGGAGGTCTATGTGCACTACTCGCAAGGCATTGGAAGGAGCAAGCTGGCCGAGAAGTTCAGTGCCGTCATCGGCGTCAGTTCGACGGTCCGCAACATCCGGACTATCGAGAAAGTGCTGGCGCTCTGCGGCGACTGACCTTCAGCCCCCAATCCCATTTGCGCTCTACGCTCACGGACTGTCAGAGGCGCGTCGCAGACTGGTAGAGGGATTCGGCGACTAATGTAGGCGCTTGCTGAGCTTCCCCACTCGCGCCCGCAAGGCGCGCGAGCAGCATGGTTCGATTTGGAGGTTGGTGCAGGTATGCCGGGAAGCACGCAGCCTGGGGACCGCTCATTCGTCCACCTGCACGTGCACTCGGAGTATTCGATGCTCGATGGGGCGGCCCGTGTGGCCGACCTCTTCTCCGGCTGCGAGCAGATGGGCATGCCAGCGATCGCGATCACCGACCACGGCAACACCTTCGGCGCGTACGAGTTCTACAAGGCCGGCAGGGCGTCGTCGGTTAAGCCGATCATCGGCATCGAGGCCTATCTCACCCCGAAGACTCACCGCTCCGAACGACGCCGAGTGCTCTGGGGTGACGGCGGCTCCGACGACGTCTCCGGGGGCGGAGCATTTACCCATCTGACCATGTGGGCCGAGAACACCCCCGGGATGCACAACCTGTTCCGGCTGAGCTCGCTGGCGTCGCTGGAGGGCTACTTCTACAAGCCCCGGGTGGATCGCGAACTACTCGCCCGCTACTCCGATGGACTGATCGCCACGACAGGTTGCCCGGGCGGAGAAGTACAGACCTACCTGCGGCTCGGCCGCTACCACGATGCGATCGCGAGCGCTGCCGAGTTCCGCGACCTGTTTGGCGCAGGCAACTACTTCGTGGAGCTCATGGACCATGGGCTGAGCATCGAAAATCGGGTGCGTGCTGACCTGCTCAAGATTGCGAAGGACTTGAAGCTGCCGCTGGTGGCGACAAACGACCTGCACTACACCCATCAATCCGACGCCGCCGCGCATGAGGTTCTGCTCTGCGTGCAGACCGGCTCGACCATGGCCGATGGGAATCGGTTCAAGTTCGAAGGCGACCAGCACTACCTCAAGTCGCCAGCCGAGATGCGCGCGCTGTTCGCTGAGCTCCCTGAGGCATGCGACAACACACTGGCGATCGCCGAGCGTTGCGATGTGTCCTTCACCGACGGCAACGGGACCTACATGCCGCGCTACCCGTGCCCGCAGGGGGAGACCGAGGATTCCTGGTTCGTGCACGAGGTCGAGGCCGGCCTGCATCGGCGCTATCCAGGCGAGATTCCCGACACGGTTCGCAACCAGGCCGACTTCGAGACCAGCGTGATCATTGCAATGGGCTTCGCCGGATACTTCTTGGTGGTTGCCGACTTCATCAACTGGGCGAAAGAGCACGGCATCCGCGTGGGGCCAGGCCGTGGCTCCGGGGCCGGCTCGATCGCTGCCTACGCAATGCGGATTACCGATCTTGATCCGCTCGCCCATGGACTGATCTTCGAGCGATTCCTCAATCCCGACCGCGTCTCGATGCCCGACTTCGACATCGACTTCGATGAGCGCCGGCGCGGCGAGGTGATCCGCTATGTCAGCGAGAAGTATGGCGAGGACCGGGTCAGCCAAATCGTCACGTACGGCACGATCAAGGCCAAGCAGGCCGTCAAGGATGCCTCTCGTGTCTTGGGCTACCCATTCGGCGTTGGCGAGAAGATCACCAAGGCGATGCCGTCGCCGGTGATGGGCAAGGATGTGCCGCTTGCCAAGCTCTTTGACCGCGAACATCCACGGTATGGAGAGGGCGGAGAGTTTCGAGCCCTCTACGAGGCCGACCCGGACGTCAAGACGGTGGTGGACACCGCCAAGGATCTGGAAGGTCTGAAGCGGCAGTGGGGGGTACACGCTGCCGGCGTGATCATGTCCAGTGCACCGCTGATCGACATCATCCCGATCATGCGCCGAGAGCAGGACGGCGCGATCATCACGCAGTTCGACTATCCGACGTGTGAGTCGCTGGGCCTGATGAAGATGGACTTTCTCGGGCTCCGCAATCTCACCGTGCTCGACGATGCGGTCGCCAACATCGCACTCAACCGCGGATTCACGCTCGTGCTGGAGGACCTGCCGCTCGACGACGCGGCCACGTACGCGCTGCTCGGGCGAGGGGAGACGCTTGGGGTCTTTCAGCTCGACGGCGGGCCGATGCGCTCCTTGCTGCGGCTGATGCGCCCAGACAACTTCGAGGACATTTCAGCGGTGCTGGCGCTCTATCGGCCCGGCCCGATGGGAGCCGACAGCCACACGAACTATGCGTTGCGGAAGAACAAGCGGCAGGAAATCACGCCGATCCACCCTGAACTGGCCGAGCCGCTCGCAGAGATCCTGGACACGACTCACGGGCTGATCGTCTATCAGGAGCAGGTCATGGCGATCGCCCAGAAGGTCGCCGGCTTCACCCTCAGCCACGCCGACAACATGCGGCGGGCGATGGGCAAAAAGAAAAAGGAGATCCTCGACGCCGAGTTCGTGCCGTTCTCCGAAGGCATGCAGGCGAATGGCTACTCTCCAGCCGCGATCAAAGCCCTCTGGGACACGTTGGTTCCGTTCTCCGACTACGCCTTCAACAAGGCCCACACCGCGGCGTACGGGATGGTCTCCTACTGGACTGCATACCTGAAGGCCAACTTCCCCGCAGAGTTCATGGCCGCACTCCTCACGTCGGTGGCCGACGACAAAGACAAGATGGCCGTGTACCTCAACGAGTGCCGTCGCATGGGAATCCAGGTGCTGCCGCCAGACGTCAACGAATCGGCAGCCAACTTCACTCCGGTCGGTGCCGACATCCGCTTCGGCCTGACCGCGGTACGCAACGTGGGGCACAACGTGGTCGACGGAATCGTTGCCGCTCGCGAAGCCCACGGCAAGGCCGTGAACTTCCACGGCTTCTTGGACCAGGTGCCGTTGGTGGTGTGCAACAAGCGGGTGATCGAGTCGTTGATCAAGGCGGGCGCCTTCGAGTCGATGGGGCATTCGCGGCGGGCCCTGATGACTATCTACGAGTCGGCGGTTGACGGGGTGCTCGATCTCAAGCGCAACGAGGCGAACGGCCAGGATGACCTGTTCGGCGAGCTCGCGGACACCGATCCGGTGCTGTCGGGCAGCGTTCCCGACCTGCCCGACTGGGACAAGCGAACCAAGCTGGCGTTCGAGCGTGAGATGCTCGGCCTCTATGTAAGTGATCATCCGCTCCAGGGCCTGGAGCACATCCTCGCCGCAGAGCGCGACATCGGTATCGGCGAGCTGCTCGCGGACGATGGTCCCCGAGAATGCACCGTGACCATCGCGGGCATGATCACCAACATCACCCGCAAGACCACGCGCCGCGGCGACATCTGGGCAGTGATCACCGTTGAGGATTTGGAGGCGTCGATCGAGGTCTTGCTGTTCCCGAAGGCGTACGAGATGGTGTCCACCGTGCTGGCCACCGACACAGTGGTCAAGATCAAGGGCAGAGTGAAGGCTGAGGATGATGCGGTGTCGCTGAACGCGTCCGAACTCAGCCTTCCTGATATCACCGAGACGCGCAACGAACCGGTGGTGATCTCGTTGTCGGCGGCGCGGTGCACGCCGCAGCTGGTGCAACAGCTCCGTGACGTGCTCGCGGCACATCCCGGTCTAACCGAGGTGCGGCTACGGCTCCGGTCCGCGGACAAGACGACCGTGATGAAGCTCGACGAACGGCTGAGAGTGACCCCATCGCCGCCGTTGATGGCCGACCTCAAGGCATTGCTGGGGCCGTCGTGTCTGGTGTCGTGACTGAATCTGCGCCCGTCCCGACCCAGCGCAGGTGGCGGCTGGTCGCTCGACTGACTGGGTTCGCGGCGGTCTCGCTGGGCCTGGGTGCTGCTGCTGGGGTGGTCTGGTGGTTGGTGGTGAAGCCTCCGGCCTACGAGCTGAACAGCAACGGGGGAGCCGCGACGTCCGAGCGCGGGCTAAGTCAATTCATCGCCGGCGACGCATGGTTCTGTGCAGTAGGTGTGGTAGTGGGCCTCCTGATCGGACTCGCGGCTTGGCGCTGGCTTCGTGATCTCGGCTGGTCTGTGGTGCTCGTGGTGTTGGTTTGCGCCACGGCCTCCGCCCTGACCTGCTGGCTGGTCGGATACCGACTCGGACCGGGTGATTTCTCGGCTCGGTTGGCCGCAGCTCAGCCAGGAGACCTGGTGCCGATTCCGCTCACGCTTCGGGCCTGGGCCTCGCTGCTCACGTGGCCGTTCTTCGCCATCATCCCGGTGCTGCTGGGCTCCTCTCTTGGCCGCGATGACGACGAGCCACGGCCGCTTTTCCGCCGGCGACGCTCAAGTAGCCAGGCGTAGCAAGGCGGTCACCGCAATCGCGACCAGGAACACCACGAGGAAACCGCGCCGCAGCAGCAGGGCGACGACCGCAGCGGCAACTCCGGCCAGAGTGCGCCAGTCCACCAGGTAGCGACCGCCGCCGTCGAAAAGCTCAATAGCCACCAACGCTGACAACATCGCAATAGGCAGGAACTGTGCCACCCGTTGCACCTTGGGATGGTTCAAGATCGACTCAGGGAGCGACATACCTGCCAGCTTGAGCAGGTAGGAGCCGACGGCCGCGATGACAAGTGCCAGCCACAGTGGAGTCACGAAGACTCCCGATCCTCGACGCGCTCAGCGTCTTCGCGACTCGGACGTAGCCCGGCAACGAGCGCCACGCTGGCCGCAGCGATCACCGGGATGCCAGGCGGTGTCAGCGGCACCAGCGCAAGCGCCACTGCTGCTCCGCCCAGCGCCACCCAACGCGCGTCCCGGCGCCGCAGCGAAGGCCAAAGTAGGGCCAAGAAAACGGCTGGAGCAGCAGCATCGAGCCCTACATCACTGGGGTTGACCGCGCGGCCAATAAGTGCGCCGGACAGGCTGCCGAATTGCCAGAGGGAGAACAAGATCAGCCCCGTCGCCCAAAAGGCATAGCGTCGGGCGCGAGGGGTGGCTTGGCTCACTGCCATCGCGGTTGTCTCGTCGATGACGAAGTGCGCGGTCCAAAGCCTGGCCAATCCTCGCGGGTGCAAGATCTCGGAGAGAGGTACGCCATAGAACGCATTGCGGACGCCCAGCAGCAGACTTGCCGGTACGGCTGCAAGGGGCGAACCGCCCGCTGTTGCCACGCCAACGAAGGCGAATTGTGATGCTCCAGTGAACATCACCAGGCTGAGCACCATGGTCTGGGCCAGAGTGAGTCCGGAGCCCACCGAGATCGCTCCGAAAGAGGCACCAAAAGCCATTGCGTAAAGGCCAATGCCGATTGCGGCCTTGAGGATGACGCCGCGTTCCGGCAGTGGCTCTTCCATGGACCTCCTCGGCAGACTAGCGGCGCTTGGACGAATGAGATATTAATCCGGCGGACCGGCTATTCCTTATCAAAGTCGGCGCACGGCGCCTGGGCCGTAGAATCTCTCCGTGCTTCGGGTGGTCAATCTCCGCGGCCGGCGGGCGGCCGGCCAGCCGCTGGATTACGCCGCCATTGTGCCTCGGGCTGATTTCGATGTAGCCGCCGCGACGGAGATCGTTCGGCCCATCTGCTCCGATGTCGCGCGTCGCGGGGCGGCTGCACTGGCTGACTACTCGATGCGTTTCGATCGAGTGCTTCCGGCCACCTTCCGAGTGCCGACGACAGCATTGGAGACCGCTGCTGCACGGCTGCACCCCGATCTGCGAAAGGCGTTCGCAACAGCGATCGAGCGCCGGCGCCGGGTCAGTGAGACCGAGCTTGGTGACAGTGGTGGCGAGGTCAGCGTGGCGCCCGGCGCAGTCGTTCGTCGTCGCATGATTCCGGTCAGCCGCGTCGGCTTGTACGTCCCGGGTGGGCTCGCGCCGCTGGCGTCGAGCGTGATCATGAATGTCGTCCCGGCCAAGGTGGCCGGCGTACCCTCCATCGCGCTCGCCTCGCCGCCGCACATCGAGTTCGGCGGCCTGCCACATCCCAACATCCTCGCGCTCTGTCACATCCTCGGTGTTGAGGAGGTCTATGCGGTCGGCGGGGCGCAGGCGATCGCAATGTTCGCCCATGGTGTGCCTGGCCTGTGCCGCCAGGTCGACTTGATCACCGGACCAGGCAACATCTACGTTGTCGCGGCAAAGCGGCTGCTCCGGGGCCGTGTCAGCATTGACGCCGAAGCAGGGCCCACCGAGATTGCGGTGCTTGCCGATGCGACGGCGGATCCGGTCCATGTGGCCGCGGATCTCATCTCCCAGGCCGAGCACGATCCGCTCGCGGCCGCGGTGTTGATCACTGACTCCGACGAGCTGGCCGAGGGCACCCAGGCAGAGCTCTCGGCTCAGGTGCCGGCGACCAAGCATGTGGAACGTATCGTCCAATCATTGGCTGGTCGCCAATCCGCCATCGTGATGGTGGACGACATAGAGCAAGGCATCGACGTGGCCAACGGCTACGCAGCAGAACACCTCGAGATCCAGACCGCCAACCCTGACCAGGTGGCGTCCATGATCACCAACGCAGGAGCGATCTTCGTCGGGCCCTGGTCGCCGGTTTCGCTGGGCGACTACTGCGCGGGAAGCACCCACGTGCTGCCGACGGGCGGGTGTGCCTGCCACTCCTCGGGACTCAACGTGCGGAGCTTCCTCAAGATGATGCACATCGTCAGCTACACCCAGGCTGCCTTCGCCGAGGTCGCCCGCAAGGTCGAGGTGTTTGCCGACGCCGAGGACCTACCCGCGCACGGGGCCGCAATGGCCCGGAGATTCTTCCCGTCGACGCGCGTGCAGTGATGTCGGGAGCCACCGCGAGTCCCGCGCTTGAGGAGCTTCCGCTTCGACCCGAGCTGGTTGGTGAGCGGCCGTACGGAGCGCCTCAGCTCGATGTCGCTGTCTGCTTGAACGTCAACGAAAATCCGTATCCGCCGAGCGAGCAGGTGATCAGCGAGATTGCGGCAGCCGTGGCCGAAGCCGGTCGCTCGATGAACCGCTACCCCGAGCGTGATGCGCTGGCGCTGCGTGGCGATCTGGCTCGTTACCTCGGCCACGGGTTGAGTGCCGAGCAGATCTGGGCGGCCAATGGCAGCAACGAGGTGATGCTGCACGTGCTGCTGGCGTTCGCCGGGCCGGGTCGGCGAGTGCTGTCGTTCGCGCCGACGTACTCGATGTACCCCGAGTACGCCCGCGACACGCACAGCGAGTGGTGCACCGTTCCCCGCCGCGACGACTTCACCGTCGACCCGGACGCCGCGGCGGCCGCAGTACTGCAAGCGCGACCGGATGTGGTGCTGATCACCAGCCCGAACAACCCCACCGGAACCGCCGTCAGCCTGGAAACCATTCAGGCCATTTGTGACGTCGCACCTGGTGTGGTCGTCATCGATGAGGCCTACTACGAGTTCGCGCGGATTGGGACTCCAAGCGCACTCGAGCTGCTTCCATACCACCCACGGCTGGCCGTCAGCCGGACGATGTCCAAGGCCTTCGCCTTCGCTGCCGGGCGGCTCGGCTACCTTGCGGCAGCCCCAGCATTCATCGAGGCGCTCCGCATCGTACGGCTGCCCTATCACCTCTCGGCGCTCACTCAGGCTGCCGCCCGGGTCGCCCTAGCGCATGCGCCGGAGATGTTGGCGAAGGTCGACCAACTGCGGCAGGCTCGTGACGATCTGGCGAGTTGGCTCGCCGGCCGGGGGCTGCAGGTTGCGGAATCAGACGCCAACTTCGTACTCTTCGGGCGGTTCGAGGATCGCCATGCGGTATGGCAGGCCCTGCTCGACCGCGGGGTGCTGATCCGGGAAACCGGGCCTGACGGCTGGCTGCGGGCATCCGCGGGCACCCCGACGGAGATGCAGGCCTTCAAAGATGCCCTGGTCGCCGTGCTCGGAACTGAAATCGACAAGGAGATTCGATGAGCGAGGCCCGTACCGCAAGCCTGGAACGACAAACCTCGGAGTCGAAGGTCAGCGTCAGTCTCAATCTCGATGGCACCGGTCGCGCCCAGATCTCGACGGGTGTGGGGTTCTTCGACCACATGCTGACGGCCTTCGCCACACATTCCCTGATCGATCTCGACGTGGAAAGCGCCGGAGACTTACAGATCGACGCCCACCATACGGTGGAGGACACCGCGATCGTGCTCGGCCAGGCACTCCGTTCTGCGCTGGGCGACAAACGGGGGATTCGGCGCTTCGGCAGTGCACTCGTGCCGCTGGACGAAGCGCTGGCGCAGGCGGTGGTCGACGTCTCCGGGCGACCCTACTGCGTACACACGGGGGAGCCGGCGGGACAGGAGTATGTGCTGATCGGCGGTTCCGAAGGGGCTGGGGGCGCTCCAGCCAGCGTTCCCTACAGCGGCTCGCTGACCCGCCACGTCATGGAAACGCTCGCCTTTCACGCCCAGATCTGCCTGCACCTGACGGTGATCTCCGGACGCGACCCGCACCACATCGTCGAGTGTCAGTTCAAGGCCTTGGCGCGGGCACTCCGCGACGCAGTTGCCAACGACCCACGAGTGGACGGCGTACCAAGCACCAAGGGAGCTCTGTGACGACAGTCGTCGTCCTCGACTACGGCTCAGGCAATATCCGCTCAGCGGAGCGGGCAGTCGCTCGAGCAGGCGCGGAAGTCATCGTGACCACCGACGCTCGGCTTGCGAGTGCTGCCAATGGCCTCGTCGTGCCCGGCGTCGGGGCGTTCGCCGCATGCATGGCCGGGTTGGCCGCCGTCGGTGGGCCAGAGATCATTGCCGCCCGTCGCACGAGCGGGCGACCGACGCTTGCCATCTGCGTCGGCCACCAGGTGCTGTTCGAGGCCGGCATCGAGCACGGACTGCGTTCCGAAGGTTGCGGCATCTGGCCCGGGCTCGTCGAACAACTGCACGCCGAGCGGCTGCCGCACATGGGCTGGAACACCATCGAGGCAGCCACTAGTAGCCACTTGTTCGCCGGTATCGAATCCGAGCGCTTCTATTTCGTGCACAGCTACGGCGTGCGTGCGCAAGCCCCGGCTCCCGAGCGGCGGATTACGTGGGCCGAACATGGTGGCGACCGGTTCGTGGCGGCGGTCGAGGACGGGCCGCTGTGGTCCACCCAGTTCCACCCCGAAAAGTCGGGTGACGCTGGAGCGCGCTTGATCGCCAACTGGGTCGCGACGTTGTGACGTGTCATGCTGCGAGCGTCGGCTTGCTGCGCAATGCGCGAGCAGCAGCTAGAAAGGGCTGATCGAGTGGTGAGCAAGACGCGGTGGCTCGACTACTGCCTGGCCAAGCCGGGCGCCTGGCGGGACGAGCCCTGGGACGGTGACGTCGTCGCCAAAGTGGGCGAGAAGATCTTTGCCTTTCTCGGCAGTGCCGAAGGCCAGACGGCCATCGGCTTGAAGTGTGGTGACCGCGAAACCGCCGACCTGTTGCTCGATCGCTATCAGGGTGCCGCCAGCAAGATGGCCTACATCGGCCAGCACGGCTGGAACACTTTCAGCCTCGATGGGACCATTCCGCCCGACGAGATCCGAGACCTGATCGACGCCTCGTACGACCTGATCGTTGCGAAGCTGCCGAAGTCCAAGCGTCCGGCGTAGCTCACGGCTGGCGATAGGGTCATCTGGTGCATTCGGCAAGTCCTTCACACGCTGCGGCCGGCGCCGACCGGCTGGTGCTGTTGCCCGCGGTCGACATCGCTGGGGGACAGGCGGTGCAGCTCGTCCAGGGGCGCGCCGGGTCGGAAAAGCGGTTCGGTGACCCGCGGGCTGCTGCCCAACGCTGGCAGGACGCGGGCGCGGAGTGGGTCCACTTGGTGGATCTGGATGCCGCCTTCGGACGGGGCAACAATGCTGAGATCGTGGCCGAGCTCACCTCGCACCTGCGGCTGAACGTCGAGCTGTCCGGGGGCATTCGGGACGACGAGTCGCTGGAGCGGGCACTGGCAACCGGGTGCGCTCGCGTGAACATCGGGACCGCCGCACTGGAACGACCTGAGTGGTGCGAGGAGATCATCGACCGCTACGGGGAGCGGATCGCCATTGGCCTGGATGTCCGAGGTAGCAAGCTCGCCGCCCGCGGCTGGACCCGGGAGGGCGGCGACCTCTACGAGACGCTGCATCGGCTGGACCGCGCAGGCTGTGCCCGATTCGTCGTAACCGACGTATCCGCCGACGGCATGCTTCGCGGCCCCAATCTCGAGCTGCTACGCCGGGTGTGTGAGGAGACCGATAAGCCGGTGATCGCCAGTGGCGGCATCTCCACGCTGGAAGACATCCTGGGTCTTACGGACATGATCGAGATCGGGGTGGAGGGTGCCATCATTGGCACTGCTCTCTACGTCGGCCGCTTCACCATTGAGGAGGCCCTCATGGCCGCTCAGCTGGGTAGCACCGCAAGAAGCAACTCCACATGACCGCCGCGACCGCCGCCACCGGACGCTCAGTTCAGCGGCTCGATGGCCGCCTCCGGGACTTGCTTGCCGGAAAGAAGATCGTGATGACCGGCGTCACGGGGTTCATCGGCGAGCAGCTCTTGTGGAAGATCCTGACCGAACTGCCCGAGACCAGGCCTTCGGTAGTCGTCCGCCGTAAGGGCTCGGCCAGTGCACGGGATCGGATGATCGCCGTGGTCAAGAAGTCGATCTTCGCTGAGGTTCGGCAGGAGGCTGGAGGCGCAGCGGAGCTACTCGACAGCAGGATTGAGATCATCGAGGGCGACCTGCCCAACGTCCCGCGACTGCCGTCCGATCTTGACATCGTGGTGCACTGCGCCGGTGATGTCTCCTTTGATCCGCCGATCGACCAAGCCTTCACGACGAACGTCATCGGCACCAAGGCGCTGCTGGATCGCATGCTCGAGGCGGTCACCGACGAGGCGGGAGAGCGACGCAAGGTCCCGCACTACGTGCACATCTCCACCGCGTACACGGCCGGCCGCCGGCGCGGCGCGATCCCCGAGGCGTCACACGTCTACGACATCGATTACGACGCCGAGACGGCTGCCGGCATTGCCATGCGGGATCTGATCGAGACGGAGTCACGTACCTCTGAGCAGCTCGCGAAGCTCCGCAAGGAGGCTGAGCGCGAGCACCGGCAGGCCGGTTTTCTGACCACCGCGGCCGACACCGAGCGTCGCCGAGTCGAGTGGGTCCAGGCCGAGTTGATCAAGGCCGGTACCGAGCGGGCCCGCTCGCTGGGCTGGACTGACGCCTACACCTTCACCAAGGCTCTCGGCGAACGGGTGGTAGCCGATGTTGGCAGGGACGTGCCCGTCTCGATCGTCCGACCAGCGATCGTGGAGTCCTCCTGGTTGCATCCGTATCCAGGCTGGATTGAGGGCTTCAAGATGGCGGAGCCGTTGATCTTGGCGTACGGGCGGGGCGAGCTTCCGGAGTTCCCCGCTACGCCGGAGGCGGTCGTCGACATCGTGCCCTGTGACCACGTGGTGAACGCCATTCTCGCGGTGTGCGCCACCGAACCCGAGATCGGGCACCCGGCGTACTACCACGTTAGCTCGGGCGCCCGGAATCCCCTGACTTTCAAGGACACCTACAGCTACATCCGCGCGTACTTTCTCGCCCACCCCTTCCAGGGCGGTCCACGCGGGGCAGCCCGGCTGCCGCAGTGGACGTTCCCGGGCGCCTCGTCAATCGAGCGACTGCTGTCTACATCAGAAAGCGCCCACAAGCTGGCGGAGCGCTTGTTAGCCCAGATGCCGCGCTCAGACCGGACTCGCAAGATCGCCAAGGACCTGGATCGCACTCGGGTGCGGCTGGATTTCCTGCGGCGCTATCACTCGCTCTACAAGGAGTACGCGCAGTCGGAGCTGCACTTCGTAGACGACAACACCCTTGCCCTCACCCGGGCGTTGCATCCTGATGATCAAGCGGCCTTCGCCTTCGACACTTCGGTTTTCGACTGGAAGACCTACATCCAGGAAGTACATTGTCCATCCATCACCGCGCCGGTCCGCCGGATGGACGCGATCCGTAGCAAGCGCGGCAATCGACCGACCACGATGAAGAACCTGGATAAGGACACCGCAGGCTCTGCGGCGCTGGCGATCTTCGACTTGGACGGCACGATCATGTCCACCAACGTCATCGAGCAATACTTCTGGGCTCGATTGCCGGAGCTCTCACTCACAGGTCAACTTGCCGAGGTGGGCCAGGTCATGCGGCGACTTCCCGCGTACCTGCGCGCCGAGCAACGAGATCGCGGCACCTTCCTACGCGCGGTCTACCGCCGCTATCGAGGCGCTGATCTCGCCGCCCTGGAGCGTTTTGTCGATACGTCGATGGCCCCCCACATCTTGAGCAGGCTCTCTCCTGAGGCCGTACGCAGGATTCGGGAACATCGCGCCGCCGGTCACACCACGATCCTCATCACTGGGGTGGTGCGGCCGCTGACTCGGCCGATCGAGCCCTTGTTCGACGTCATCGTTGCTGCCGAACTGGGGGTCGACGAGGAGGGCCGGTGCACCGGCTTTCTCACCGCGCCGCCGTTGGTCGGGGAGTCTCGGGCTGCGTGGCTCAAGCACTACGCGGCGCTGCACGAGGTCGACCTCGACCGTAGTTTCGCCTACGCCGACTCGCACTCCGATTTGCCGATGCTGGAAACTGTGGGCAATGCAGTGGCGGTCAGCCCCGACATCCCGCTAATGCGGGCCGCTCATCGCAACCAGTGGTCGGTGGTGGAGTGGAAGATCAAGCCGATCATGCCGCGCTGGACGCTTCCGACCTAAGGAGATTGGTAGATGGGCCGACCCGGTTTCGTCCTCGAGGTCGACGAACGCACTCCGCCGCTGCTTGTGCCGGACGGTGATCGTTTCCGCCTTGAGAGGTTTCCGCTGGGAACCCGGGTGATCTACCCTGCCGAGTCACTGTCCCCGGTGCCCGGCCTCGTCGAAGCGATCAACGCTGCACTCGACACACCGATCCAGTCAGAGCCACTCTCGGCATTGTTGGAACCGGCAACGCGGCTGACGATCGCCTTCGATGACATCGGGACTCCCACGCCGACGATGCGGCGACCTGATATCCGCGGAAAGGTGATCGAGGCCGTGTTGAGCCGGGCCGCAGCGGCTGGCGTCGACGACGTTGCTCTGGTCAGTGCAAACGGTGTGAACCGTCGGATGACTGCCGAAGAACTGCAGCACATCGTGGGCGAGCGCGTTTTCCGTTCCTTTTATGCCGATGGCCTGCTGACCAATCACGATGCTGAAGATGCCGAGAACCTGGCCAAGATTGGGAGCACCGAGGCCGGCGAGATCGCCATGAATGCGCGGGCCGCCGACTCCGACCTATTGATCTTCGTGCATCTCGTCGTCACACCGCCCGCCGGTGGCACGGCGGCGATCGCCGCAGGACTTGGCTCGACCGCTACGATCGGCCAGCTGTCAGGTCTCCGGGCTCAGGGGAGTAACGCCGCCGCCGAGATTGCGGACCTGGTTTCTTCGGCTGTGCACGTCTTCCAAATCGATGTCGTGCTCGACAACGACGTTTTCGCCTCGCCGTTGGAGTTCTTGGGCCACCGGGAGTGGGAATGGAGCCTCCGAGACCGGGCAACGTGGTTCGGCGTACGCCGGGGCCTGGAATGGGCTCCGCAGCGTGCACGACGTCGGCTGATGAGCCGCGCTGATGGCGATTACCACGCAACCCTGGTGACCGCGGGTGCGCCGGCCGCGGTGCAGGAGGCAAGCCGGGCCCAGATAACAGCGCAGCAGCTCGTCGAAGTGTCAACGCCGGCAGATGTCGGTGTGATCGGAGTGGGAGCGCATACCCCGTACAGCGTCGACTCGGTCACCAATCCGATTCTTGCGGCGTGGAGCGGACTCGCGGCGGCGTTCGGCTCCCATACCGGCACCCCGTTCGTCCGGCCGGATGGCGCCTTGATCGTGTATCACCCGCTTCATGCCGAGTTCTCGCCGCTGCACCATCCGTCGTACGTGGACTTCTTCACAGATGTGCTGACCGTCACCACGAACCCAGACCAGATCTCGGCCGATTACGAGGAGAAGTTCGCCAACGACTCCTGGTATGTCCATCTCTACCGCACAAGTCAGGCATTCCACGGCGTGCATCCGATCTATCTGTGGTACCGGATCGCAGCGGCCCAGCGACACTGCAGCGACATCGTGTGGGTGGGCGCTGACCGAGAGAGCGCTGCGCGGTTGGGTTTTCGCGCTGCATCCACCCTTGCTGACGCCCTCGAGATGGTGGCATCGACTGTCGGCCGCACACCCACGATCAGCTTTCTGCACACCCCGCCGCAAGTCCTGGTTGGCGTCAGATGAGGAACGGTCGGCGGGTGCGGCGAACGGGTTGGGCACGCTTGGCTCCCGTGCGGGCGCTGCGGGAGTTTGTTCAAGTTGTCGGTGTCAAGCCTGTGATGCGGAAGGAGCTGTCGGTCGAGGTCTACGGGCTCGATGAGTTCCGCCAGCTGAATGGCCCGGCCTTGCTCGTGGCCAATCACGCCTCGCACTTGGACACGGCCGTGCTGCTGTCGACCTTGCCGAGGAAACGCCGTCGCCACACTGCGGTGGGGATTGGGGCGGACTCTTTCTTCGACAGCTGGTGGCGGACTAGCGGGTCGGCGATCACCTTCAACACATTCCCGATCCAACAGAGCGGCGATGCGCTCAGCAGCACTCCGGCGAAGTTGCTGGCCGAGGGTTGGACGGTTGTGATCTTCCCCGAAGGCACCCGTTCCCGTGACGGATTCGTGGGCTCGTTCCAGACGGGCGCAGCGGAGCTGGCAGTCGAATGTCAGGTGCCGGTCATTCCGGTCGGGATCCTTGGGACGTACGCGGCGATGCCGCGGGGAAGCCACTGGCCGGTACCGGGACGTCCGCGAGTGAGCGTGCGGTATGGGCAGCCGATCATTCCGTTGCCCACTGAGACGCCCAGCGAGTTCGCGCCCAAGATCTTCGACGCAGTCAAGCAATTGCTGGCCGAGGATGCGGCCACCTGGTGGAGGACGCAGCGGGGCGCTGCGGATGTGCCTGAGCCGCCAGCGTCGAGCTGGCGGCGCATCTGGCAGCAGAGTGACTCACCAGTCAAAGGTGGCAAATCACCGGAGGTGCAGATCTGGCGTCACTGACGGCTTGCCCATACGCCGCGCTTGTGATCGCAAACGACCCGGAGTCACAGGCCGGTTAGGATTTCGGACATGTCCGGTCACTCCAAGTGGGCAACGACCAAGCACAAGAAGGCTGTGGTCGATGCCCGCCGCGGCAAGCTCTTCGCCAAGCTGATCAAGAACATCGAGGTGGCGGCCCGAGTCGGGGGTGGCGACCCAGGCGGCAACCCAACTCTCTACGACGCGATCCAGAAGGCGAAGAAGAACTCGGTTCCCAACGACAACATCGACCGGGCGGTCAAGCGCGGCTCGGGCGCCGAAGCTGGCGGTGCCGCCTACGAGACCCTGATGTATGAGGCGTACGGTCCAGCCGGCATCGCGTTGCTCATCGAGTGCCTCACCGACAATCGGAATCGCTCAGCATCAGACGTTCGGGTCGCAGTGACTCGGAATGGCGGGACGATGGCCGACGCGGGCTCGACTGCGCGAATGTTTACGCGAAAGGGCGTGGTCATCGTCGCCAAACAGCAAGACGGTCGCAGCCTCAGCGAAGATGATCTTCTGGAAGCGACTTTGGATGCCGGCCCTGAGGAGATCAACGACTTGAGTGACAGCTTCGAGATCATCACTGACCCAAGCAACACCGTGCCGGTACGCACCGCTGTGCAGCAGGCAGGGTTGGACTACGAGTCGGCCGAGGTCTCCTTCGTTCCCGAATACACCCAAGAGGTCGACGCCGCGACGGCCGAGAAGCTGCTGAAGATCATCGACGCGCTTGAGGACTCCGACGATGTCCAGAACGTGTATGCGAACTTTGACGCCTCCGACGAAGTGCTGGCGAGCATCAGCTAGCACTGGACGACACGACTAACACAGCAGATCGGGTACCCGCCGACAGCCGCCCAGAGCGGCTGCAACACTAGTTGCGAACGGACAGCGTGTCGCGGTCGCCATCGTCAGGGGTGCCACATAGGCTGCCGAACATCTGTTCGTTTATTGAGTGTTGAAGGGGGATCGCGTGGGCGATCCGGTCACGCGACGCCTAGGGGAACGCATGCGGGTGCTGGGTATCGACCCTGGCCTGACCAGGTGCGGGCTGGGCGTCGTCGACGGCGTTCCGGGCCGCCAGCCACTGTTGGTAGCCGTCGATGTCGTCCGTACTCCTGCGGAGCACGATGTCGCACGTCGCCTCCTGGCGATCGAAGAGACGATCGAAGACTGGGTTACCCGCTACCGGCCGACCGCGGTTGCCATCGAGCGTGTGTTTGCCCAGCACAATGTGCAGACGGTGATGGGTACCGCCCAGGCTGCTGGCGTGGCGATGCTCGTCTCCGCCAGGCATGGAATTCCGGTAAGTCTGCACACTCCAAGCGAAGTCAAGGCCTCGATCACCGGCTCCGGCCGTGCCCCCAAGGAACAGGTCGGCGCCATGGTGACCAAGATTCTCAAGCTCGAGGAAACGCCTAGGCCGCCTGACGCGGCGGATGCGCTGGCGTTGGCGATCTGTCACGTGTGGCGTGGTGGCACGACCGCTCGGCTGAACGCGGCAGTGGAGGCTGCGGCGGTGAAGGCCGAACGGCAGCGGAGTGCCTTCGGCAGGTCACATTCGCCTTGCAGGCGAGAGGCATGATCGCGCAGCTGACCGGCTTGGTCGCCCAGGTCGGACCTACGTCGGCCGTTATCGAGGTGGGCGGCTTCGGCATTCAGGCAGTCTGTAGCCCCAACACGGTTGCTGGGCTCCGGGTCGGTCAGCGGGCAACGCTGGCGACGTCGCTGATCGTTCGAGAGGACTCGCTCACGCTGTACGGCTTCGCCTCCGCCGATGAGCGGGAGTTCTTTGAGCTCTTGCTGACCGCGACTGGGGTCGGACCCAAGCTGGCGCAGGCCGCACTGGCCGTGCTCAGTCCCGACGAGCTACGCAACGCGATTGCGACCGAGAACCTGCTGCAGCTGTGCAAGGTGCCGGGAATCGGTCGCAAGGGCGCGCAACGCATGGTCATCGAGCTCAAGGACAAGATCAATGCGGTTAGCCATACCGAGGTTCCGGTACCCGCGGTCAGGTCATCCGCAGCGTGGCGCGCCCAAGTGACGCAGGGACTGCAGGGCCTGGGATGGTCGGCCAAGGATGCGGAGTCCGCCTGTGACGAGGTGGACCACCTGGCGCATGAAGACCCGCAGGTCAACGTTGCAGTTTTAATGCGGGCCGCGCTGCAAAGCCTGGCTCGAAAGTAGCGGTGTCCGGTGAGTCATGTGAGCGATGAGGACCTCGCGGGGCTCGTACGGCCCTACGCCGATCCCGGCGAGAGCGCGGCCGAATCGATGCTCCGCCCCAATAGCCTGGCCGAGTTCGAGGGGCAGCCGCGGGTCAGCGAGCAGCTCGGGCTGGTGCTCGAGGCGGCCCGGCACCGTGCGGGAGTATCTGACCACGTCTTGCTGTCCGGCCCGCCCGGCTTGGGCAAGACAACCCTGGCAATGATCATTGCCGGCGAGATGAATGCGCCGCTGCGGATCTCCAGCGGCCCCGCCATCCAGCATGCTGGAGACCTCGCCGCAATACTGTCCGGGCTCGTCCAAGGCGAGGTCTTCTTCCTGGATGAGATCCACCGGATGTCCCGCCCAGCCGAGGAAATGCTCTACCTCGCCATGGAGGACTTTCGGGTGGATGTTGTTGTCGGAAAGGGCCCCGGAGCAACCGCGATCCCCTTGGAAATCCCGCGGTTCACACTGGTTGGGGCGACCACCCGGGCTGGTCTACTGCCGGGCCCGTTGCGTGACCGCTTTGGCTTCACCGCTCAGCTCGACTTT
This sequence comes from Propionibacteriaceae bacterium, assembly GCA_035535875.1. Taxonomy (GTDB): domain Bacteria; phylum Actinomycetota; class Actinomycetes; order Propionibacteriales; family Propionibacteriaceae; genus Microlunatus. Next base: position 120,179 of record DATLPF010000091.1, read on the forward strand.
TACGACGCCGTGGCATTGGAACACATCGTGCACCGCTCCGCAGAGCTGCTTGCCGTCCAGCTGGAGCCGGCTGGTGCCACCGAGATCGCCCGCCGCTCCCGCGGCACTCCGCGCATCGCCAACCGGCTGCTCCGGCGGGTACGTGACTACGCTCAGGTTCGAGCAGATGGCCGGGTGACGCAATCGATCGCCCAGGACGCGCTGGAGCTCTACGAGGTGGACGAGCTGGGTCTCGATCGCCTGGACCGCTCGGTACTTGACGCGATGTGCCGCCGGTTCGGTGGTGGTCCGGTCGGACTGTCCACGCTGGCCATTTCGGTCGGCGAGGAGCGGGAGACCGTCGAAGAGGTCGCGGAGCCGTTTCTGGTCCGGCAGGGCTTCCTAATGCGCACCCAGCGGGGCCGGGTCGCGACCTCGGCCGCCTGGCGTCACCTGGGCCTGGCACCTCCCAGTCCGTCACCAGGGGTCGCGGCCACGCCGGACCTCTTCGGCTGAGTCGCGCATAGCCGTTGATACTAGCCGCCGATACTGTCCTACGATGCGGCTTTTCGTCGCAGACTGGGTAGAGTACGGCGGTCGGTTTCTTTCAGCAAGGTCGCCAGACTGAGCAGTAGGAACAATTCATCGGTACTGCGCAAGTTGCGCAGCACCCTCACAAACGGATGCCGGAGCAATGCAGCAATACTCGACCCTGATCTTCATAGCCCTGCTTGTGGTGGCGTTCTACTTCTTGATCTTGCGGCCACAGCGCAAGCGCCAGCAGGCCTTGCAACAGACGATGAACTCAATCAGCCCTGGCAGCAGGGTGATGCTCGGCAGCGGCCTTTTCGGCACGGTCGTGTCGGTGGGGCCGAGACAAGCCGTGCTGGAGATCTCCCCTGGTGCCGAGGTCACGGTGCTGAAGCAGGCGATCTCAAAGGTCGTCACCGACGCTGACGAGGACCGCCTCGACGAGCTCGACGAGGAGGAAGACGAGACAGCTACTGAGCAGCCGATTGACCTTCCGAGCGAGCGGCCAATGGAGGCGCCGACGACGGCGACCAGCACCGAGCCCGCCGTCGAGCCTGACTCCTCACCTACCCCCCGCGACTCGTCATCGACCCCCAGCGACTCGAAGCCTCCGACCGCCGACTGAGCCTTCCCACAGCTAGGAAACACACGCGAGTGGCAACGACGACTGGTCACCCGGGCCGCACTCTGATTGTGCTGGCCGTGTTGGTGGCTGGACTGATCACCTTGCTGGCGGTCAGCGGGACCTGGACCCCGAAGCTCGGTCTCGACCTTCGGGGTGGTACCACCATCACCTTGACCGCAAGGAACACCACCGGTACTGGGACGGTGGACCCAAACAGCCTGCAGCTTGCCAAGACCATCATCCAAAGCCGTGTGGACAGCCTGGGTGTCGGCGAATCCGAAGTGACCACATCCGGCGACAACCAGATCATCGTCACTGTGCCGAATGTGCAGCAGGACGAGCTGGTCCGCCTTGTCGGGCAGACTGCGGTATTGCGGTTCCGGGCGGTGTACGCGGCCGAGCAGGTGCAACCGCCGGAGCCGGCACCAACCGCGACAAGCGAGCCCACCCAGGGGGCGACAGCGGCGCCGAGCGGCGAACCCACTGTTGGCCCGTCAGAGACTGCTGAGGCTCCGTCTGCCGAACCCAGCGCTCCAGCCGGTACGCAACCGAGCGGCGGCGGCAACAACAAGCCGCTGCCTGCCCTGCCGACCGCTCCACCGGTCCCGTTGGATAAAGCCTGCGTCGCGGCCGACGGCAAGGGGACTCCTCCCGACAAGGCGCTGAACTGGCAGCCCACTGAGGCCTGCCAGGCAGCATTCGCTGAATTCACATGTGAGACCAAGGTGACCGAGGTCGCCGACCAAGGCATGTTTGCCTGTAACCAGGAGAAGACCGAGAAGTACCTGCTCGGACCGACCTTGATCGAGGGGAACCAGCTGACGAAGGCCGTCGCCGGTATTCCGCAGAATAACGTCAACTGGGTGGTCAACCTGGAGTTCAACTCCGAGGGTGCGACGGCTTTCGAACAGGCCACGCGAGACATCTCGCAGAAGAGCGAACCGCAGAACCGCTTCGCCATCGTTTTGGACGGAGTTTCGATCTCGGCGCCGTCTGTCAACGAGCCCATCGCAGGCGGCCGCGCCGAAATCTCCGGCAACTTCACCCAGAAGAGCGCGACCGAGCTGGCCAACGTGCTGAAGTATGGCGCGCTGCCACTCGCCTTCGACGTCTCCGAGGTCAACAACGTATCCGCCACCCTTGGCGGGGACCAGCTTCGCGCCGGCATCATCGCGGGGATCATCGGCCTGATGCTGGTCATCGGCTACTGCTTCTTGTACTACCGCGGCCTTGGGATCGTTGTCGTTGCGTCGCTCGGCATCGCGGGGATCCTCACCTACGCCAGCATGGTGCTGCTCGGCAGCTCCGTCGGCTTCGCATTGAACCTTCCAGGTATCGCCGGCGCCATCGTGGCCATCGGAATCACCGCAGACAGCTTTGTCATCTTCTTTGAGCGGATCCGTGATGAGGTTCGCGAAGGCCGCAGTTTGCGCACGGCCGTCGAAACGGGCTGGCGGCGAGCACGGCAGACGATCTTGATCGCGGACACCGTCACCATGCTTTCGGCTTTGGTGTTGTTCGTGCTGGCAATCGGGTCGGTGAGAGGATTCGCTTTCACGCTTGGCCTCACCACGCTGATCGATGTCGTTGTGGTCTTCCTCTTCACCAAACCGCTGATGACTCTGCTCGCGCGAACCAAGTTCTTCGGCGGCGGTCACAGGCTCTCCGGCCTGGATCCTGAACACCTCGGCGTTCAGGCATTGCCAGGCTCCCGCTCCCGCCGGCCGGTCGTCGGGCGTCCGGCTGTGGTGAGCGAGGAAGGAGCCTGATGTCGAAGCTGAGCACAATCGGGCATCGCCTCTACACGGGCGAGGTTTCCTACGACTTCATTGGGCACCGTCGTCGCTGGTACATCCTGTCGGCCATCCTGATCGGCGTCTCGATCATCGCGCTGGCCTGGCGCGGACTGGACTTTGGCATCGAATTCAAAGGCGGTGCTGACTTCAAGGCGGCGACCACGGTCAACGCGCAGACCGTCGACTCGATGCGAGACGCGCTTCGCAATTCCGGTGTCCCCGATCTCGACGAAGCGACCGTCAACACGATCGGCAACAACCAGGTCAGGGTGCAAACCCGTACGCTCGACCCGACCGAAGAAGTGCCCAAGGTACGTGCCGCGATCGCGAACGAGGTGGGGATCAACCCGGATCAGGTTGCCTACAGTCTGATCGGCGCCTCATGGGGCGGCCAGATCACCGAGCGTGCACTGATTGCGCTGGCGGTATTCCTGGCACTGGTCGGGCTGGTCATCGGGATCTATTTCCGAGACGCCAAGATGTCGGCCGCCGCACTTGTCGCGCTGGTTCACGACCTGATCTTGACCATCGGAATCTACGCCCTTGTCGGTTTCACCGTGACGCCGGCCACATTGATTGGCGTGCTGACGATCCTCGGCTACTCGCTCTACGACACCGTCGTGGTCTTCGACAAGGTGCGCGAGAATGTCCGCGACATTCGCTCCAGTACGACGAGGACGTACTCCGAGGCTGCCAACCTTGCCGTCAACCAGGTGCTTGTCCGTTCCATCAACACCACGGTGATCGGCGTCCTGCCGGTTGCAGCCCTGCTGTTCACGGGCGCCGTGATCTTGGGTGAAGGCCCGCTGAAGGACCTCGCGCTGGCGCTGTTTGTCGGCATGGTGTCGGGCGCATACTCCTCGATCTTCATCGCAACCCCGCTCCTGGCCCAGATGAAGGAGCGGGAGCCTGACATGAAGAAGGTGGCAGCACGCGTCCGGGCGCGTCGTGCCAAGGAGAGCCAAAAGGATCGTGTGGTCGAGACGCCCAGTCCGGCGCCGGTCGCTCAGGCGAGCGCGAGTACGAGTACCACTGAGGTCTCTGAACCGAGCAACGCAGAACTGGATGAAGCCAGTTCGGCGGTCGGGAATGGCGCCAGGAAGGTCAGCGTGACCTTCAAGCCGGATGCACGACCACCTCGCGGCGGGGCGGCAAAGCGTTCCCAGCCGCAGAACAAACCCCGCAGCCAGCGGAAGAAGTAGGCACATGAGCCTGACCGAGCCGGCGCGCCGCGGGGACGGGTCGAAGGGGTCCTGGACGAACGACGCGCTGGTCAGCCTGCCCGCCCATACCTCGTCACCGGCAATGGAGTTGCTACGTCGCGGACTGCTGGCTGTGCTGTTATTGCTTATCGTGATCTTGCTGGTATGGGTTGACCGAGACTCGTACACCGACGACTATGACGGCCACGTCAATCTCATCGATGCGATCTACTACGCGACGGTAACAATCACCACCACTGGCTACGGCGACATCACACCCGTGGCACCGCATGCCCGGGTCTTGAGCGCGGTCATCGTCACGCCCTTGCGGATCGCGTTCCTGGTCTTGTTGGTCGGAACGACCCTCGAGGTGCTGGCACATCATGGCCGTCGCATCTTCAAAGACGCACGTTGGAGGAAAAGGATGCGAAATCACGTCGTGGTCGTGGGTTTTGGCACCAAGGGCAAGAGCGCCGTGGAGACCCTTCAGAACAACGGCCTGAACCCGACCCAAGTGGTCATCATCGACAGCCGGCCATCGGCAATCACCGATGCGAACGTTCGCGGCTATGCCGCGATCGAGGGTGACGCGACCCGGCGTGAGATCCTGCGTCGGGCCGAGATTATGAAGGCCCGTGAGGTGTTGATCACCGTCGATCGGGACGACTCTGCGATCCTCGTCATGCTCACGGTGCGCCAGCTGAACCCGAGTGCGCACGTGGTTGTTGCGGTCCGCGAAGACGACAATGCGTCGCTGCTGCGTCAGTCTGGGGCCAACGCTGTGGTGACCTCGTCGGAAGCGGTCGGACGGCTGCTCGGACTTTCGGCGGTGAGTCCCCACCTCGGCACGATCATTGAGGATTTGCTGTCCAGCAAGGAAGGCCTCGAGGTGTGGGAGCGGCCGGTGACCAAGGACGAGATCGGCCGTTCACCGGGTGAGGTTGAGGGGGAACGGGTGATTGCGGTAGTCCGCAACAAGACTCTGCGCCGCTTCTACGACCCCACCGTGGCCACACTCGAGGCAGGAGATCAGGTCGTCGTCGTTCGCCAGGCGGCGGAGGAGCTTGAGCAGCAGGCCATCAGCGCAAGTCGAAGGAATCGCGCGCAGCAGCAAAGCTGACAACGACCTGGCAGCGTCTGAAATCGCGCGCCGCCGCACGGATCCAGGCTGGCGCGCCGCTGTCCTGGACGAGCGAGCGAGCAGACATGTCTTTCGTCTGCGAGTGAGGAAGGCAGTGGCCTACAAGCGTCAGCCTCAGCGAGCGGAGCGAGCAATGTACAGAGAAGCGAGCGGAGGCGTTTCCTCGTTTTGATTGCTCGCTCCCGCTCGCTGCGGATCGCGCCGGGAAGCCGCCTTCTTTGTCGTCGCTCGCCGACGGAAAGCGTGTCGGCTCGCTCCCCCGCAGCACGGCGGCGCGCGATCCGGTGCGAGCGACGGCGGCGGCGGATTCTCGATGTTCGCGCCGCCGATCTGCAGGAGGAGATGGCGAAACAACGCTTTTCCGTTCCGCCAGATCCGACGAAGACGGCGGCTATCCAGCGAACATCGCCGCGAGCGGCAGCGAGCAATCAAACACAGCGCGATGCGCGAGCAGGTCACAAAAAGGGGCCGAGGGGCGACTTGTGCCGCAATAAGCAACCTGTTGTCTAGACTGGCATCCTGCTGAGGAGGAACGCGCTGTGAGCGATCACGGGGCGGCCATACGGTCGTCAATCCCTGAGGCCAGGCCGCCGGGGCCGAGAGGCCACGTCGCCCATGAGCCACGACGCGCCCTCATTCTGCCCGAGACCGAGGCCGATGACGCCGGCAGCGAGTCCAGTCCTAGCCTTCCAGGCCGAATTAGCGCCGGCGCGGAGCAGCAGCGGGTCAAGATGCGTCAACGAATCGCCCGCCTCGGTTCCACTCGACAACAGACCCCAGCGCTCGATCCGCTCTTCCGCATCATTCGCGCCAATCACCCCAAGGCCGACCTAGGACTCGTGGAGCGCGCGTACCGCAAAGCTGAGCGCCTGCATAACGGCCAGATGCGCAAGAGTGGGGATGCTTTCATTACGCATCCGCTCGCGGTGACGACCATCCTCGCGGAGCTGGGCATGACCGAGGCGACCCTGTGCGCGGCACTGCTCCACGACACGGTGGAAGACACCGACTACACACTCGCGCAACTGACCCACGACTTCGGCGAGGAGATCGCGCTGCTCGTGGACGGCTGCACCAAGCTGGACAAGGTCAAGTACGGCGAATCGGCCAAGTCGGAGACGATCCGCAAGATGGTCGTCGCGATGAGCAGGGACATCCGGGTGCTGGTGATCAAGCTCGCGGACCGGCTGCACAACATGCGGACACTGCACTACCTGCGTCCGGATAAGCAGTCGCGGATCGCCGCGGAGACGTTGGAGATCTTCGCCCCGCTGGCGCATCGGCTCGGCATGAACACCATCAAGTGGGAGCTGGAGGACCTTTCGTTCGGCACCTTGTATCCCAAGGTTTACGACGAGATCATTCGACTGGTAGCCGAGGCTGCGCCGAGCCGTGATCAGTACCTCTCGCGGGTCATCGATCAGGTGCAGGCCGACCTGCGCGCCGCCAAGATCAAGGCGACCGTCACGGGACGGCCAAAGCATTACTACTCGATCTACCAGAAGATGGTGGTTCGCGGTCGAGACTTCCAGGAGATCTACGATCTGGTCGGCCTTCGCGTACTCGTCGAGAGCAATCGCGACTGCTATGCAGCGCTCGGTGTCTTGCACGTCCGCTGGAACCCGTTGCCTGGCCGGTTCAAGGACTACATCGCAATGCCGAAGTTCAACATGTACCAGTCTCTGCACACCACGGTTCTCGGGCCAGAGGGGAAGCCCGTCGAGCTGCAGATCCGGACTGACGACATGCATCGTCGTGCCGAGTACGGTGTCGCAGCCCACTGGAAGTACAAGGAAGGCAAGGGTGCCGCTCTGCCCGTCAAGGGTGCTGACGATGCCGGCGAACTGATCTGGGTCAGGCAGCTACTTGACTGGCAGCGGGAGACGGCGGACCCCAGCGAGTTCTTGGACTCACTGCGCTTCGAGATCAACTCCAACGAGGTCTACGCGTTCACGCCTCGCGGCGACGTGATCTCACTCCCGCAGGATTCCACGCCGATCGACTTCGCGTACGCGATCCACACTGAGGTCGGGCACAAGACGATTGGCGCCCGCGTGAACGGTCGGCTAGTTCCGCTGGAGTCAGCTTTGGCGAACGGCGACGTGGTGGAGATCTTCACCTCCAAGGCCGAGAATGCCGGCCCCAGCCGAGACTGGCTTACCTTCGTTCGCAGTCCCCGCGCGCGCAACAAGATCCGCCACTACTTCACGCGCGGCCGTCGCGAGGAGTCGATAGAAACAGGCAAGGAGATGCTGGCGCGACAGCTGCGCAAGGGCGGCCTGCCGCTACAGCGGCTGCTCACCCTTGAGCATCTGACCGCGGTGGCCGGATTCTTCAAGCTGGCCGACGTCTCTGCCCTGTACGCCGCGGTTGGCGAAGGCACGGTCGGTCCCCAAGCCGTGGTGAACAGGCTGATCATCGTCGAGGGGGGCGACGAGATCGTCGCCGACGAGACCAGCGAGGATCGGGTCGTCACCGGTCGGCGCCGACGCAGCAGCAGCGGTGCCGGCGACTGCGGAATCCGGGTGATTGGTGCGAGCGACCTCCTCGTCAAGCTCGCCAAATGCTGTACGCCGGTGCCGGGCGACGACATTTTGGGCTTCGTGACCCGGGGAGCCGGGATCTCGGTGCACCGCCTCGACTGCAGCAACGCAGAGAACTTGCGCACGGAGCCGGAACGCCTGATCCCTGTCGAGTGGGCGCCCAACGCCAAGAGCTCGTTCTTGGTGGCCATTCAAATTGAGGCTCTCGACCGCAATCGGCTGCTGTCCGACATCACCCGCGCCCTGTCCGACCAGCACGTCAACATCTTGTCCGCGGCGCTGAACACCAGCAAGGACCGCATCTGCCGAGCCAAGTTCACCTTCGAGACCGCCGACCCCACTCACTTGGACCATGTGCTGCGCGCCGTACGCGGTGTGCCGGCGGTCTACGAGGCCTACCGCATTCACCAGTAGCAGGGGCGCAGTTGGTCGGCTCAGCCGCCGAGATCGCTCGCTGTTCGCTGAGCCTGAGCGAGCCATTCGCGATAGGTAGCGGCTGAGGCCGCCGCCTCGCGTGCCGCTCCATGGTCGCCACGGGCTTCCGCCTGGGCGGCTCGAGCCTCGAGCGCGGCGATCTGTGCCTCCAACTTTGCGGCGGTGTCGGCAGCCCGTGCCTTCGCCTCAGGGTTGCTGCGCTGCCAGCGGTCGTCCTCGGCCGCCTTGATGGCGTTGTCCACGGCGCGAAGGCGAGATTCCAGCGGACGCATCGCCTCACGCGGCACCCGTCCGATGGCCGACCAGCGTTGCAGGATGTCGCGGTACGAGGCGCGGGCAGCTCTCGGATCGCTGATCGGCAGCAACGCCTCAGCCTCAGCCAGCAGCTTTTCCTTCGCTTGGGCGTTGACTTGGAATTCGGTGTTCTGCTCCGATTGCGTCGCCTGCTTGGCCATGAAGAACCGATCTTGGGCTTCGCGGAATCGTTTCCACAGCAGTTCATCGACATCGCGCGGCGCCGGACCGGCTGCCTTCCAGCGCCCCATCAGATCCCGGAAGGCACCCGTCGTCGGGCCCCAGTCAGTCGATCCAGCCAACGCCTCCGCCTCGGTGACAAGCTTTTCCTTGATCACCCGTGCCGCCTCGCGCTGCTCGTTCTGCTGCGCAAACTGAGCTTTGCGGCGCCGCGTGTAAGTGGTACGCGCGCTGGAGAACCGGTGCCAGAGTGCGTCGTCGGTGGCACGATCGAGTCGCGGCAGCGACTTCCACTCCTCGAGCAGCACACGAAAACGGTTGACTCCGCCGCGCCAATCATTGCCGGCGGCAAGGCGCTCGGCCTCCAGGACGAACCTCTCCTTTGCAGCCCGCGTCTCCTCATGCTGCCGGGCTCGTTCGGCTTTGCGAGCGGCCCGCTGCTTGGCGATCACCGGCGACAGGGCTTCTAACCGAGCCTGCAGCCCATCGAGATCCCCGACGGCACGGGCGTCGGCAACGGCGGCGCGCACCTTGCTGATCGAGGCCACGGCGTCATCGGGCGACAGTGCCCCGGTCGCGATCCGCCGCTCGAGAAGCGAGACCTCAAGCTCCAGCGCGTCAAACCTGCGAGTGAAGAAGCCAAGGGCCTCGGCAGCGGGTACATCAGGCACCTGCCCGACGACGCGTTCCCCAGCCGACGTGCGAACGTACACCGTGCCATCGCTATCGACTCGTCCGAAGGCGGCCGGGCCGGCGGCTTCAGGCCCAGCTTGTTCGGTCATAGCTCCATCCTGCCCGAAGTCTCGAATAGTCTCGAACGTGTGCTCCTAGCCTCATTTCCTGCTGGGCCTTGGCAAACCAACTGTTACCTGGTGGCCCCGAGGCCTGGCGCCGAGTGCGTGATCATCGATCCGGGAATGGATGCGGTAGCCGGTGTCGCTGAGTTGGTACGGGAGCACCGGCTGAAACCCGTAGCCATGATGCTCACTCATGGGCACCTTGATCACATGTTCTCCGTCACGCCTTTGTGCCGGTCCTACGACTCAACGTGCTGGATTCATCCCGAGGACCGCGTGCTGCTGACGGACCCGCTGCGAGCCATGGGGGCCGACGTTCGGCTCATGCTGCAGCGTTTGACAGGCTCGACAGTCTTCGCCGAGCCGGAGGAGGTCCGGGAGCTGTCTGATGGAGCCGACGTGGCGGTCGCGGGCCTCACCTTCCACGTGTTGCACGCCCCCGGGCATACGCCGGGCTCGGCCATGTTCACGATCCCCTACCAGGCAAGCGCCGGGATCGATTCGGTGGTCTTCTCAGGCGACGTCTTGTTTGCTGGCTCGATCGGCAGAACTGACTTGCCAGGCGGAAACCTGGCCGACATGCTGAAGAGCCTGCGTACGAAGGTGCTGTCGTTGCCGGACACGGTCGCCGTGCTTCCAGGACACGGACCGCAGACGACCATGGCCCGCGAGCGAGTCGGCAACCCGTACCTGCAGAACCTCGCAGAACTGTCCAAGGAGTAGCGCGTGAGTCGCCCCAAGCCGCTGTCGGGCTTCCCGGAGTACACACCGGAAGGCCGGATCGTCGAACAGTTTGTACTCGACCGGCTCCGCCAAACCTTTGAACTGCACGGTTTCGCTTCGATCGAGACCCGGGCAGTCGAACCGTTGGATCGCCTGGCCAAGCAAGGTGAGATCGACAAGGAGGTGTATACGGTCCGGCGGCTGCATGGCGATCCGGACGAACCAGCTGATCTTGGTTTGCGTTTCGACCTAACTGTGCCGTTTGCCCGCTACGTGCTCGAGAACGCTCACCAGCTTGCCTTTCCTTTCCGGCGCTACCAGATCCAGAAGGTCTGGCGAGGTGAGCGCCCGCAGGAGGGCCGATATCGCGAGTTCACCCAGGCTGACGTGGACATTGTGAACGCCGAGACGCTCGCAGCACATCATGATGTGGAGCTGCCGCTGGTCACTCTGGCCGCGCTTGAGCGACTCCATGTTGATCTTGGTCTGCCGCCAGTGCTGATGCGGGTGAACAATCGCAGGCTTGCCCAGGGCTTCTATCTCGGTTTGGACATTGCCGATCCGGCCGCGGTGCTGCGGCAGGTCGACAAGATCGACAAGATCGGGCCTGACCGGGTGGTCCAGCAGTTGATCAACGATGTCAAGATCACCGAGAGCCAGGCCCGAAGCTGCGTGCAGTTGGCCGAGATCCGCTCCGCCGATGCCTCCTTTGTCGCCGAGGTGCGTCGGCTGGGGGTCAAGCATGATCAGCTCGACGAGGGACTCGAATTGTTGAGCGAGGTGGTGACTACCGCCGCGCGCTACGTGCCTGGCCGAATGATCGCCGATCTCAGGGTGGCACGCGGACTGGACTACTACACCGGCACCGTGTATGAGACCGAGCTCGTCGGGTTTGAGTCCTGGGGATCGATCGCCTCCGGGGGGCGTTACGACTCGCTGGCCAGTGATGGCCGGATCACCTATCCGGGTGTCGGGCTCTCGATCGGGGTGACCCGGCTATTGGCTCCGCTGTTGGCCAAGGGAATGCTGCGGGCGTCCCGGCCGGTTCCGACAGCCGTGCTGGTCGCTGTCGACACCGAGCAGACCCGCGCTACGGCGATCGAGGTCGCTGAGCAGCTGCGCGCCCGCGGGATCTCCACAGAAGTGGCGCCCCGGGCGGACAGATACGGCCGTCAGATCCGCTATGCCGACCGCCGCGGTATCCCCTACGTGTGGTTCGGCGGGACTGTTGCCGGGGAAGTCAAAGACATCCGGACAGGCAAGCAGGTCGCCGCAGACCCATCGTCGTGGATGCCGAGCGCGGCAGACCTGGAACCGTCAGTCGTCGCTGCTACGCCATCGAGCTAAGACTGCGGACTGCCCGGTCGATCCGGTTCCAGGCGCGGTGACTCAGCTTGCGCGACCTCGATCGGCCTCTCGGCCCACCGTTGAGATCGTTGTAGGCGATGTGCAGCTCTCTGCCGAGGTCGGTAACGGTGCGCCTCATCTCGTACAACTCTTCGGGCGAGAAGCCCATCAGGGTACGCACCGGTGGTGGAAACTCGGTCGCCGCGAGCCGATCATCAAACGCGCTGGTGTGCCGTCCCTCTTCATAAATATGGGTCAGCCGGTGCTCCTCGAGGAACGCGGCGAACACGTCCCAGCGATCAGGATGGGCCTTGTTCAGCGCATGCCAGTCGCTCTCGGCGTAAAGGCTAATGGCGTCAGCGTCGGCCTCAATGCTGGTAATGGTGCGATGCGGAATCTCGTGGTATTCCGCGAGCTCGAGAGTGCGCGAGTCGTGGGCGAGCAGCAAAGCCGGAGTTCCGGCTAGCAGCGCCGCGATGTTGCCGTGAATGCGGGTGCCGAAGGAGAAGTCGTACTGCGACAGGTGCTCGAACCAGGTCTTCGGATCCAGGAAGAACCGAACGCGGTCGGATCGGATCAATGGGTGATCGAGTGTGATCGGCGCTCCTGCGGCAGCCATGGCACTCATCTTCTTGCCCTTGGTGTAGCTGCCGTACAGCATCAGCTCGAGGGTCTGAAGGTTCTGGCCCATGTACACCAGGCGCGGGAAGTGTTCCGCGGCGTACAGGGAAATCGGGCCCATCTGTGGCACATACGGCGACACATTGAAGGCGATGGGGGAGCCGAAGGTGAGCGAGTCGACCTTCTTCTCCACATGAAGGTCGGGCCCGTACATGAACATCGACGGACAACCGATCACCTTGACGTGCTCATCGCCGAAACCAAGCGACTTCAGATAGTCGCGGGTCTGCTCACCACGCACCCCGATTGAGGGTGAGCGATTCAGTACCGCACGTACGAATCGCGTAGTCGCCGGCTTGACACGGTCGGCACCTTTGTAGGCACCCTTCAGTGAAGCCTGCGAGCCGACGCCCAGCACGGTCACCGGGATGGTCAGTTGCTCGATCAGGTTACTGAGCGCGTCCAGCGTCTCAAGGTAGGTGGACCGGAACGCGTTGGCGAGCGGAATCACGACGTGATCGAATCGGGAGTTGATGACGCGGGGGTGGCTCCTGGCCAGCCCTGACGTCTCCAGGCCATTGTCAGATGTCGACAGCAACCGATACACCGCCTGGCTGAAGACCAGGTTGCCAGTGTTGTTGCCGATGAGGTTCTGCCGGTACGTGGTATCGGCATCCGCCGCCGTGAACGGACTCTTGTGCGCACGGATCAGAATTTGAGGCATTAGGGGGCATCCTCGCGTCTGGGTGGAGCCTGCGTTCGGGAGTCTAGGTCACCGTTCGGCCCGCCGGGCCGAAAACGGCAAAGTGGCCCGGCGAGTCGCGACTACGACCTCGGGCGGCCCTGATATGGGCGCTTCTGGCGCATGTCACGCCAGCAGCGCTCGGGTTTGTCAGGTGGTCCGGTTAGTGTCCCTGCATCGTGACACAGATAACTCGACGAGATGTCCTGCGCAGCCGATTGGCGACCCAGCGATTGCAGGGTGCGGGTCTGCCGCGTGCAGCAGATGTCGTGCGGTTGCTCGGCTGTGTGCAGTCGCAGGAATACGCCCATGCTCTGTGGTCATTGGGAATGCGCACCGCCAGGCTCACGGTTACCGACGCGCAGGGCGAGTTCGATCGCGGAGACTTCCTCCGGACGCACATCCTGCGGCCAACGTGGCATTTCGTGGCTGCTGAGGACGTCCGCTGGATCTTGAAGGTCACGGCGCCGCGGATTCAGAAGCTCAACCAGACGATCTACCGGCAGGAGAGTCTCGATCCGACCACTCTGGAGCGCGGCCTCGCACTGATCGTCGAGGAACTCAAGGACGGGCGGTATCGGACGCGGGCCGAGCTCGGCCACGCGTTGGCCGATCGGCGCCTGGCCAGTGAGCGCCTGGGGTTGGCCTACATTGTCATGAACGCCGAGCTCGAAGGCGTCATCTGCAGCGGGCCGATGCGCAGTGCGCAGCAGACCTACGCACTGCTGGATGAGCGGGTGCCACGCTCGGCAGACACGAGCACAAAAACCGGAGATATCGCCGAACTCGCACGCCGGTTCTTCCTGGGTCACGGTCCGGCAACCATCCACGACCTGGCCCGCTGGTCCTCCCTTACGGTCGGCCAATGTCGCGAGGCCGTGGAGGCGATCAAAGACCGGCTCGACAGTGTCACTGTCGAGGCAGTCGAGCTGTGGTTCGACCCGGATGCGCCACAGGTGGGTCCGTCGCCGAAGGCTCTGCTGCTACCGCTGTACGACGAGCTGACCCTGAGCTATCCGATGATCAACTTTCCGCAAGCGAACGGCCATCCGCATGCACCGGGCCAGGACCTGTTCGTAGGCTCCGTGATCATCGCAGAGACGAATGTCGGTACCTGGCGGCGTACCGTCCAGGGTCAGAAAATGATCATGGAGATTGCGCTGGCTCCCGGCGTAGTGGCACGTTCGCGGGTGCTGGTGGAGGCCGCGGCCGCTGACCTGGCAGCCTTTGCTGGAAAGGAGTTGGAGCTGACGATCGGGAGCTGAGCTTCTCTGCGAGCGTCGGTAGGCGCCCGCTGGTGACCGGAGGAACGATAGAGCGAAACACGCCCGTGAGCGGAGCGAGCAAATTCACTACCGTCGTATCGCGAAGAGCGACGACGGCACCAGCTTCCCGGGGCGCCGCGCGAGCAGAGACAAAAAAGGGGGAGCCGATAGGGTGACGTCCTATTCAGGCGAGGAGGAGTTCGTGACTGTGCGGTCGTCCGGCCATACCGTTTTGGCCTCGGCGGACAGCGACGTCTATGCCTCGCTTCGCAAGCGTCCCAGCTCGCGCGCGGAGCGATACGCAATGGGCCGGGCGTTGCGGCGCGAGGTGCCGCGCAAGAGCCTGGCCGGTTGGCGGGCATCGCCTGATCGTCCCGACCCGGTCCAGTTGATCATGGAGTCGCACCAGGGTCGCCTCGAGTGGCTGATTCCGGTCCGGGTGGCCCGCATGGTGATTTCGCCGTACGGGTTCCTGCGCGGTACGGCGATCGTGATGGCCGAAGACGTGGCCCGGCTCCCGGCGACTGGTATCACCCCTGTTGTCTGTGGAGACTCGCATCTGGGCAACTTCGGCTTTTACGCCTCCCCCGAGGGCGAACTGGTCATCGACCTGAACGACTTCGATGAAGCCCATCCAGGCAGCTGGGAGTGGGACCTGCGCAGGCTGGTCGCCAGCATCTGGGTGGCCGGCCGGGAGAATGGCTCGTCGGAGGATCAGTGCCGCTCGTCTGTCCAGGCGTGTGTGGCGGCGTACCGCAGTGAGGTCCGATTCCTGGCTGACCAGCCGCTGCTGATGCGCAGCTACAACCGTCTTGACGTCAGCCGGCTTCACGAGACGGCCACCGAGAAGTCGCTTCGCGATGAGATTGAGCGGTCCGCCAAGCGTGCGCGCTCGCGGACCAGCGACCGAGCCCTGCCGCGTTTTACTGCGGAGCGCGACGGCCAGCGGCACATTATCGAAGATCCGCCGTTGATCACTCGGCTGAGCGATCAGGAGTATGAGGCGGTCGCTGAGGCGCTGGACGACTACCTTCGCACCTTGGCGCCGCACTGGCAGCGTGCGCTCGGTGGCTACACGCTCATCGATGTAGTGCACAAGGTCGTTGGCGTCGGCAGTGTGGGTTTGCGGGCTTACGTGGCGCTGCTGGAGGGGAGCAGTCCGGAGGACGTGGTCTTTCTGCAGCTCAAGCAGGCGCGTCGCTCGGTGCTGGCGAAATATGTACACGGCGATTCCGCGTGGCATGCCCATCAGGGTCAGCGCGTCGTGGAGTACCAGCAGGCGCTGCAGACCGTTAGCGACCCGCTGCTCGGCTGGACCACGATCGACGGGCTGCAGTACTACGTACGGCAATTTCGCAATATGAAGGGGACCATTCCGTTGGACGCGATCGATGCGGCAGCGCTCACGGACTACGCCGGCATCGTCGGTCATCTGCTGGCCAAAGGCCACGCTCGAACGAGCGGGGCTTCCATGATTGCCGGTTACGCGGGGGCTAACGACAAGTTGGATCAGGCGCTCGCGAAGTTCGCTCGGGCCTACGCCGATCAGACTGAAGCTGACCACGCGGGACTGGTGAAGGCGGTGCGTCGCGGAGCGCTTCCCGTGGCAGAAGGTGCCCTGGAGCAAACGGGCTCAGCCTTTCGCCCGTGACGGCGGCGTCCACCGGACTAGGAACGCCGGGGTCGCCAGAGCACGCCTAGGCCGATCACAGCGAGGGCACCAACGAATAGTGCTCCGATTCCCGCGATGGCCAGCCCGCGAGTCAGGATCCGATCGGTGTTGGTGGATCTTTCCTCACGATCGGATGCGCCATCCAGCGGCGGTCTGGGTGCCCGGAGCAAGGGGGGTGCGACGCCGGTCGGCAGGTTGCCGCTGCACAACGTGGTGATGAGCCGGTTGACAGCCCGGTCACCCTGGCCGGCAATTCCCTCGATGGCGAAGATCACCCAGGTACTCCCGATCTCGGGGTCGAGACCACATGCATCCGGGTCACGCGAGGAGGCCACGACCTGTTCGCGGTAGACGGTGCCCTTGTAGACCCGGTCAACGGTGAAGCGGATGTCGACCCGCGCGTCACCAGCCCTGCCCACCTCCTCTTTGCTGCTGACCGTGCCGCGGAAGACTGCATCCGCCTCCCGCAGAGCTCGATTTGTTGAAATACCGGCACAACTGCAGGCGAACGCCTCTGTGGTATCTACGAGTGCGAGGCAGGTGCCGAGCAGCAGTGAGGCCGCCAGGGCCAGCAGGCGCAGCGTGAGCCTCCTCACTTGGCCAGTCTGGGTTGGGTTGGAGCCGAATACAAGATCGCTGCATGGCTACTGGTATGCAGCGGCCTGGATGCGGTAGAGGTCGGCGTACGGGCCAGCGCGCTGCATCAGCTCCTCGTGGCTGCCCACCTCGGCGAGCCGCGAGCCGTCGAGGACAACGATGAGATCGGCCATCCGCACGGTGCTGAATCGGTGGGAGACCAAGATCGTGATGCCGCCGACGTCACTGCTCGCCGACTCGCCGGCACGCGCCGCAGCTGCATAGCGTTCGAACAGCTCATGCTCGGTCTCGGCGTCCAGCGCCGCTGTCGGCTCGTCCAGCACCATCAGCAGCGGTAGAGCGCGCATGTAGCCGCGGGATAGCGCCAGCTTCTGCCACTGGCCGAAGCTCAGCTCCTGACCACCCGGCCATGTCGGGCCCAGCTGGCTGTGTAGGCCCTCTGGCAACCGCTCGACCACGTCACCGGCACCCGCTCTCCGCACCGCGTCAGTCACCGCCGACACATCGTCGAGCCGCGGCAGATCTCCGAGGCCAACGCTGTGCTGTGCGCTGAACTCGAACCGGAAGAAGTCCTGGAACGCGCCGGTGAGCCGGCTGCGCCACTCTGCCGCCGACATCCGTCGCAGCGGTTGGCCGTCGATCAAGATGTCACCCGAGGTTGGTTCGTACATCTTTGCGAGCAACTTGATCAGTGTGGACTTCCCTGCGCCGTTTTCGCCGACGACCGCAATCACCGCTCCGGGTGGCAGGTGCACCGTGATGTCCTGTAGCGCGAGACGGTCGGAACTGGGGTAGGCAAACGACACATGCTCGAGGCGGATGCCGTCGACCAGTCGGTCGGGCACCTTGATATCGGTGTTGGCACTCAACGCTGCTGTGTAGTTTTCCAGCCACACAAGCCGCCTCGATCCATCGAGCCAGATGCCGCGCAGGAACCCGATCTCACCGATCGTGCCACCGACGTAGCCCGACAGCCGCGCGCCGGCGGCCAAGATCAGCAACACCGACCCGACGGAGGCGTGGAGCCCGACGACAACGAACACGACAGCGCCGACGTAGCCAAACCCGAAGATTGCCCACGCGAGCGAATGTGAGATGGCCGTGCCCCAGCGGGCCCGCGCCACCGGCGCGAACCAGCGTTGCCACTCCGTACGACGCCGGTCAGCCAGATCGTCACCGATCCCAGTGACCCGCACCTCCTTGGCGGCGGCGGCACTCGTCGCCGTGGTGAACAGGTGCTCAGCAAGCCGGTTGTGCTGGGCAAATCGTTCCTCCACCTGCCGCTCCACTCCCGGTCGCCACGCCGAACTCACTACGGTCGGCACTGCGAAGACCACCAGCAGTGCAAGCAGCGGGTCGATGCTGGTCAGCAATACGATCGTGATGATCACGCGTACGGTCCAGCCGATCGTGTTGAGCACCGACGCATACATGTGGTCCAGAACGAAGACCTGGTTGCGGAGGACGGCAAGTCGGTCGAGATAGTCCTGTCGCTCTTGGAGTTCCAGCCCCGAGACCGACGCCTGGAGGGTCGCGACGTGTGTCTCGAGCGCGATCGTGACCCGGTCGCGGAACCGACGGGTCAGGCGGGTGGCAAGCACGCGGAGCAGCCAGGTCAGAGTCGCCGAGGCCGCCATCGCCGCCAGTGTGGCGAACAGTACGGCCGAATTGCCCGCCATGAGCGCATCAGCCATCAGCTTCAGCCAGAGAGCGAACAGTGCGTCAGGCACCGCCTGCAGCAGGGTGAGTGTGACCACCAAGACGACCAGCCTCGGCTCGTGCGTGTAGCCGAGCTTGCACAGCCGCCACATTGATGACAGCGCCGGCGGTAGGTCGTCTCTAGGAGAGGACATCGAACACGACGCCTTCCTCATCCATGCTGGCCTCGAACCTCTTGGCTTGGAGTTGGAACATCGTCTTGTAGCGGCCGCCCAGCGCCATCAGCTCGTCATGGCTACCTAGCTCCACCACGCGGCCGTGCTCGAGGACGCAGATCCGGTCCGCGTGCCGCACGGTGGAGAAACGGTGCGAGATCAAGATGGTCGTGACGTCGCGGGTCGCCTGCAGCACCCTCTCGAACACCTCTGCCTCGCCTCGGACATCCAGCTGCGCAGTCGGCTCGTCGAGCAGCACCAGCCCTGCACCGCGTCGTACGGCACACAACGCGCGAGCGAGTGCAATCCGCTGCCATTGACCACCTGACAGGTCGATGCCGTTGGGGTATCCCTTGGCCAAGGGCGTGTCGAGCTCGGCAAGGGTCTCGGCGCCAGCGTCGACGAGTGCGGCCCGAATGTCGCTGTCGCTCGCCTCGGCGGCGGGGTCGACGTTCTCGCGCAGCGAGAGCTCGAAACGGACAAAGTCCTGAAAAACTGCGGCGAGCCGGCGCCGCCAACCGGCTCGCTCGAGGCTGCGCAGGTCAACTCCGTCTACCGTGATCGCCCCATTGGTCGGGTCATAGAGACGGCAGAGCAATTTGGCGAGGGTGGTCTTGCCGGCGCCGTTCTGGCCGACGATCGCCAGTGACGTGCCAGCCGGAACGGTGAGCTCGAGCCCGGAAAGGACGGCGCGCTTACTGCCTGGGTAGGAGAACGAGACGTCGTGGAAGGAGATTTCCCGACTCGGCATGCCGGTGGCAGGCTCGTGCCCGACAGTCAGGGCCCCGAGGGGTGCCATCGCCGGACCGAGCCGAGCGACGGCTGCGACCGGTGCCGCGGCCCCGTCCAACACCCAGTTGAGACCGCCAAACGCGATGAGACTGACCCCGAAGGCTACCTGGGCGTACACGACGAGCCGATCCAGCGGGATGCCTTCGGAGAGGGCACCGAGGCCGAGGGCAGCGAAGACCGCCGCGTTGGCCGCGATCACGATGATCATGCACCAGATCACCGACTTCTCACGCAGCCGAGTTGCACGGTACTGCAACTCGAACAGCCGTTTGCGGCGAGCGATGAAGCGCTCCACGGTCCAGCCGGCGATACCAAAGAGTCGCAGCTCCTTTGCCGGCTGCGGATCGACAGCGAGTCGGTAGGCATAGTCGGCATGGCGCTGGGCCGAGCGCACCTCGGGAGTGTTGCGGTCGCGCCAGACCCCGCTTTCGCGCAGCAGCCAGTGTGTCGATCCCCAAGCCGCAACCAGAATCAACGCTGCCCACCACGCGAACCCGACGAGGACGACAGCCGAAGCGACACCGCCCACGGCGCTGACCAGATTCGTGGCGAGGAAGTCGACATTGAGGTACATCGGGGGACCTGTCATGCCGCGGTCGAACTCGCGCGCGGTCGTCAGATCTTCAGCAAGATCGGGATCCTCCAGGTGTCCGATGCCGGGTGGTTGCACGCAGGCGCGAATTAGCGCCTCGTTGAGCCAAGCAGACACCTTGTTGCCAAGGTTCATGCTGACCGCGGTCTGGATCGGATTCAAGATCAGCATGAGCACGAACACCAGACCGGTCAGGGCGAGCGGGCCGCCGACCGGCCGAGCCTGCTGGACCGCGCCGACTGTAACGCCGATGGCGACCGCGAAGATCGCGGGCATCGCTCCATTGAGCATCAGTAGCACCCACCAGACGGTGGCCAGCACGGGGTCGGCCTTGGGCAGCACGGCAAAGAAGTGCCACTCCTGCCTCCCGCGTAGCCGCTTCAGCACGGATACGACTTTGCCACTCGCCTGCGACATTCCTTCTCGGGCACCTCTAGTGGTTGCCACGCTCGATGATCAGCGCGCACCGCAGCGTGTGGTCTACATGGTTTGCTGACGGTCTGCATACTTTGCAACCTGTGCAGACCGACCGAGAACTACGCAAACGGAGGTTTCGGCAGCACAGCCGGGGGGAGGGGCTGGCGGGGAAAGCGGTACGGATGATGGCGGCTGGCCCGTAGGATCGGATGTCGCTCCACTCACGGACGCAGCTCGCCGCTGGGGCTGGAGGTCGCTCCGCTCCCGCGCATGTTTTGGAAAGGATGCAGCTCGTGATGCGCACCCACGGCGCCGGCACTCTGCGTGCCGAGCAAGCCGGAACCACAGTGACTCTGGCCGGCTGGGTAGCTCGCCGCCGCGATCACGGTGGGGTCGCCTTTCTTGATCTTCGGGATACATCTGGTGTCGCTCAGGTCGTGGTGCGTGATGAGATGTTGGTCGCATCAGGCGCCCATGAGCTGCGTAACGAGTACTGCATTTTGGTCACCGGTGAGGTTGCGCTGCGACCCGAGGGCAACGCCAATACTGCGCTGCCAACGGGTGAGATCGAGGTCGTCGCCGCCGAGTTGGAAGTGCTGAGCGCCTCCGCACCACTGCCCTTCCAGATTGATGAGCGCGTGAACGTGGGCGAGGAGACGAGGCTCAAATACCGCTACCTTGACCTGCGGCGCCCAGGGCCTGCCGCGGCGATCCGGTTGCGGAGTGACGTCAATCGCGTGGCTCGTACGCTGCTCGCCGAGCGCGGCTTCGTCGAGATCGAGACACCGACCTTGACTCGTTCCACCCCCGAAGGCGCGCGCGACTTTTTGGTTCCGGCGCGGCTCAAGCCGGGCTGCTGGTACGCGCTGCCGCAGAGCCCGCAACTCTTCAAGCAGCTGCTCATGGTGGCCGGCATGGAGCGCTACTTCCAGATCGCCCGGTGCTACCGCGACGAGGACTTCCGAGCAGATCGGCAACCCGAATTCACCCAGCTCGATGTCGAGATGAGCTTCGTCGGCCAGGACGACGTGATTGAGCTCACCGAGGCGTTGATCACCGCCATCTGGCGGCTGATCGGTGTAGAGGTCGCCACCCCCTTGCTACGCCTGACCTACGCCGATGCGATGAACCGTTTCGGCACCGATAAGCCGGACCTGCGGTTCGGACAGGAACTCGTCGAGTTGACGGACTACTTCGCTGAGACACCCTTCCGGGTGTTCCAGGCCGAGTACGTCGGTGCAGTAGTGATGCCGGCTGGAGCGAGCCAGCCGCGTAAGCAGTTGGACGCGTGGCAAGAGTTTGCCCGACAGCGCGGGCACCGTGGCCTCGCGTACGTGTTGGTCGGCGAGGATGGGGAGCTTGGCGGGCCGGTGGCCAAGAACCTCTCGGAGTCTGAGCGTTCTGGCCTGGCCGCGAAGGCGGGGGCGGCGCCAGGGGACTGCATTTTCTTTGCGGCCGGTCTGCGAGCACCGGCACAGGCGCTGCTCGGAGCCACCCGGCTGGAGATCGGGCGGCGGGTGGGGCTCATCGACGAGAACGCCTGGGCGTTCTGCTGGGTGGTCGACGCACCTTTATTTGAGCCGGCCAGTGTCGCGATGGCAGCGGGCGACGTCACGGTCGGAGCAGGCGCGTGGACTGCCGTACACCATGCATTCACGGCGCCGCAGGATCTGGAAACCTTCGACACCGATCCCGGCTCGGCGCTCGCCTACGCGTACGACATCGTCTGCAATGGCAACGAGATCGGCGGCGGCTCCATCCGTATTCATCGCCGAGATATCCAAGAGCGGGTATTCGCCGTGATGGGCTTGTCGAAGGAGGAGGCGCAGGAGAAGTTCGGCTTCTTGCTCGACGCCTTTAACTACGGCCCGCCGCCGCATGGGGGAATCGCCTTCGGGTGGGACCGGATCTGCGCTCTGCTGTCCGGAACCGACTCGATCCGCGACGTGATCGCGTTCCCGAAGACCGGTGGTGGCGTGGATCCATTGACCGACGCTCCCGCACCCATCACCGCCGCGCAGCGCAATGAGGCTGGAATCGACGTCCAGCCAGATGTCTGAGGTCCGTCTGGACTCTTGGAGCACTTTTCTGAGCGGTAATTTCAACGGTGTCGAGTAAATTCAGGCCAGGGCCCTAACCGCTGTTCAAAGGAGAGTAGGCATGGCCGCGGACTTCGTGACAAAGCAGGACGCCAACTGGGACCTGGAACGTGGGGCCTTTAATATTTTGATCGACCAGGAACCGGCCGGCATCGCGATCCCGCGTAGCGCAGACGACGTAAGCGATGTGGTCCGTTCCGCGGCCGCCGACGGTAAGCGAGTCGCCGCCCAGTGCACCGGACACCTAGCAGCACCCCTCGGCTCTCTTGCCGATACCGTGCTGCTACGCACGGCTGGCCTTGACGGCGTTGTTCAGATCGACAGCGCTGCGGGCAGTGCCCGAGTCGGCGCCGGCGCCCTCTGGGGCGACGTGGTGCCTAGGGCATCCGAGCTGGGCCTCGCCGCCTTGCACGGCTCGGCCCCAGGCGTCGGCATCGCCGGCTACACGCTTGGCGGCGGCCTGAGCTTCTACGCTCGCAAGCACGGCCTTGCCTGTAACCGGGTAACCGCGATCGAGCTTGTCACGGCCGACGGCGAGCAGGTCCGTGTCGACGCCGACAACGAGCCCGATTTGTTCTGGGCATTGCGCGGCGGCGGTGGGAGCTTCGGCGTGGTCACGGCGCTTGAGTTTGAGCTGCTGCCCTTGTCGCAGATTTATGCTGGCGCCCTCTTCTTCCCTGCCGACCAGTCGAGCGATGTTCTCCGCAGCTGGCAGGAGTGGATCGCCGACGTGCCCGAGGAAATGACCTCCGTCTGGCGAATCTTGAACTTTCCACCCGTTCCTGAGATACCCGAGCCTTTCCGCGGCAACTCGTACACAGCGATCGAGGCGATCTATTGCGGCGACGCGGCCGATGGGGAGGGGTTGGTGGCTCCGCTCCGCGAGGCCGGGACTGTCGGCATGGACACGATGGCGGTCCAGCCACCGCAGGGGATCGCTGAGCTGCACATGGATCCGCCGGACCCTCTGCCGTACTTGGGTGATTCCCTTGTGATCGGCGACCTGTCGCCTGCGGCGATCGATTCCCTGCTGAAGGCGATTGGGCCTGGTTCCGGCTCCCAGTTGATCTCGGTCGAGCTGCGGCATTGCGGCGGTGCCCTCTCGCGGACGCCGGAGGGTGCTGGCGCGCTCGCCACATTCCCGGGCTCTTTCCTCGCCTTCGGGGTCAACTTCGTCCCAATGCCGGAGATGATGGCCCCAACCCGTGCCTGGCTGGGCGCTTTCAAGGCCGCACTACAGCCCTACGACGCCGGCATCTATCTCAACTTTGCCGAGGAGCGCTTCGAGATGACCAAGGCGTTCCTGCCGGAGACCGTGGACCGCCTCTGCGAGGTCAAGCAGCGCTACGACCCCGACGATCTCTTCCGATCAAACCACCCGGTCACGGGCTAGCGTCGGCGACGGCCTGCAGCTCCCGAGTCATTTCCTCCACCAGGCCGGGGCGGCCGTGGAATTGAGCAGGAGTGTTTTGGAACAGCACAATCCTCCACTCGCCGCCCTGCTTGTCAGCGACGACTGTCTGGTGAGAGTTCGTCTCCGGGTTGATCGCAGTCCGGCCAGGCGGGACCAGTCCAACAATGGCTCTCAAGATCATGGCCTGAGCCCCTAGCGGCCGAACGGAGTGCACCTTGACGGCATAACGACCGGTTTCGTGATCGGCAAAGATGTTCGACATTTCGGTACCGATCGTCTCCTTGCCGGAGCTCACGCTGCCGTCGAATCCAATGACAACTCCGTCTGCGGCGAATGGCTCAGCCATCGCGACTCCATCGTGATCGTTCCACGCCGCGATCAGCCTGTCGTACAGAGTCCTCACGTCGTTCTCACCCATGGTGCGCATCATCCTCCTTGACGTTGGGGCGGTGTCCGTAGGATCGCTGGCGATGAGCGAGGATCTCTTCGGCGGCACCGTCGGCGGTCAGACGGCCATACCCAGTGGCAGCTTGGCCGACACCGACCGTGCTGGCCTGCCACTCGCCGTACGGATGCGACCGCGCACGTTGGAAGAAATCGTCGGTCAAGATCACTTGATGGCGCCCGGATCCCCACTCCGCCGGCTTGCCGCGGGCGAGCCCATGTCGGTCATCCTCTGGGGACCACCGGGCGTCGGCAAGACCACCATCGCAGCGGTCGTCTCGCGTCAGAGCGACTCGAGATTCGTTGAGCTCTCCGCGGTCACCGCCGGCGTCAAGGAGGTCCGGGCGGTGCTCGACCAGGCCCGCC
This sequence comes from Propionibacteriaceae bacterium, assembly GCA_035535875.1. GTDB lineage: Bacteria > Actinomycetota > Actinomycetes > Propionibacteriales > Propionibacteriaceae > Microlunatus. Next base: position 144,667 of record DATLPF010000091.1, read on the forward strand.
GAGATCTGCGTACGGCCCGGGAAACCGTGCTGTTCATCGACGAGGTGCATCGCTTTTCCAAGACTCAGCAGGACGTATTGCTCCCAGCAGTGGAGAATCGGCTGGTCACTCTGATCGCCGCGACCACTGAGAACCCCAGCTTTTCGGTCATCTCACCGCTGCTGTCACGATCGTTACTGCTGACCCTGAAGCCGCTGACCGATGACGACATCTCGAATCTGCTGGATCGGGCACTGACTGAGGACCGTGGATTGGCTGGGGCCTACGAGCTTGAGCCTGACGCCCGCGCCATGATCGTGCGTCTTGCTGGATCCGATGCACGGCGCGCGCTGACGTTCCTGGAGGAGTCGGCTGCGGGCGCATCCGCTGTTGACCAGACCATGATCACGACTGACATGGTCGAGCGTGCCGTGGACAAGGCAGCGGTCCGCTATGACCGTGCCGGCGACCAGCACTACGACGTGATCAGCGCATTCATCAAGTCGATCCGAGGCTCGGATGTGCAGGCTGCGCTGCACTACCTTGCCCGGATGATCGCAGCAGGGGAGGATCCGCGCTTCATTGCCCGGCGGCTGGTGATCTTGGCCTCGGAGGACATCGGTCTGGCCGACCCAACGGCGCTGCAAACAGCAGTCGCGGCCGCGCATGCCGTCGAGTTCATCGGGATGCCCGAGGGGCGGATCAACCTGGCCCAAGCGGTCATTGCGCTTGCCCTGGCGCCGAAGTCAAATGCGGTGATCACGGCGGTTGACGCTGCCCTCGCCGACGTCAACGCCGGCCGAATCGGACTGGTGCCGCGCCATCTGCGGGATGCTCACTACACAGGCGCCAAGCGGCTCGGACACGGGCAGGACTACGCCTATGCCCACGACGAGCCGCACGGTATCGCGGCTCAGCAGTACCTGCCGGACGAGCTGGCCGATGCCCACTACTACGTCCCGACCGAGCACGGCGCTGAGGCAGCCATGGCAGCGAGGCTGGCACGCATTGAGGAACTCCTCGGTCGATCATGGATTGAAGACGCCGGTCACGGAGATCATCCCGGATGAATTGCCTCGGCCCGGATCGGCCTCGACTGGTCCGTCTGTTTTGACGTCTGATTCCCAGCGGCGCCGAACCGAGCCGCAGGGTAAGGTCGCATAGTCACGCCGAGCGGCGCGCGTCCGCACTGTCCACAACTAGAAGGAAATTCGATGTCCGTAGGGGAGATCGCAGGCCTGATCGCCGCCATTGCATTCGTTGCCTTGGTGGCGCTGACGGCCGTGCCGTTACTCAAGCTCGGGCGTGTGCTCGAGGAGGTTCGGCTTGCCGTGCGTGACATCGGCCATGAGTCGGTCCCGATCCTCACCGAGCTGCAAGGCACGGTCCGCGCGACCAATGACGAGCTCGTCAAGCTGAGCGTGGTGACCGAGGACGCCGCCAAGGTCAGTCGCAACGCGACCGTCGTCAGCGAGAACGCCGCACAGATGACCACTTTGTTCTCTGCGACGCTCGGCGGACCGTTGGTCAAGACGGCGGCGTTCAGTTATGGCATCCGAAAGGCGATTCGTGGCAACGGCTCGAGCCGCCGTAAGGCGAAGCGGAGTGCGTGATGGTCCGACGCTTGTTCTGGTTCGCTATTGGCGCGGGCGTCGCCGTCTTTGTGATCATGAAAATCAGGTCATATCTGAAGAAGGCGCGCCCGGATGCGATCGGTCATCGTGTTGCCGAGTCCGCGAGCGGCATCAGCGAGTCGGCCCGCGGGTTCGTCGATCGGGTACGAGCCGGAATGGCCGAGCGTGAAACAGAGCTCCGCGAAACGCTCGGCCTGCCCGATGATCAAGCTTGACGCTAGCCTGTTCTCAATTCATCACCCGAGGAACACGTCATGAAAACCGCCGAGATTCGGCGCCGCTTCCTGGATTTCTTCGCATCGCGTGATCACGAAGTCGTGCCGTCAGCACCGCTGCTGTACAACGATCCAACCCTGTTGTTCGTCAACGCCGGCATGGTGCCCTTCAAGAAATACTTCACTGGGGCCGAGACGCCGCCCTTCAACCGTGCGGCGAGCGTGCAAAAGTGCGTCCGCACCCTCGATATTGACGAGGTCGGCAAGACGACCCGCCATGCCACGTTCTTTCAGATGAACGGAAACTTCTCCTTCGGCGACTACTTCAAGGCTGAAGCCATTCGCTACGCGTGGGAGCTTGTGACCGGCTCACAAGCCGGCGGCGGATACGGGTTTGACCCCGGCAAGATCTGGGTCACCGTCTTGCATACCGACGACGAGGCCGCGGCGCTGTGGGCGAGCATCGCCGGCTTGCCAGCTGAGCGGATTCAGCGGCGCGGGGTGCTCGACAACTACTGGCACATGGGCGTCCCGGGACCCGGTGGTCCGTGCAGCGAGATCTACGTCGACCGCGGCTCCGAGTATGGCCCGGATGGCGGGCCGGTGGTGGACGAGGATCGTTTCCTGGAGATTTGGAACCTGGTCTTCATGCAGGAAGAGCTGTCTAGCGTTCGGAGAAAGGACGACTTCGACATCGCTCGCGACCTGCCGCGGAAGAACATCGACACCGGCATGGGCCTGGAGCGCGTCGCCTACCTGTTGCAGGGCGTGGACAACCTTTATGAGATTGATCAGGTCTACCCGGTAATCGACCACGCCGCACAGCTCGCAGGCAGGCACTACGGCGACCAGCACGATGACGACGTACGGCTCCGGGTGGTCGGCGACCATGTCCGATCGGGGCTGATGTTGATCACTGACGGCGTCACACCAGGCAACGAGGCGCGGGGGTATGTGCTGCGCCGGCTGCTTCGTCGGGTGGTACGCGCTATGCGCTTGCTCGGAGTGACCGAGCCAGTGCTGCCGGAGCTGCTGCCGATCAGCCGCGATCTGATGGCTGAGTCTTATCCGGAAGTCGCCTCCGATTGGCCACGCATCTCCCAGATCGCGTACGCCGAAGAGGACGCTTTCCGCCGGACTCTGGCCACCGGCACCCAGATCTTCGACCTAGCCGTTGCCGACGCCAAGCGGGACGACGAAACAGTGCTCAGCAGCGGGCGGGCCTTCCAACTGCACGACACGTACGGTTTCCCGATCGAACTCACCCTGGAGATGGCCGCCGAGCAAGGGCTGAGCGTGGACGAGCCGGGCTTCCGACGGTTGATGCAGGAGCAGAAGGATCGTGCCAAGGCCGACGCCAAGTCCAAGAAGGCAGGCGCTCAGGCGGTAGAGATCTACCGCGAGCTGCGAGCTCTCGGAGCCACGCCATTCACCGGCTACACCGAGCTCAGCAGCGAGTCGAAGGTTCGGGGCATCGTCGTGGACGGCGAGCTCGCCGAGGCTGCCGAGGAGGGCGACCTCGTCGAGGTTGTGCTGGAACAGACGCCGTTCTATGCAGAGTCCGGCGGCCAGGATTCCGACGCTGGCCGGATCATCGGCGATGGTGTCGAACTCGAGGTGGTCGATGTCCAGCGTCCGGTGAAAGGCCTGATCGTGCATCGCGTTCGGGTCAAGCAGGGCGAACTGCTCAGCGGCGCTCAGGTGCTGGCTGCGGTTGATGGTGAGTGGCGGCTTGGAGCCTGCCAGGCGCACTCGGGCACTCACGTGATGCATGCGGCGCTGCGGCAGGTGCTGGGCCCGACTGCGCTGCAAAGCGGCTCGTACAACAAGCCGGGATACCTCCGCCTGGACTTCGCGTGGCAGAGCGGCCTCAGCAAGCAGGTGCGATCAGACGTGGAGGAGGCGGCCAACCAGGCGATCCGCAAAGACCTGAACGTCTCCGCGAACATCATGCCGCTGGCCAAGGCTCGCGAGATTGGTGCGCTGGCGCTCTTCGGCGAGACTTACGACGAACAGGTCCGGGTCGTCGAGATGGGTGGTCCCTGGTCCCGGGAGCTGTGCGGCGGCACCCATGTCCAACACACCGCCCAGATCGGATTGGTGACGATCACCGGCGAGTCCAGTGTCGGATCGGGAGTTCGGCGCGTTGAGGCGTTTGTCGGCATCGAGGCGTTCCGCTACCTCGCGAAGGAACGGTCGCTGGTGCTGGAGCTCAGCGAAGCACTCAAGGTGCAGCCCGAGCAACTCCCCGACCGGGTCAACAAGCTCGTTGCGCAGCTCAAAGAGGCCGAGAAGCGGGTCGCGGATCTGCGGAGCCAAACGGTGCTGTCCGATGTCGGCAGCATCGTTGCCAAGAGCCACGACATGTGGGGCGTCGGCTACATCGCCCACCTCGCTGACGGCGTGTCCGGCAATGATCTGCGGACCCTCGCGTTCGAGATTCGCAACCGCGTCCAAGACACTGCGTCCGTCGTTGCGGTGGTTGGCGGAGCAGGCGACAAGCCGAGCGTGGTCATCGTCACGACCCAAGGCGCCCGTGACCGCGGCCTCGATGCGGGCGAGCTGGTCCGTGCCGCCAGCGAAACCCTCGGAGGTCGCGGTGGGGGCAAGCCCGACATCGCCCAGGGCGGCGGCACCGACGGAAGCCGCGCGGCCGAGGCGCTGAAAGCCGTGGAGTACGCCATCGGGCACACGCTGCAGTCATGACGGTCGCGCGTTCTGTTGGGTGCTTCGGCGAGGGGCTCGGCGGCGGGCCGGCGAAACGTGGTGGTTGGGTTTGGTTGGCGAGCGGACTTTGCTGCCCGGGTTTCATGCATCTTAGGTTTTCGCCGTCCCGCCGCCGAGCCCCTCGCCTCCGACCGGGGTCGCGCGGCCGTCATGAGCGGTGTGCTTCGATGGCTGGCTTGCGGCGTAGGGTCGCCGGCGAACGCGCGGCTCTCCCGAGCCGCCTGAGCCCATGGGCTTACGGCAGCGTTCACGACCGCGTCTGCGCCGGCCCGCGAGCGTGAGCTTCCGCCGCGGCGTACGGCTGGCAATCGACTGGGGGGACGCGCGCATTGGGGTGGCGGCGTGTGATCCGGAGGGGACGCTGGCGTATCCGCTCACGACGGTTCGGGCAGGCGCGTCCGAGATCGCCGAGTTGGTCGCGGTCGTGGCTGAGTACGAGCCGATCGAGATCATCGTGGGG
>DATLPF010000092.1:0-48516 GCA_035535875.1 Propionibacteriaceae bacterium
CTAGTGACCAAGCGGTGGTCGAACAACATAAGCGAAGTGAACTCGCTGGTCGAATCCGTTAGCACGGTGAAATTCGGCGCCGTCCGCTGACATAAAAATGACAACACAATGTTCACCGACATCTATGTTGGAGACGGTCCAGGAGAATTCTGCTTGTTCGTTACCTGGTTCCTGACGGTTCCGGCGATTCCTGAGTAGAGATCGCGTTGTTGCGTCCTGCCATCCCCGTAATCACCAAACTCTACGGCCCGCGGGACTGCATGACGGTCCCTGGAGCACAGATGCAGACAGGTCGCGGCGCGGCCCGCAGCGCAGCGAGGACACGCGCCGCTTGGCCGGCGAAGCCCGGCCCTTGATCTGAGAGAGCCAGATTTCGGCAGTGTGCTGCCCTGCCATCTTGCCCTTCCATCGCCGCGTGGAGAGCAACCTCATGCTCAGGGCGCAGCGGTCTGACGACTGAGGTGTGCTATCGGCTGGGCGCGGAAGGCCCGCTCGGTCGCCGTTCGGGCTTTTGGTACGAGCGTTGCGTGTCGTCGCTTGGACTAAGTGCGGTGCGTGATGCCTGTCGCTCGTCGGCCCTCACATCGGCTGGCGGGTGGGTGGCGCGCGCGTTATGCCGGTCGAGGTGTTGTTTCCAGAGGGTCGGGAGCGTTTCGAGTTGGCCTCCTCCTCCGGTTGGTCGCGGGTCTTGGGGATTGATGCCGTTGCCGGCGCGCCACACGGCGATTTCGCCGATGAGGGCTGTGCTCGGGTGGTTTCCTGGTGCAGCCCAGACCGGCGTGCCGTCGCCTTGGCGGGCGTGGTCTTGGACCTGGTCGGCGAGGTCGGCGACTAGTTGGGATCGCTTTGCCAGATAGTCGCCGCAAACGGCATAGGCATGGAGCGCGGGTGGAATACCGGGGAGCCAGGGCAGCGGCCCTGGGTTGGTAGGTGTGAGCTCTGGGAGGCGCCAGTAGAGGACGGCGGCCATGTCGCCGGCAGAGCTCAGGTCTAGTCCACTGGCGACTGCCAGCATGTGGCGGAGTGGGTGCTGTCCAGTTTCGGCCGCCAGGGCGACCAGGTGGGCTCGCAGGGTTGGCCAAGCCGGTTCGGTGGTGAGTCCGGGAATGTAGTGGTCGGCTTGGTCGAGCTCTGCGACGGTTTGGGGTCCGAGGAGCTGCTCGGCTGCGACGTGGAGGCCGCCGGTGTAGCGCTGGACCGCGTAATGGAGCCGGGCCGCGGGGTTGTTGAACTCGCGCAGCAAGGTGCTGGCGGAGACCGGCGCTTCATCGCGGGCGATGATCTGCTGCAGCGTCTCGGTCGGCGTGCGCGGTGAGATGGCCTCTGGTCGGATAACAGTGTGGGGGTCGCCGTCGCCGACGACTTGAAGGTAGAGGTGGTTGACGTGCCGGCCGCGGGTGAGCATGGTATAGAGCTGCTGCCGGGACTCCTGCCCGGTCAACAGGCCGTGCATCGTGTCGGCGGAGACGCCCTGGGCCGCATGGATCGTGGTGGCATAGCCGAGACCGGTCGACTCGCGCACATAGTCGATAGGCAGCCGGACGGTCAGGTGGCTGCGGGTGTGTCGCACGGTCAGGTCACCGTGTTTGCCGATGTGGGTAATCATCCAGCGGTCCCCGTTTTTCACCCAGTCGGTGGCGGTGAGGCGGAGCCGGCGGTCGTTGCGGCGGGTGATAATCACATCTCCGACACTCGCCTGATTGCCATCGGCCAACGGCACCTCGGGCGTGGCAGCGCAGTGATCGAGACGATGGGCCCTGGCCCGGCGGTTGAGTTGGGCGACCAGCTGCCGGGTGGGGGCGATCATGATCGCGTCGAGGCCGGCCGCCCGATCGGAAACCCAAGCGCTGAACGCATCCTCGGTCGTGGTCGCGATGTCGCCGACATGGACACGGCCGTGATCAAGGTAGAAGTCGAGTGCTTGAGGGTTGCCTTCTCGGAGGGTGAGCGATGCCGCCGCTTCGGCCGGATCGGTGAAGCGATGCAGCTCTGTCAAGCGGAGGGCGCCGTGGCTCTGCTGAATGTCACGGAGCACGCCGCCGGCGCCGATGGCGGCGAGTTGTTGATCATCACCGACCAGTCGGACACTCGCACCGCGACTGACGGCGAACTGGACTGCGATGTCGAGGGTGAGCGTGTCGGCCATGCCCGCTTCGTCGATGATGACCAATGTCGCCGGTCCGACCGCGGCCGCCCATTCTTGCAGCTCGCCATGATCAAGTGACCAGGTGAGTTTGGCGAGTGTGTCGGTACGGATTCCGGTTTCCCCGGCGAGGACGGCGGCCGCGGCAGCCGACGGGGCCAGGCCGAGCACCTGGCCGCCGTCTTGGGTCCAGGCCAGGGTGAGGGCGCGCATGGCGGTCGTTTTCCCAGCACCGGCCGGGGCGATCGCCAGCTGAAGCCGTGCCCGGGGCTGCACATCTGGCGGACCAATGCGGCCTGCCCAGCATCGAGTGCAGTGCCGTTCGCCGCCATCTCCAGCAAAGCCAGGTCCACCGCCGACTCCTCGACGGCTGTCCGGTCGCGGCGTCCCGCGGTGGCGACGAGCCGCTGTTCGGCGTCGAGGATCCGTTGCGACGTGTAGAGATCCGCCCCCGGCCACGGTGTAGACCGACGACCCGTCGACCCGCCGCAACGCATCCGGCTCCTCGATGTTGTCACCCGGCGCGGCCAGGGCAATACACCGGCGATCGAGCACCTCATCGACCAACAGATCGACGAGCGCCGGGGCGTTCTCCCCGCCCACGTCGACGGTGCGGACCTGTCGTTGCGCTTCGGCCCGGACATGCCACACCTCCCAGGTCGAGCGGCTCCCCTCCATAGCGGTCAGAATGTGATCAGCCGTGTCTGCGATCCAGCGTGAGTCGGTGATCCGAGCGGTCTCGGCGCGCGGCGTTAGCACCGCTCGCACCATTGAGGCGACGGCCTCCGGGCTGCCTAGCACGGCTGCAGCTTCGCTGAGCCAGGTGGCACGTTGCTCAGTGAGGGATCGGGGTTCGTGTTTGGCGTCGCGGGTTTCCAACGTCGCCTGTTGCGATAGGTGCAATGCTTCAACTGGGGTCGGCGATCGGCCATGATCGTTTTGGAATTGGACGGCTAGCTCGCGGCGGCGGGTGTCGATGTGGACACGGCGGGTCGACCAGCGCTGGTTCAGGCGAGGGTCAACCCCGACGATCTCCCGGATCGGCCGCTTCGTCGCGTCTGTGCCGAGCCGTTCAGCGAACCGCACGCCCAAGCTGTCGCGGAGGTGCTGCTCGAGCGCGGTGTTGTAGGTCTCCGACGCGGCCACGTTGGCCTTGAACAACACACGCCCATCGATCGACAGCCACCGCCTATCAAGAGTCTGCACCTTGTTCGCCACCGCGACGTGAGTGTGCAAATCCGGGTCGCCGGCCCGACTGTCCCGGTGCGTGAAGGCGGTCGCAACCAAGCCTTGGACGTTGACCTGCCGGATGCCTTGCGGCCCGGTTCGGGTGAACAAAGCATGCCTCTCGATGAACGCCAAGGCGTCCTTGACCGCGGCCTGATGGGCCCGTTCGATCACAGCGGCCACCGGCGGGTCGGCGACTGCCCACAAGGCGGACACCGACTTCACCGGCGAGAAGGTCAGGTCATAGCCCGCCACCGTCTGTGTTCGCGGCCGCGAGTCCTTGGCGATCTGCCCGGCCAGCTCCCGAGCATCCAACGGCTCCCGACCATGCTCAGCGACGAAGAATTCACGGGCCACCTGAGTCCGCACCCGCGCCCGGTCAGCCGCCGCGATCGAGGCGTCGGCCGGCCATCCGATGGCGGCGTTGAGCCCCGAAATGCGCTTGGCCACCTCGACCCGGAACGGGATCAAATCGTTGTCGACGATCTTGAACGGCACCCCCAGCCGCGCCACACTCTGAAAGTCCCGCAGGGTGAGGTCGGGACCCTCCAGCTGCTGCTGCCGCAGCTCCGCTAGCGGGTGCAAACCGCAGCCGAACAACGCCCGCATCTGCTCCGCGGACACCGGGTCGCCGGCTGCCAGGCCGTCGATCCCGTCCAGCCCGGACCCGATCCACACCCCAGGCGATTCACCGCGTTCGGCGTAATAAGACGCCAGGCCGGTGTGACCTTTCTCGGTTGCGTCCAAGGCCGCCACCTGCCGGGTCAAATAGTCATACCCAGCCCCGGCTGTGAGCTTGTGCAGGCTCATCGTCACACCCACCCGAAGGGGTACAAGCCGCCGGGGCGGTCAGGACGACTCGAGCTACTTCCGGCGTGCATGAGGTGTGTTCCACATCGGATTCTGGGAATCGGTCGGGGTACATAGGACGGGAGATGCCGGCGGTCTGAACCCCGGACACGGTTCTTATTCGGAGGCGAGTGATAGCTAGGCCCAAGGAGATGGATCGCGATCGTGACATTCGGTCTGTCAGGCGCAGCAATCAGAGGTGAGTCATTGAAGGTCGCCGCGAGCGAAGCGGCAGTGCGCGCCGGCGCGCCGGTCAGGGGCAAGGAGGGCTGACCTTGCCGCCCATGCCGCCGCGCGAGTACACCGTCGAGGCGTACACCCTCTCCGCGGCCGACGGCAGCGAGCAGGAGCTCGACGCGCACACGGTGACTGTCTGGTGATAGCTAACTCGACCGCGAAGTGTGCGGTTGCATCTGGGCTCGCGAAGCGTGCCTGCATGCACCGGCAGCACGGGATGGCGGCGCTGATCGCCGGCCATCCAGCCGTTGGCTACCGGTTGCCGCCGCGACCGTCATCTCCCTGGCCGGACTGCTGTGGGGGTGGGTTCGGGAGCGACCATGCCGCAGCTTGCCCGACGGCGCGCAGATCATAGCGGCGAGCCGAGGGACGTAGTCGGTTTCGGGACGAGCGAGCGACGCGTCGACCTGCTCCATGACCGCCGTGCATAACAGCCGCCGGTCAGCGGTCGATGCTGGCCATGTTCGCATCGTCGTGGCGCTCGCCCGAGGCCGGCGTGAGATTGTTCAAGCGGTCGAGCTGGGCGGCGCTGAGTTCGATGCCGTCGGCAGCGGTGTTTTCCTCGACGCGGGAAACCCGCCGGGTTCCGGGGATGGGAGCGATGTCGTCGCCGCGGGTCAGCAGCCACGCCAGTGCGGCCTGGGCCGGCGTGGCTCCGATCTCGGCGCCGATCGCTTGCACTTCGTCGACGATGCGCAGGTTGCGCTGGAAGTTCTCGCCGGTGAACCGCGGGTTGGTCTTGCGCCAGTCGTCATCGGCGAAGTCGTCCACGGTGCGGATCCGCCCAGTCAGCAGGCCGTGGCCGAGCGGAGAGTAGGGAACGAACCCGATCCCGAGCCCGCGCAGCAGCGGCAGGATTTCCACCTCGACGTCGCGAGTCCAGAGAGAGTATTCGGTCTGCAGCGCGGCCACCGGATGCACGGCGTGCGCCCGGCGGATCGTCTCGGCGCCGGCCTCGGACAGTCCGATGTGGCGTACCTTGCCTTCGGCGACCAGCTCGGCCAGCGCGCCGACCGTCTCTTCGATGGGCGTGTTCGGGTCGACGCGGTGCTGGTAGTAGAGGTCGATGTGGTCGGTGCCGAGCCGCTTGAGCGAGCCTTCGACCGCGGCCTTCACATTGTCGGCGCTGCTGTCGATGACGCCGGGGCCGCCGCCGGAGTGGGAGACGAGACCGAACTTCGTCGCCACGACGACGTCGTCGCGCCGGCCCTTGATGGCCTTGCCGACAATTTCCTCGCTGTGGAAGGGGCCGTAGATCTCGGCGGTGTCGATGTGGGTGACCCCGAGGTCCAGCGCCCGGTGAATGGTGCGGATCGACTCGGCGTCATCGAGCCCCCCGCCGGTGGTGTAGACGCCAGCCATGGTCATGGCTCCCAGACCGATGCGGGAGACATCAAGCCCGCCCAGCGATACATGCTTCATCAGGTACTCCTTTGGGATTATCACGAGTCGAAACCCCGCGTCGGTGGCCGGTCACCTGGGTCTTGCACGCTTCCGGTCTGCAGCGGCAATACCAGATAACCGGCTGCCGAGGGCGCGGAGAAGTTGCTGCTGGCAGGTGTATTGGCAGCCCACCCCTCGTCCTGGAATTCCGGCCTAGCCTGGACGGGTGGACAACCGTGACGAGGTCAAGGCATTCCTCAGCTCCCGTCGCGCCAAGATCACCCCTGAGCAGGCCGGTCTGCACAGCTACAACCGCAACCGGCGGGTGCCGGGACTGCGCCGCAGCGAGGTCGCCGACCTGGCCGGCGTCAGCGTCGAGTACTACGCCCAACTCGAACGGGGCAACCTGGCCGGTGTCTCCGATAGCGTGCTGGACGCCCTGGCTCGAGCATTGCAGTTGGACGAGGCCGAGCGGGCACACCTGGCCGAACTCGCCCGTACCGCCGGCCGCGCCGCCCGCATCACCCGCCGCCGCACGCCGCCCGCCCGGCAGGTCCGGCCCACCGTGGCGCGCATCCTCGACGGGATGACCGAAGTTCCGGCGCTGGTCAACAACGGGCGTCTCGACGTCGTCGCCGCCAACCGCCTCGCCCGGGCGCTGTTCGCGCCGATGTTCGCCGATCCCTCGGTGTCCGCCAGCCGACCGGCGAACCATGCCCGGTTCAACTTCCTTGATTCCCGCGCCCGCGACTTCTGGCTTGACTGGGAAGCAACCGCCGATGAGACCGTCGCCATCCTGCGCGCCGAAGCCGGCCGCGACCCCTACGACAAGGCACTGACCGACCTGGTCGGGGAGCTGTGCACCCGCAGCGATGACTTCCGCGTCCGCTGGGCCGCCCACGACGTCCGCCTGCACCGCACCGGGCTCAAACACATCCACCACCCGGTCGTCGGTGACCTGCACCTGTCCTACGAGGTCATGGAATTACTCGCCGACCCTGGCCTGGCCCTAACCGCCTTCAGCGCCCGAACAGGCTCCACCGACGATGACGGCCTGAAACTCCTCGCCAGCTGGGCCGCCACCCACGACCCGGCCGACGCTCTGGCGACACCCAAACAGCCGTGAGCCAGCACCACTCCGCGCCCACGGTCACGATGCACCATCTCGAACACGTCCATCCGGTTCGCCACCGGCCAGCGGGACACCTTTCCGCGGGACCTTTGTCACACCTGGAAGCGGATCAGCTGCCGGACAACCGGTGACTCGTAGGCCCTCCAGGAGGTCCAGCGGTGGCGGCGAGGGGGAGCCCAGCGGGCGGGTGGTGGGCGCGATTCCGCAGGGATTCCGCAGGAGGTTCGCTAGAGGTCGTTCACGACCAACGTCCGCCAACTCCGTTTCACGCTCAGAATCTGCAATTTCAGCCCCCCTCCAACCACCGCCAACGACACCTGGGGAGTTTGAGCTCTACTACGACGTCTGATACAGGTCTCTGATTTCAGCAGAGCGAAACTTAACGACGGCTGACCTTGGGCTTCGTGCCCGAGGTCAGTCGCCGTTTGGGCCCGTACATGGTGGACCGCCTGAAGACCCTGCGACCCACGACGATCAAAGCACCATCGTGCCGTTACCTGCTAGCGAGACCAGCTGCCAGCGGCATTAAGGTGCCTGGGTGCTGTACGTCGTGATCGCACTCGCCTCGGGACTCGTCTGGGGCGTCGGCGACTTCGCGGGTGGCAAGGCGACCCAGCGCGCAGCTGCGCTGCCGGTCGTGTGGCTATCGAAGCTGGCGAGCTTGCCGCTGCTCGCGATCTACCTGCTTGCGACATATGTGCCAATCTCATCGATTGGCCTCGCGTGGGGCGGCCTGGCCGGGGTTGCCGGTGTCATCGGCCTGGTGCTGTTCTACCGCGCCCTTTCGGCCGGCGCCATGACAGTCGTGGCACCGGTCACCGGCGTCACCTCGGCTGCCATTCCCGTCAGCGTTGGCCTTCTCGCGGGCGAGCGTCCTTCGGGTCTGCAGCTTGTTGGCGTGGCCTGCGCGCTGCTGGCGATCGCCCTCGTGAGCATCTCGCCGCATCCATCAGGGAATCGCCGCGCGGTCACCTGGAGACTGGTTGCGGTGGCGGTCGGCGCTGGCATCGGTTTCGCTCTGTTTTTCATCTTGATCGCGGTAGCGGGTGACGCAGCCGGCGGATCGCCAGGGCTGTGGCCGATCGCCGGTTCTCAGCTCAGCGCTTTGATCATCGGTGGCCTGCTACTGATGATGACTCGACCTGCACCCTGGCCCCACCAAGCTGGTTTGGTCTGGACGATGGTGGCCGGCCCGTGCGACATGACAGCGAATGCCCTCTATCTGGTCGCCACTCGCCATGGCGACCTCAGCGTTGTCGCTCCGCTCGCCGCACTCTACCCAGTGACAACAGTGATCTTGGCTCTCATCATTGACCAGGAACGGCTGCGCGGCATTCAGGTCGCCGGGCTTGCCTTCGCTGTGGCAGCCCTTGTGCTCGTCAGCGGCTAACCAGATCACCTTTTCTCGGCCGAAGTCCTCCGGCTCACCTGTAGCCTCTCAGCGGAGGTCAAGGTGGGCATAAACGTTGAATATCCGCATCGAGTGGCAATGATCAGCATGCACACGTCGCCACTCGCTACGCCGGGCGTGGGAGACGCCGGCGGTCTAAACGTCTATGTCGCCGAGCTGATGCGGCGGCTCGGCGAGCGTGGCCTGAAGGTGGATGTCTTTACCCGACGTGACGCACCTGACCTGCCCGACATTGTCGAGATCCACGAGCACACCAGAGTGATCCACCTCAAGGCGGGGCCTGAAGCGTATGTCGCGAAGGAGGCGCTGCCCTCGCTGACGGAGGAGTTCTGCGCTGCGCTTGAGGCCCGCCTTGACGACCATGACCTGATTCACACCCACTACTGGCTCTCCGGGCTGGTCGGGGTGCAGCTCAAAGCTCGGCACGGCATCCCGCTGGTGCACACCATGCACACCATGGCCCGGGTGAAGAACTCCAGTCTCGGTGAGGACCAGCTCGTCGAGCCCCACGTACGCGAGCACGGCGAGTCCGCCATCGTTCGAGCGGCCGACGTGCTCACCGCTAGCACTACCGACGAGGCGGCCGAACTCCAAGATCAGTACTGCGCCAAGGCCGGCCAGATCATGATCGTGCCGCCGGGGGTCGACCTGCGGATCTTCCACCCCTGCGACCAGCCCAAGTCACGAGCCCAGTTCGGTGTGCCCCAGGACATTCAGGTGATCTTGTTCGTCGGCCGTATTCAGCCGCTGAAGGCGCCCGATGTGTTGATCAAGGCCGTTGCCGAGCTGGCGCGACGCGACGCCGGACGCCATGAGCGACTGCAGTTGATCATCATCGGTGGTCCCAGCGGCACCAACGCCGAGTGGTCGCAAACGCTCGGCACGCTGGCGATCGATCAGGGCATCGCGGACATGGTGGACTTCCGCCCACATTCGCCCCGCTCCGAACTGTTCCGCTGGTACTGCGTCTCTGACGTCGTCGCTGTGCCCTCCTACAACGAGTCCTTTGGACTCGTGGCGCTCGAGGCGCAAGCATGCGGACGACCAGTTGTCGCAGCGGACGTCGGGGGCCTCCGGCACGCCGTCCGTGATCATTACAGCGGGCTACTGGTAAAGGGGCACGACGAGGGTGAATGGGCTGATGCTCTCGCCGCGATCCTCGATGATCATGACGAGATGATCAGAATGGGAACCAACGCGGCAGCACACGCCGCGACGTTCAGCTGGGACAATACGGCGGCTGCCACGCTACAGGCGTACCGGACGGCCATGAGGGCCTCTTTCCCGACGCTGTGACTGTCCGAACACCTGCGCAGTCTGCCTTAAGTGCAACTGCCGACGGATCCAAGCGCTCGCTGGCAACTTAGGCCCTGCTGCCTGTCTGGCTTTCGGTCTCCCCAGCGTCCTCGACGGTCAGTGGCGTCGCGATATGCTCCAGAGTTTGCCGCTCGGCCTTGACGCCGAAGATTGCCTCGACGATCCCGCCGGCGATCATGAGTGCGGCACCGATGAAATAGCCGAAGGCGATCTTGGTGATGTCCCCCGAACCGGAGGCATTCTCGATCGAGGCGCCGAAAAGCAGCGGCCCCGCAATGCCACCAGCAGCGGTACCGATCGCATAGAAGAAGGCGATGCACAGCGCTCGGGTCTCGAGCGGGAAGATCTCGCTGACCGTGAGGTAGGCCGAGCTCGCGCCCCGCCGAGGCGAAGAAGAAGATGATGGCGCCGCACAATGTCAGCGTCACAGCGGTCAGCGAGCCCAAGATCACGCCGGTTATGGCAAGCAAGATGCCGGCGACGATGTAGGTACCCGCGATCATTCGGACACGCCTGACTGTGTCGAATAGCGGACTGAGTAACAACGCACCCAGGAAGTTGCTGGCTGCGAAGGCGGCGATGTACCAGCCGGTCTGTTTGACGCCGAGGAACGTGGTCAGCGTATCGCCGTAGGTGAGGAAGAAAGCGTTGTACAGGAACGCCTGGCCGATGAAGAGCGCGAAGCACAGCAGCGTACGCCGCGGGTACAGCGTGAAGACTGAGCGGGCGATCAGCGCAATGCCGATCGAGCGCCGCTGCCGTACGGTGATCGTGCCCGACGGCTCCGGCAGTTCGCCATCTTCGGCGCGCACCTGCTCCGGGGGATCAGCTCGTCGATCGCGGAGTTGATGGCGGCGTACTCTCCACCGATCCCGGCACCGGTCAAGAAGCGGCATGCGAAGTACCAGAGCGGGTCCGGTGAGAAGGCGGTAAGCACGGTTGCGAAGGTGTAGAGCAAGTGTGATCAGAAACAGCTTCTTGCGGCCGAAGCGGTCGGTGAGCTGACCGAAGACGAGTGCGCCCAGGCAGCCTCCGGCCACATACACCGCACCAGCCAAGCCCGATGTCGAAGTCCGACATGCCCAAGCCCGTATCGGCAGGCTTAAGCGCGCCTCAGACATCGAACCTACGATTGTGACAGCACAAGGTGCTCCAGGCGCAGGTGGTCGTCGGAGATTCGGGCCCGCGCTGAGGCGCAGCCCGTGCTCCTCACACTACGACGAGCCCCAGAAGACCCTCTCCACGACAGCCCTGGCTCGGCGCGTCACCCGGCGGTAGTCGGCGAGTAGGTGAGAGGACTCCCCCGGCCCGTATCCGAGGAGCTCGGCCAGGCTGGCCAGCTCCCGGTTGTCGCTCGGCAACGAATCAGAGCCGCGGCCCCGCATCAGCATGATCTGGTTGCGGATCCGGCTGGCCAACATCCAGGCCGCCTCGAGATGTCCGGCGTCCATCGCGTCAATGATGCCGGCATCGCGGGCGGCGCGCAGCGCCACGATTGTCCGCGAGGAGCGGAGAGCGGGCGTTTCATAGGCATGCTGCAGCTGGAGAAGCTGAACCGTCCACTCAACATCTGCGATCCCGCCAGGCCCCAGCTTGGTGTGTTTGGCGGGGTTGGCGCCCCGCGGTAGTCGTTCGGCCTCCACTCGGGCCTTCAGCTTGCGGATCTCGGTTAGTTGCGCCGTATTCAATCCGCCTTCCGGCCAGCGGTGGGCATCGATCTCGGCCATCAAGGCCTTGCCAAGCTCCTCATCACCCGCGAGGGCATCGGCGCGCACCAACGCCTGCAGCTCCCAGGTGGAGGACCACCGACTGTAGTAGTTGCGATACGCGCTGAGTGAGCGGATCAGGGCACCGCCCTTGCCCTCGGGCCGGAGGTCGGTATCGATGCTCAAGGGGGGGTCGGCGGCGGGCCGGGTGAGGAGCGTCCGCAGCTCCGTCACCACAGCGGCAGCAACTTTGGTGGGGTCGCTGTCCTGATCAGCGCTGTCTTCCATCACGAACATGGCATCGGCGTCCGAGGCGTACGACATCTCCCGGCCGCCCCAGCGGCCCATCGCGATGACGGCGATCCGCGGCATCGGTCCGCTCTCAGAGGCCTCGCTCGCCACAGCCAGTGCTGCCTCGATCGTCGCCGATGCTAGGTCGGTGAGGGCCGCTCCCACACTGAGGACATCGTTGTTTCCGAGCAGATCACCGGCTGACACCCGAAACAGCTCCCGCCGCCGGATCGCCCGGATCGCCTCGACCGCAGCCACGCTGCTGCTCTGCCTGCCGGCGGCGGCGTGCATCTCCGCCTTCAGCTCGGCCAGCGACCGAGGCCGCAGTTCTTGATCATCGGCGAGCATCTGCACGGTCTGCGGAGCCCGCTTGAGCAGCTCCACGGCGTACCGGCTGGAAGCGAGGATCCGGGCTAGCCGCTCGGCCATCGTGCCCTCGTCGCGAAGGGCTCGTAGGTACCAGGGGGTGGTGCCCAGCGCTTCCGACACCTGGCGGAACGCCAGCAGGCCGTGATCAGGATTGGGCGCTTGCGCGAACCAGCCGAGCATCGCCGGCAACAGCTGGCGCTGAATCTCAGCCTGCCTGGTGACGCCCTGGCTGAGCGCCGCTATGTGGCGCAGCGCGGCCTTCGGATCGGCATAGCCGAGCGCCCTCAGCCGATCGAGGGCCGCATCGGTGGTCAGCCTGAGCTCCGTAGACGGAATCTTCGCCACCGTGTCAAGCAGCGGGGAGTAGAAGAGCCTCTCGTGCAGCCGCCGTACCCTCTGGGCCGTGTGGCGCCAGGTGCTGAGCAGCTCCTTTACCGGGTCCTTGTAGCCAAACGAACGGCCCAGCCGACGAAGATCATGATCATTGTTAGGCAGTAGATGGGTACGCCGCAGGTTGAAGAGCTGGATGCGATGCTCGAGTGTTCGCAGGAACCGATAGGCCAACGCGAACCGTTTGCCATCTTCGCGGCCCACGTAGCCGTTGTCGATCAAGGCCTTGAGCGCTGGCAACGTCGCGCGCGACCGCAGTCGTTCGTCGACCCGTCCGTGCACCAGCTGCAACAGCTGAACCGAGAACTCGACGTCGCGCAACCCACCCTCACCGAGCTTGAGCTCGCGACCCTGGTCCCGTGCCGGAATGTGAGCCACCACGCGCTTGCGCATCGCCTGGGTGTCGGCAACGAAGTTTTCCCGCTCAGCTGCGCGCCACACCATCGGCGTTACGAGGTCAACAAAGGCTTGTCCAAGCTCAAGATCACCGGCAGCAGGTCGAGCCTTGAGCATGGCCTGGAACTCCCAGGTTTTGGCCCACTTTTCGTAATAGATGCGATGGCTGGACAGCGTCCGTACTAGCTGGCCGGCCTTGCCCTCCGGCCTCAGGGCGGCATCCACCTCCCAGATGGTCCCGGCCGAGGTATGCGCCGAGCAGATCCGGGTCATCTCAGCCGCTATCCGCGTGGCAATCTGCACAGCCTGGTCGTTGCTGACCAGCGGCGTTCCGTCGTCTTCCACTGGCTCTGCGACGAAGAGGACGTCGACGTCGCTGACGTAGTTAAGCTCCTGGGCGCCACATTTGCCGAGTGCAACCACCGCTAGCCGCGTCTTCAGAGCGTTTTCGCCGAGCTTGAGTCGAGCAATCGACAGGGCGGCTTCAAGGGTGGCGTCCGCCAGGTCGGACAGCTCGTCGGCAATGTCCACAACCGTCTCGATTGGCTCCGGCGCACCGAGGTCCCGGGCGGCGATACGTAGTAGCACTCCGCGATATGCAATCCGTAACTGGTCGCCAGTGGGATCGGTCGCGATGGGCGTCGGCGATTCCGGGTCAGCGCCTGTCGCCTCCAGCAGCTCCCGACGCAGCGAGGCCGCAGGAACCTTGACCAGTTCGGTCTCGAGCAGCTCAAGATGTTCCGGATGAGCGATCAGATGTTGGCTGAGCTGGCTGCTGCCGCCCAGGACCATGATCAGCTGACGGGCCAGAACGGGAGCCGCTGTCAACCGGGCGAGCAAGTCCGGGACCCGCTCACAAAGCCGATCAAGGCCCGCGAGCGCCAGGTCTGGATCGGCGGACTTGGCAAGCACATCAAGCAATGGCTCATACTCATCGGCCCAGTGATCGATGACGCGTCCTGCCGCCACCGCGTCGACGAAGCCTCGGCGCGCCAGCGTGCCTTGCATCGTCTCGATCCGGATCATGAGCTCGATGCTATTCTTCTCTGCTCGCGCGGCGCCCCGGAAGCCTCAACCGAGGCTCGCAGAGGTGGGCGCGCAGCATTTGGTCTGCGTGATCTTTGGTAGCGTCGCGGCGGAGGTCGTGAATGATGGCAACGCCCCGGCTGCGCCCGCAGCAGGCCTTGCTCGAGCAGTCACGAACGGTCCTGGGGTGGCTGCACGGCCAAGCTCCAGAGGTCTTCGAACGCCCCACCGTGCTGCCGGGCTGGAGCGTACGCCAGCTCGCGGGTCACCTGGTTTTCGTGCACGCCGGCTTAGCGCAGTCGTTGAATCAGCCGAGCAAAGAAGTCGCCCTACCCATTCATGAGTTCGTGACCCGCTATCGGCGCGATGTCGAGATGATCATGACGTCAACCCTCGAGGCATCCGCAGGGCTTTCAGGTCCTGAGGTCGTGGCGCGCCTCGGGACAGCCATTGATGATCTTTCTGCCAGGCTCGACGCGGGCTTCGAGATGTCACACGTGATCATCACGCGACGCGGGCCGACGACAATCGAGGACTATCTTGCGACCCGCATTGTCGAGCTGGTCGTCCATACCGACGATCTCAATCGCTCACTTCCCGAGGCGGCACCAGCAGAGCTGCATCGCAGTGCGCTCTCGAGGTGTACCCGTACACTCGCCGGCATCCTCGCCGGGCAACATCCCGGCCGATCCATCGAGGTGAGGGTGCCGCCGTACGCCGCAATACAATGCGCGATCACCGATCCAGGCCCAACACATACACGCGGCACCCCGCCGAACGTGGTGGAGACCGACCCGCTGACCTTCCTGCGGCTCGCGACGGGCCGGATCACCTGGGCCGATGCCGTTGCCAACGGCACCGTCCACGCCTCCGGATTGCGGGCCAACCTCGCTCCAGCCCTCCCTCTGCTCTCCTAACACCGAGTTGTCAGAATCTGAGCACCATATTTGGTGCCCAGATTCTGACAACTCGGTGTTAGAGCGCGTCTGTGAACTTGTCAGCCCGACATGGTCCGTGCAGGCTAGGCCGAGGGCGCCCCCTGCCGCGATGAGTTCCGGCCAGGTCGCGAGTCTGTTCTGGTGACCGTTGTAGGACGTCTACGACGCTGCCGGGCACGAGACACCATGGAGGACACCATGACGACCACGCCAGACGACCCGACCACCGCGCTGCCCGGCCGCCCGACCGTCGTTGACCTAGCCACCTGGCAGACCGCCCGTGACGAGCTTCTGGTCCGCGAGAAGGCCCACACCCGCGAGGGCGACGCCCTCGCCGCGGCCCGCCGCCGGCTGCCGATGGTGGAGCTCGACGGGGCGGTCGAGGTCGTCGGACC
The DNA here is from genome assembly GCA_035535875.1 of Propionibacteriaceae bacterium. Lineage (GTDB taxonomy): Bacteria > Actinomycetota > Actinomycetes > Propionibacteriales > Propionibacteriaceae > Microlunatus. The sequence goes on from DATLPF010000092.1 coordinate 15,211, forward strand.
TGACGGCCCGGTCCCGTTCCTGGACCTGTTCCAGGGCCGCGACGAGCTGGTGGTCTACCACTCCATGTGGTATGACGGCGCTCCGCACCAGGGGCAGTGCGAGGGCTGCACCTTCAACCTCTGGCACATGAGGGACGCCGTCTACCTCAACGCCCGCGGCGTCTCGTTCGCCGTCCTGACCTCGGGCCGTTGGGACGAGGTGGCTCCCTACGTCGAGTTCATGGGCTACCCCCAGCCCTGGTACTCGGTGCGCGATGTGGAGGCGCCCCTCTTGGCAGAGGAGGGGCACATCATCTGTTACCTGCGCGACGGCGACCGCGTGTTCCTCACCTACTCCACGACGGGCCGTGGCAACGAACCGGCCGACACATCCTTGGGCCTACTCGACATGACGCCTTGCGGCCGCGGCGAGGCGTGGGAGGACAAGCCCGAGGGCTGGCCCGAGGGGAGCCACTCATGCTGGTACTGGCGCTCGGACGCGGACGGGAACGCCACCTGGGGCCCGACCAGCCGCCCCACGCCGCAGTGGACCCGCCCCGGCGCAACCCCCGTGGAGACCCTCGGCCGGCACGGCCACCACCACTGACGCGCCTTCGTCGACGGCGTCGGCAAAGGTGTTAGGTGCCGGGCGGAACCTCCGGACGATGCGAACGCCCGCCCGCGCGCTCGGTCGGTGAGCGGTTCGCCCGGAGGTGAAGGACCCCTGGTAGGAGAGGGGCTGTCTAGGCTTGCCAGTCCTACCAGGAGTCCGGGTGCACGTATCGTCCAAGTGCCAGTACTCGTCATGCTCTGCTCATGGCTGAGGTGGTGATCGTCCCTCGCGGCGGCACTTCTACCCCGGTTCGACGATGACCGACGGGCAGTGGGCGCTGCTGGCGCCGCTGCTCCCGGCCGGCGGGTAGCACCGGCGGGCGCGGGGGCAGGCCCGAGAAGTGGGACCGGCGCCTGGTCCTGGACGCGATCTTCTACCTGGTCCGTGGCGGGATCGCCTGCGGGCCCTGCCGGCCGACTTCCCGCCGCACCAGACCGTCTACGCCCTTGTTCCGCCGGTGGACCCGCGCGCGGGCGTGGTGCCGGAAAGATCTGGGACCTGGCGGGCGATCGTCAAGCGCCCCGACCAGGCCAAGGGCTTTGTCCTGCTCCATCGCCGCTGGGTCGTGAAACGCTCCTTCGCCTGGCTGACCAAGTTCCCGCCGCCTCGTACGCGACTACGAGACCCTCCCAGCCACCCACGAAGCCATGATCTGGACCGCCGCCACCTGGCAGCTCAGCAACCGCCTCACCCGCTGACCCAATTCACAGACGCTCTCTTAGAGGACGGGGAGGAGGCGGGTGAGCTCCATCGGAGTCACCTGCCGGCGGTACTCCTCGAACTCGGCACGCTTGTTCCGCAGGAAGAAGTCGAAGACGTGCTCTCCGAGCGTCTCAGCGACCAGCTCGGACCGCTCCATGGTGCGGACGGCCTCATCGAGATTGCGTGGCAGCGGCGAGATTCCCAGTGCCTGCCGCTCCCGCTCCGTGAGAGACCACACGTCGTCCTCGGCACCCTCGGGCAGCTCGTACTCGCCCTCGATCCCGGCCAGGCCCGTCGCAAGGATCAGCGCGAAGGCCAGGTAGGGATTGGCGGCCGAGTCGATCGAACGCAGCTCCACCCGGGCTGAGGATCCCTTGTTTGGCTTGTACATCGGCACCCGCACCAGCGCCGAGCGGTTGTTACGACCCCAGCAGATGTAGCTGGGGGCCTCTCCCCCGCCGGCCAGCCGCTTGTAGGAGTTTGTCCATTGGTTGGTCACCGCGGTGATCTCGGCGGCATGCCGCAGCAGACCGGCGATGAAGTATCGCCCCACCTTGGATAAGTGGTGTTCTGCGCTCGCGTCATAAAAGGCGTTGGTGTCGCCCTCGAAGAGGGACATGTGCGTGTGCATGCCGGACCCGGGATGCTCGGTGAACGGCTTGGGCATGAAGGAGGCGTGAATGCCGTGAGACAGGGCAACTTCCTTGACCACCACGCGGAAGGTCATCAAGTTGTCGGCCGTAGACAGGGCGTCTGCGTAGCGAAGATCGATCTCCTGTTGCCCAGGACCACCCTCGTGGTGTGAGTACTCCACCGAGATTCCCATCTGCTCCAGCATGGTGATCGCGCGCCGGCGGAAGTCGCTGCCCAGGCTCTGCGGCGTGTGGTCGAAGTAGCCCGACTGGTCGACCGGAATGGGCGGTTTGCCTGGCTCGATCGGATCCTTGAAGAGGAAGAACTCCACCTCAGGGTGGGTGTAGAAGGTGAACCCGAGGTCGGCAGCCTTCTTGAGCGTCCGCTTCAGCACGTACCGGGGGTCCGCGTACGACGGTGAGCCGTCCGGCATCGTGATGTCGCAGAACATCCGCGCGGTGGCCGGGCTGATGTCGCGCCAGGGCAGCACCTGGAAGGTCGACGGATCAGGGTGGGCCAGCATGTCGGACTCGTAGACCCTGGCGAAACCCTCGATCGCCGAACCGTCGAAGCCCATGCCTTCGGCGAAAGCACCCTCGAGCTCGGCGGGCGCGACAGCGACCGATTTCAGAAAGCCGAGAACATCGGTGAACCACATACGGACGAACCGCACATCGCGCTCTTCAATCGCCCGCAACACGAACTCGGTCTGCTTGTCCACGCGGCCCAGTCTGCCGCCCACGATGTAACGGCAGCGTTACGGGCGGGATCAGCACCCGCGGCATGAACCAGGTCTGGCCCGTGGGCTCACCATAGCCTCGCGTCGTAGTCTCGTCCCGTGCCTCATCTGCGGATCGCCATGGCCCAGGTCAATGCCACCGTCGGGGACATCTCGGCCAACGCGGACCTGGTGATGGACTGGTCGAAGCAAGCCGCCGACGCCGGTGCGCACCTCGTGCTGTTTCCCGAAATGATGCTGACCGGCTACCCCGTGGAGGATCTCGCGCTGCGTCGCAGCTTCGTTGAGGCTTCGCGGACCTCGATCAATCGCCTTGCCACCCGCCTGCTCGACGCCGGGCTTGGTGATCTTGTCGTCGTGGTCGGGTACCTGGACCGCACCAACGAGCCTGACCACCCGAAGGGCGGGCACCCACAAAACGCTGCCGCGGTATTGCACCAGGGTCGGGTGGTCTGCTCCTACGCCAAGCATCACTTGCCCAACTACGGTGTCTTCGACGAGTTCCGCTATTTCAAGCCCGGCAACGAACTTCACGTGCTGCGCATTCGCGGCATTGACGTCGCGATTGCCATCTGTGAGGACCTGTGGCAAGACGGCGGCCCGGTAGCCGCGACGGCCGAGGCAGGCGCCGGCTTACTGGCGGTGATCAATGCCAGCCCCTATGAGCGGGACAAGGACGACGTACGGGGCGATTTGGTCAGGCGCCGCGCCCGGGAGGCGGGGTGCCTCCTTGCCTATGTGAACCTGGTCGGCGGCCAGGATGAGCTGGTCTTCGACGGTGACACCATGGTCTCCCGGGAAGACGGCACCATCGTGGTACGCGCGCCGCAGTTCGTCGAAGATCTGGTGGTTGCCGATCTTGATCTTGCTCCCGGCATTGCCCCGCTGCAGAGTGAACTTGCCGAGGGCACCGTGCCTGCCGAACCGGGCCAGAGTGGCATGATCATCCTCCGCCAGCACATCTCCGATGCGAGCGACGAGCCAGGCGAGTTGATCAAGCCGGTTGTGGCGAAACCGCTTGAGGCGATGGCCGAGATCTATCTCGCCCTAGTCATGGGGCTACGGGACTACTGCCACAAGAACGGCATCGAGCGGGTCTATCTCGGACTGTCGGGGGGCATCGACTCAACGCTGGTTGCCACCTTGGCATGCGACGCGCTCGGCGCCGACCATGTGTATGGCATATCCAATCCCAGCGCCTATTCCTCCGAGCACTCCAAGAGCGATGCCGCTGAGCTGGCCGCACGGACCGGCTTGCATTTCATGACGGTGCCGATCGCCCCAGCCGTGGATGCATTCCATCAGATGCTCGACCTGGACGGCATCGCCGCCGAGAACTTGCAGGCCAGGATCCGCGCCGTGATCTGGATGGCGGAGTCCAACCAGCATCCGCCCTCAATCGTGCTGGCCTGCGGCAACAAGAGCGAGCTGGCCGTCGGCTACAGCACCATCTACGGCGACGCTGTCGGAGGCTACGCGCCGATCAAGGACGTACCGAAGACCTGGGTCTGGAAACTGGCGCGCTGGCGAAACGAGCAAGCGCTGCAGCGGGGCGAGGCCCCACCCATCCCAGAGAACTCGATCATCAAAGAGCCAAGCGCCGAGCTACGGCCGGGGCAGAAGGACACCGACTCGCTGCCGCCGTACGAGCTGCTCGACGACGTCTTGGACGACTATGTAGAAGGCGACGCCGGTCACGAGGAGATCGTGGCAATGGGCTTCGACCCCGAGCTGGCGGATCGGGTGATCCGGATGGTTGATCGCGCTGAGTACAAGAGACGACAGTATCCGCCAGGGACCAAGATCAGCTTCAAGGCCTTCGGTCGCGATCGGCGGTTGCCGATCACCAACGGCTGGCGGGAGGGCCGCTGAGGTGACAGTACTCACCTGTCTGAGGTCGGGGCGATCAGATCCGTTGCTCTGGTAGCCACAGATGCCAGAGGCCGGCTGGTACCCCGACCCTGCGGGGGTGTCTGGGCGATACCGCTACTGGGACGGTTCGAGGTGGTCGAGCTTGACCACCGACGATCCTCGTCGGCCTGCCCCTGCCGAGAGCCCGGCAAGCGGCTCCACGCCGAGTGAGCCTGCGCAGCGCGAACCGCCCAGCGGACCATCGCGCAGGCGTCGGCTCGGCCTGGTCATCGGCGTGCTCGCCATTGTGGTGAGCGTGGTTGTGGCAGCAGCAATCTTCGTCGGCAACTTTCGGTCGCTCGTCGACAGCCCGTCTCCCACTTCGACCAGTCGCAGCGGCGAGCCATCTGCCGACCGTACGCCGACTCCCACACCCGAGCCCCAGTCGCCCTCGGCGACTCCAACTCCGCTTGTGCGCTGCCCGAAGGGAGACCCGAATCTCCGAGCTCCCCATCCCAACGATGGTCGGGTGCATGGCGGAAATCTGTCATTCGAGGAGCAACCGACGTTCGGGCCGGCTGCGTTCGAGCCACGCTTCAGCTTCGCCTACGACGTGCTCCAGCAGGACCTCCCGGTGAGTCAGGCCTCGGACTGGATCGCGCAGCTTGCGGTCGGGCAGCTGCGCGGGCAGGACGGCTTCGTCAACGATCCGCGAAACACGGTCGAGAGCTTGGTGCGATGCATCATCAACGGCAACATGTACAGCCCGTATCTCCCCACGCGAACCGACATCCGCAGCGAGGGGCTCAGCATCGATCGCCACAGCGGATGGCTGATCGAGAGTGAGATCACCGTCGACCGACCCGATCTTGCCGTCACAGGCGACCACACCATCTTCATCGTCGTACGCGACGGGAAGGACTGGGGCTTCTTCTTCGGTGCGGTGCCGCTTGGCAACGTTCAGCTTGACGCCGTACTCGCGAGGACCGTACGCGGACTCCGTGCAAGCTGACGGCCCGCTCGTGTGGAGGGCACTAACCCTCTGCGGCCTCCTCGGAGATCACGATCATGGATTCCAGCAGAGGCCCGCCGAAGGTGGTGGCCATGGCGACATCGCTAGCATCGCGACCGCGCCCGATCAGCACCCGTCCCTTGCGTCGCTCGTTGTTTCGCGGATCAAAAGTCCACCAGCGATCACCCAGATAGACCTCCATCCAGGCCGCGAAGTCCATCGGCAGATCGCGGGGTTCGACATCGATCTCGGGCAAATAGCCGAAGACGTATCGAGCGGGAATGTTGAGTGCGCGGCAGAACGAAACCGCGAGGTGGGTGAAGTCCCGACAGACCCCGTAACCAGTGGTGTGGGCATCGGCGGCTGTCGTCATCGGAGTGCTGGCGCCATATTCGAAGCGAAGGTGGCCGTGCACGTAATCACAAATAGCCTGGACCCGACGGTAGCCAGGCGGTGTGTTCCCAAAGCGGCTCCACGCCTCGGCGCCGAGGACATCCGGCAGACAGAAGCGGCTGGGCAGGATGTAGATCAGTACGTCGTCGGGCAACTGATCGGGCGCAAGCTCGGGCGCCTCCTCATCGACATCTTCTGTTGCATCAGGAGCGATCACACTCGCCTGGTAACTGATCACTGAGCGTCCCGCAGGCATGATCAAGCGCCGGCAGGGATTGCCGTACAGATCGGTGTAGGCATGCGTCGGTCCATCGGGTTCCAGCGACCAGCGCTCATCAATGAGATCGACCTTCTGATCACTTAGAGGCTCGACTTGGAACACTGCGGGAACATCGGTCTCCGATTGGTGAACGAACTCACAGCCCACCTTCAGCCGGCGCGTCAGCTCCACCAACGCACCCTGTCGCGAACCAGCACCAACGTCTCCCCTCGCTAACGGCCTGACCACCCGGCGGCAGTTTACGAGGTAAGAAGCGTATCGCGCGATCCGGCTCAACAGCGTCCGTCGAGGCGCGCTGTCCATCTCGCATGACGGAACGGAGTCTCACTTTCGAGCGCCTATCTCTATATTCTCTAGCGACCTAGTAGAGATAGAGGAATCTCCTCTCAACCGAAGGCGAACTCATCATGTCCATACGCAAGCTCCTATGCGTACGCTCCGGCGCGGCACTGTCTGCAGTGGTTGCCACAGTCCTGCTGCTCACCGGTTGCGTCGGCGGTGCTGCCAAGGCTCCCGGTGATGCCGGAACCACGACTCTGCACCTCGTGGGCTACGCGGTACCGAAAGAGGCGAACAACGCGATCCAGAAGAAATTCGCCGACACTCCGGAGGGCAAGGGTGTCGTCTGGGAGGAGTCTTACGGCGCCTCGGGCGACCAGAGCCGGGCAGTGGTCAATGGCTTAACGGCCGACTACGTGAACTTCTCACTCGAGGGCGATGTCACCCGGCTGGTCAAGGCTGGCCTCGTTGATGAGAGTTGGAAGTCCGGACCCACCAAGGGCATCGTCTCGGACTCGGCCGTCGTCATTGTGGTGCAGAAGGGAAATCCGCTTGGCATCAAGGATTGGTCGGACCTTGTGAAGCCGGGTGTCAAGATCGTCACGCCTAACCCGGCGTCATCGGGTTCGGCGCGTTGGAACATTCTGGCGGCCTACCAGCAGGTGATCGCCAACGGTGGCACCGAGGCTGACGCCAAGGAGTACCTGACCAAGTTCTTCAACCACGTGGCCGCGCTTCCGGGCAGCGGACGCGACGCCACCAACACCTTCCTGGAAGGCGCAGCGAACGTGTTGATCTCGTATGAGAACGAGGCGATCCTCGCCCGCCAGTCAGGTGAGGACTTCGACTACATCCTTCCCGACGCCACGCTCAAGATCGAAAACCCGGGTGCGGTGCTGAAGAATGCCAATCCCAAGGCCAAGGCCTACCTCGACTTCGTACTGAGCCAGTCTGGCCAAGAGGAGTTCGTGCAGAAGGGCTTCCGACCCGTCGTTGCGGACACCCCGGTGGGAGAGGTGGCGGGTGCGAACGACCCGGCCAAGCCGTTCCCAGTGCCGCCAAGGCTGTTCACCATCAGCGACCTGGGTGGCTGGGACGCCGTCAACACGAAGTTCTTTGACGAAACAACCGGCCTGGTGCCCGAGATTCAGAAGGCAACAGGCAGGTCTCAGTGACCCAACGCGCAGGGGTAGTCGAGCCGCCTCTGCTCGAGCCCGATGACACGGCAGGCGCGGCCACCAGCTCTGGTGGCCGCCGCTTGCCGCGCGGTCGAAGTGCAACCTCGCTCACCCCGACATCGGGGCTGGGCCTGGGCGTTGCGCTGCTGTGGTTCAGCCTGCTCGTACTGATCCCGCTGACCGCAGTGCTCGTCCAGGCTTCCGAGGGTGGCTGGTCGGCCTACTGGGATGCCCTGCGCAGCCCACAGACGCTGGCCGCACTCAGGCTGACCGTCGGTCAGGCGATTCTTGTCACGGCTGTCAATGTCTTCATGGGCACCGCAATCGCCTGGGTATTGGTCCGCGATCACTTTCCCGGCAAGCAAGTGCTCGAGGTGGTCATCGACATTCCGCTGGCGCTGCCGACCATCGTCGCCGGTCTGGTGCTGCTCAGTCTGTATGGGCCGTCGAGCCCGCTTGGCGTCAACTGGGCCAACACATCGGTCGCAGTGTTCCTGGCCTTCTTGTTCGTGACGCTGCCCTTCATCGTGCGTACCGTGCAGCCGGTGCTGCTTGAGATCGAGCCGGAGGTGGAGGAGGCGGCCGCATCGCTCGGCGCCACCCAGTTCACGATCTTCAGGCGTGTGATCTTGCCTAGCTTGACTCCCGCCATCGCCTCGGGTGCGGCGCTTTCGTTCTGTCGGGCGATCAGCGAGTACGGGTCGCTGGTGTTGCTCTCAGGCAACCTGCCCTACTCCACCGAGGTCGCGTCGGTGCGCATCCTGTCCTACATCGAGGGCGACAAGCTCACCGAGGCGGCCGCGGTGGCTTCGATCTTGCTGATCGTGGCGCTCGTTGTCATTGTCACGCTCGATGTCATCTCCCGAAGGGTGGCCCGCTATGGGTGACACCGCCGTCTCACGGACCACCACTCAGTGGACATTACGAGTGCTCGTAGTTGGCTACCTGACTCTCCTGGTGATCTGGCCCGTGGCGTTGGTCGCGCGGGAGACGTTCGCCCACGGCCTGGCTCCAGTGCTCGACGCGCTGCGTCAGCCTGAGGTGATCTTCGCCTTCGAGCTGACGCTCTCGGCAGCCTTCTGGGCCGTGGTGATCAATACCATCTTCGGTGTCGGTATCTCGCTGCTGTTGGTTCGCTACACCTTTCCGGGAAGGCGCACGCTCAATGCCCTCGTGGACCTGCCGCTGGCAGTGTCACCCGTCGTAGTGGGGCTGGCTCTGGTACTGGTCTACAGCGGACGTACGGGCTGGCTGGGCGGGAGCCTCGAGCAGGTTGGTTTGAAGGTCATCTACGCTCCCCCCGGGATCATCCTGGCCACTGCGTTCGTCAGCATGCCTCTGGTGATTCGCGAGGTCGTCCCGGTGCTCCAAGAGATCGGGACGGAACAGGAGCAGGCCGCTAGCAGCCTGGGCGCCTCAGGCCTGCAGACCTTTGTTCGCATCACCTTGCCGGCCATCCGCTGGGCATTGCTCTACGGCGTGGTGCTCAGCCTGGCTCGATCGCTCGGTGAGTTCGGGGCGGTCAAGATCGTCTCTGGGGGCGTGGCCATGCGCACCCAAACGGCAACGCTGCTCGTTGAGGAGCGGTACCAGCAGTTCGGCGCTGAGAACTCCATCATCGCCTACACGGCAGCCTTCATCTTGGCATTGATTGCTGTCCTTGCCCTGGTTGTCGTAACCAGCTTTCGACCAGACAAGGGGACTCCGCGATGAGTATCAAGATCGCAGGCGTCGGCAAGAGGTTCGGCGACTTTACCGCGCTGGAAGGCATCGACCTTGACATTGCCACTGGTGAGCTGACTGCGCTGCTCGGACCGAGCGGTGGCGGCAAGTCAACGTTGCTGAGGATCATCGCGGGTCTGGAAGTGGCCGACGTTGGATCCGTAGAGATCGAGGGAGTCGATGCCACCGGGCTGCCGGCTCGCAAGCGCAACGTCGGCTTTGTCTTCCAGCACTATGCCGCCTTCCGCCATCTCAGCGTTGCGGGCAATGTGGGCTTCGGACTGAAGATCAGAAAGCGTCCTCGCCGGGAGATCAAATCGCGCGTGGCGGAGTTGCTCGAGCTCGTGCACCTCTCGCAGTTCGCGGATCGACTCCCGGCTCAGCTTTCCGGCGGCCAGCGGCAGCGGATGGCGTTAGCTCGCGCGCTGGCGATCGAACCTACGGTGTTGTTACTCGACGAACCGTTCGGTGCCTTGGACGCCAATGTCCGAAAAGAGTTGCGGGCTTGGCTGCGCAGACTGCACGACGAGGTCCACGTCACCACGGTCTTCGTTACTCACGACCGGGAGGAGGCGCTGGAAGTCGCTGATCGAATCGTGGTGATCAACCAGGGTCGGATCGAGCAGATCGGCCCCCCGCACGAGCTCTACGACCATCCCTCTTCGGAGTTCGTGATGAGCTTCCTCGGCCCCGTCACCACCCTCAACGGGCACCTGGTACGCCCGCACGACCTGGAGATCGAGACTCATCCCTTTGACAACGCGTACCCGGGCCGGATCGAGCGCTTCAACCGCGTCGGCTTCGAGGTACGACTCGACGTCCGACTGACCGAGGACGACCAGGCGCCGCCCGTGCTGGTGACGTTGACGCGCGCAGAGGCGACCGCCAAGGCACTCGAATTGGGGGTGCCAGTGTGGGTCACACCGGTGGCAAATGCCTCAAAGGTCCGAATCACGACACCCCCAACGCTGGCCTCCGACGGCCTCGACGTCTCCGCCGCCGACTCCGTGCCGCAACCTACGTTCAGCTAGCTAGTCAAGGTCGATCGCGCTGTGCTCCGTCGTTCGTGACGGAATGGCCAGCAGACATCCAGCAGACGGGCGGGCTATCGTAGGCGCCGTCGGAGTCGTGGTCCTGCTGCTGGTCAGACTGATCTGCTACTTCAGCTACAACCTGGGATGACCTACCAGGTGTCGGATACGGGGTGTCCAGCCTGCGATCCGCTCGGTGGTGCTGCGGCACTGCTTGCTGTCGTACGTCTTCGGAACGGTCATCCTCGCCGCGACCATCAATCTCGTCGCCGGGCTCCTCACGAGCTGACGCTACTCAGTCAGCGCTTGCCGAGCAGGTCGGCGAGGACGGCTGCCTCGCTGATGTCGCTTCGCTTCGTCGCGGTCAGCAGGGTGAGCCGTCCGTGACCGGCCAACTCGCGAAGATGGGCGAACGCGGCGGCGCGCTCTGGGTCGCCAAGCTCGGCGCGATAGCGGCGGGCGAACTCCTCGTACCGGTCGGGATCATGGCCGTACCACTCCCGTAGCTGGGTGGAGGGCGCGATCTCCTTGCACCAGTCGTCGAGGCGGGCGCGCTCCTTGCTGAGCCCCCGCGGCCAGAGCCGGTCCACGAGCACCCGCTGCCCGTCGTCTGGCTCTGGCGGGTCATACACCCGACGAACCTGCACATGCGCCGCCTTCGCCATGAGGTCCCTCCTTCACCGACGAATCAGCTACTTATCGGTTCGCCCGTTCATCGTCGGTGGCCTCCCGGACAGTGAGCTCGGCCGCCGGATCTGCCTCGAGGCGTTCGTCCGGGATAGGCGCACCGCTGCGGATCGAGCGACCGTAGCTGCCCTCCTCGACCCGCTGGAGAGCACGATCGAGTGCCGCGAGTCGGTCCTGCAGACCGGCGGCCACGGCGTCGTCGACGCCCTGTTGTGCCAGCGGCTGCGCCGGGTAGGTCGCATCGCGTTCGGCCTCATGGTCATCTGTCCGGGCTTTGCCGAGATCGGCCAGCAGCTGGTGCACCTGCGCACGCTCCGCGTCCAGTAACGATCGGGCCCGTTCCAGTTCCATCGGGCTGCACCTCCGTTGCTCCTGCTGTGGTACTGCCGAGAAAGATCAAGCAAACGGTGTTTCGGGGCGCACGAGACGTTCGCCGTCGGTTAGAGGCGTGTCGATCACGCGGAAGTCATGACACAGGGTAGCTGTGCATGCGGATTGCGCGTCGCCTTCTCACAAGCAGGCTTGCCGATCGCTCACAGCTCGCCCCTTCACGGCATCGATCATCTCGTTCATTCATCGAGTCATTCGGTCTTCGAGGGCCAAAGTGGTTGAGTGACATGGGACATCGTTCGTTAGCTACCAGTGTCTGCGTCGGACGCAGCCGCGAGGAACCGATCCCGGTCGACGATCACTCGATCGATCTCGCCCGCCGCGACGAGCTGCCCCGAGCCGTCAATCGCCTGCACGATGAACGTCAGACGGCGGCCGTCGGCATCGCGCGGCGGTGTTGCGGTGATCTCGATGCGGCCTCCTACTCTCGTCGCGCTGCGGTGTTCGATGCGGACCGCGGCGCCGACGGTCGTCTGGCCTGTCTCGAGGAAGGCGGCCGCGGACTGCACGGTTGCCGCCTCCATCCACGCGATCAAGCGCGGCGTCGCGAGTACCGGAACGTCACCACTGCCGAGCGCGGCGGCGGTGTCGGCGTCGGTCACCTCGTGACGCATCCGGTTACCCCTAGGGCTGCGGGAGCGACATCACCGACCGACGAGCGGGTGATCTCGATGGGCATGTGTTGGTAAGTTGCTGCAACCTCGTCCACGTAGGTTGCCCACGGTCTACATAGGTTGCTACCAATGCAGACCATCAGCAAACTGTGCAGAGCTAGTTATCCGACGAGCCGGGCCGATTAGAGATCGTCGTTCCAGCGCGGGTCGTTGTCGTACGCTTCGTTACGCTCTTCCACGAGCTCGAGTGCGTGTTCGGCCTCCTCGCGCGTCTTGTAGGGGCCGAGCCGGTCGGCGATCTTCGTGTCGTTGTTGTCGGGTACCACCGTGTGGGTCTTGAGGTCGTACCACCAGTCGCCCTCCGCCATCTCACCCTCCTTTTGGCCGCACCTCGCGATCGTCTTCGACGTTACTCCCCAGGCTGAGCCCAATCCCGGCCTACCTCCCCAGAAAATGGTCATCAACCACATCAATTCGGCCGGCAGATTCATACGGTCATGGCAACGATTGTCGATCAAGGGGGTTGTCGTGACGTCTGGGAGTGCGTTTCCGCTGGCTGTGCGCCGTGAGCTGTTTGGCAGGCTCTGTAATGGGGTGCCGCTGATCACGGCGGTTCGAGATCTTGGCGTGTCGAGGACTGCCGCGACGTCGTGGTGGCGACAGGCTGGCGGCATGAGGTTGACATGGGGGCGTGCTGGGTCCGGGCTGGCGGCTCCGGGCGATCAGCAATGGCCGGGCGGCCCCGGCCACCGGCTGAGTTGGGCTGAGCGGACCGAGATCATGCGAGGCCTGGATCAGGGGTTGAGTTACGCCGCAATCGCCCGCCGGGTCGGTCGGGATAAGGCTGTGGTGTGGCGGGAGGTGCGCCGCAACCGCAACTCCGACGGCGACTATCACGCGGGCATGGCGCACAGCCGAGCCGTCGAACGCGCCCGTCGGCCGAAGGTATTCAAACTTTTGGATCCCAAGTTGTGTGCGGCGATCAGTGAGTGGATGGACCAAGGCTGGAGCCCGAAGCTGATCGCTGAGGTGTTGGCCAAGACTTATCCCGATGACAAGCTTCGACGGGTGAGCCACGAGACGATCTATCAATGCCTGTATGTGCAAACTCGCGGCAATCTGCGCGCTGACCTGCATAGATGCCTCTCCACGCGGCGGTCGGCTCGGAAGCAGCGGGATCGCTCTGACGGCCGCGGGAAACGCTACAGCGAGGCGTTCACGATCAGTCAACGGCCCGCGGAGGTGGAGGATCGGGCGGTGCCCGGCCACTGGGAGGGCGATTTGATCATGGGGGCGGCTGGCTGTGGTGCGATCGGCACCCTCGTGGAGCGCAGCACCCGGTTCACGATTCTGCTGCACCTGCCGGGCCGACACGACGCCGAGACCGTCGCGGCAGCCATGATCGAGGCGATGAAGGACCTGCCGGCGCACCTACGCCGCACCATCACCTGGGACCGCGGCAGCGAGATGGGTGGCTACCGCGACATCCAAATGCAGCTGAACGCGCCGGTCTACTTTTGTGATCCTCACGCGCCATGGCAGCGCGGCACCAACGAGAACACCAACCGGCTCCTCCGGTTCTGGTTCGCCAAAGGCAGCGACCTACGCGTCCACAGCAAAGCCGACCTACAACGCGTCCAAGACATGCTGAACAAGCGGCCCCGACCCACACTCAACCTCGACACCCCAGCGGACCAGCTCAACGCTCTACTCAGCCCAGCCGCCTAGCCCAGCGTTGTCCTGACCGCTTGACTTTAGGCGCCGTCTCCCTGTTGCACCTGACCGGTTTCGGCGTGGGCTCGCCGCCAGTTGCGGTAGGCGCGGGCGCGACCGGCCCGTCCGAGGAGCGAGTGGTCGAGCGGGCCCTGCCACGCAGCCAGCCGACGCGGATTCCAGCTCGTCCGAGCAGGCGGTCGGCATCGGCGATGATTGTGGCGCCGTCTCGCCGCAGGTGTTTTGAGGTGAAGCCGTGCCGCTCCCAATGCTCGCCGAGGAGGGCGCGATCGCGCCCCAGATCGACTTCGTGGACATCAGCTTCGCGATGCCTCGCGCCGTCATACTCGTGGATCCGCCGAGTCCCGTCGATCCGTAGGTCGGCACGAGCGATGAACCTGCCCTGCTCGTCGAAGATCTCCTGCTGGGGGGTCACCGGAATCTCAGCTGCCTGGTGCCGCACCCGCACACCTTCCCCGGCCTCTTCTGGGGAACCGGTCGCTCGCCACCGGGCTCCTACGGAGCCGGTCATTCGCAACCTCAAAATGGACCAGCTACAGGTTGCGAGTGACCGGTTTCTTCGAGTGGCGAGTAGTTACGTTGGTGACGCCAGAGTTACGTCAACCGCCAGCGGGCCGTCGGTTTCAACCCAGCTGATCTCACCGGTGATCCGGCCCACAGCACGCAAGTCGGCCTCGACCGCCTGCAGGTGTGCCAGCGCGTCGGCTGTGCCGTAGAACTTGGCGAGGCTGATCTCGGTCTTCATCGACACGCTGGCTTGGGACTTGGCGCCGCGAATCTGGATCAGTGCAGCCGACACGTCGCTCAGCAGCGCCGGATCGCCGCTGAGGGCCACCTCGTCAGCCACGGGCCAGCGGCTCCGGTGGATCGAGCCTTCCTTCCACCATGACCACACCTCCTCAGTGACATACGGCAGGATCGGCGCGAACAGTCGCAACACGATGTCCAAGGTGAGTGTCAAGGTGGCCCGAGCCGACGCGGCACCGGCGTCCTCCAGCGGGCCGTACGCCCGCTCCTTGACCAGCTCCAGATAATCGTCGCAGAACTGCCAGAAGAACTGTTCCGTATTCTCCAAGCCGCCGGTGTAGTCGTACGCCTCGAAAGACCTGGTGGCCTCGGTGATCAGTGCGCTGAGCTGGGCGAGCAGCGACAGGTCGGCCGGTTCGGTAATGACAGTCGAGTCGGTGACCGCCCCGGCTCCCAGGACGAACTTGCTGGCATTCACGACCTTCAGTGCGAGCCGCCGTCCCACCTTCATTTCCTGCTGGTCAAACGGCGAATCCAGCCCTGGCCGGATCTTGGCAGCACGCCAGCGTACGGCGTCGGAGCCGTAGCGTTCCAGCACATCAGTCGGCACCACAGTGTTGCCCCGGGACTTGCTCATCTTCTTGCGATCGGGATCCATCACGAAGCCGCTGATCACCGAACGCACCCATGGCAGCGAATGGTTTTCGAAGTGAGCCCGCACTACGCGCGAAAAAAGCCAGGTGCGGATGATCTCGTGAGCGTGCGTGTTGAGGTCCATCGGGAACGTGAGGCCAAAGAGCTCCGGGTCACGCTCCCATCCGCACACAATCTGGGGAGTCAGCGAAGACGTGGCCCAGGTATCCATCACGTCCGGATCGGCAACAAAGCCGCCCGGCTTGCCTCGCTGAGACTCGCTGAACCCAGCCGGGACGTCGGAACTCGGATCCACCGGCAGGCTGTCTTCGCTGGCCAGCATGGGGTGGTCGTAGTCTGGCTCACCTTGGGAGTCCACGGCGTACCAGATCGGGAAGGCAACACCGAAGAACCGCTGCCGCGAGACCAGCCAGTCCCCATTCAGGCCGCTCACCCAGTTGTCGTATCGATACTTCATGTTGGGCGGTATCCATTCCAACTCCGCGCCACGTTCCAACATCACGCGCTTAAGATCATCGTCGCGTCCGCCATTGCGGATGTACCACTGGCGTGTCGACACGATCTCCAGCGGCTTGTCGCCCTTCTCGTAGAAGTTGGCCTTGCGCAACGTAGGCGTCGGCTCACCATCAAGATCGCCGGATGCACGCAGCTCGGCCACCACAACCTCCCGAGCAGAGGTGATCGTCTTGCCGGCAATCGCGTTCCAGGCCGCGTCGTCGGCAATCCACGCCGGCCTGTCGCGCATGATCCGACCGTCGCGACCAATGATCACTCGGGCGGGCAGCTGCAGCTCGCGCCACCAGGTGACATCGGTCAGGTCGCCGAAGGTGCAGCACATCGCGATTCCGGTGCCCTTGTCCGGTTCTGCAGCCGGATGTGCCAAGACTGGCAGCTCCACCCCGTAGAGCGGGCTGCGCACAGTGCGGCCGAATAGCGGCCGGTAGCGTTCATCGTCCGGGTGTGCCACCAGGGCAACGCAGGCGGCAATGAGCTCTGGCCGCGTGGTCTCGACGTGCACCGGACCGTTTGGGCCGTGGAATTCGACCCGGTGAAAAGCGCCTGGATAGTCACGAGCGTCGAGCTCGGCTTGGGCGACGGCGGTCTGGAAGGTCACATCCCACAGGGTGGGGGCCTCGGAGAGATACGCCTCGCCGCGTACGACATTGCGAAGGAAGGCTTTCTGGGCCACCACGATCGAGTCGTCGCCGATGGTTGTGTAGAGACTGGACCAGTCCACACTCAATCCGACCCGGCGCCAGAGGTCCTCGAACGCCTTCTCGTCGACATGGGTCAGCTCGTGGCAGAGTTCGACGAAGTTGGGCCGACTGATCCGCAGCTCGTGCTTCGGGTCGGGCTTCTCGGGCGGGGTGAAGTTTGGGTCGTACGGCACGGTGGGGTCGCAGCGCACGCCATAGAAGTTCTGGACGCGGCGCTCGGTCGGCAGGCCGTTGTCGTCCCAGCCGATCGGATAGAAGACGTGCTTGCCCCGCATTCGCTGGAAGCGCGCGATCAGATCGGTGTGAGTGTAGGAGAAGACGTGCCCGACATGCAGTGAACCTGACACCGTCGGCGGGGGAGTGTCGATGCTGTACACATCGGCCCGGCGCTCGGGTCGCACGAACGCATAGGTGTCATCGGCTTTCCAGCGCGCGATCCACTTGTCCTCCAGACCCTCTAGCGCCGGCTTCTCCGGTACGCCCGCGCCGGGCGTCGTCGGCGCGTCGGTCGGAGGCTCAGCTGAAATGGTCATGATCGAGATCCTAGAGAAGGGTAGGACGGTGCACGTGCGAGTTTCGGGTCGCGGGCCAGTATGACCCAGCCACCATAGGGTTTAGCGAATCACGCGGTCCTAGACTTTGGGCGTCATGCCTGCCGAACAGACTCATACCGAGATCGTCGCCACGCTCACCAACCGGTGGCCAGAACATCGCCCGGCACCAAGCTTAGGTCGCATCCGGGCCCTGACCGAGTTGCTCGGCGACCCGCAACGGGTCTACCCGGTCATCCATTTGACCGGGACCAACGGCAAGGGCAGCACCGCTGCCATGATCGAATCGCTGTTGCGAGCCGATGGACTTCGCACCGGTCGCTTCACCAGCCCGCACGTGACGAGCGTGGCAGAACGGATCACCATCGACGGAGAGCCGATCAGCGATGAGCGCTTCGACGACGTGTGGCGGGAGATCGAGCCGTACGTTGCACTCGTCGACGAACGCCAGATTGACGGCGTCTCGATGACCTTCTTCGAGATCATCACGGCGATGGCGTACGCCGCCTTTGCCGACGCACCCGTGGACGTCGCGATCGTGGAAGTCGGCTTGGGCGGCGCCTGGGACGCCACCAACGTGGCCGATGCGGATGTTGCCGTGGTGACGCCAATCGATCTTGATCACACGCACTTGCTGGGCCGTACGATCACCGAGATCGCGCGAGAGAAGGCCGGGATCATCAAGCCGGGCGCGCATGCCATCCTCGCGGGGCAGAGCTTCGAGGCCGCTCAGGTCTTGCTTACCCGATGCGCCGAGGTGGGAGCGCTGCCGCAGCGTGAGGGCATCGACTTTGGTGTCATCGACCGGCAGCTCGCCGTAGCCGGGCAGCTTCTTCGGCTGAGCGCCGCGGACGGCCCAGTGGATGACATCTTCTTGCCCTTGTACGGTGCGCACCAGGCCGCAAACGCCGCTCAGGCGCTCGCAGCGACTGAGGCGTTTCTCGGACTCAAGGCGTTGCACCCTGATGTGGTCCGGCAGGGTTTCGCCCAGGTCCGCTCTCCTGGCAGGTTGGAACTCGTACGCCGTTCGCCATCAGTAGTGCTCGACGCAGCGCACAATCCGCACGGCGCTCGAGCGGCCGCAGCTGCGATCACCGAAGCCTTCGCCTTCGCCCCGCTGATCGGCGTCGTTGCTGTCATGGCGGACAAGGATGCACGCGGCATTCTCGAAGTCTTCGAAGAGATCATGAACCAGGTCGTGATCACTCAGGTTGCCTCGACGTCGCGAGGCATGCCGGCCGAAGCGCTGGGGGAGCTGGCAGAGGAGATCTTCGGTGCCTCACGCGTGGCGGTGGTTCCTCGGCTCGATGACGCGATCGAGCGTGCGGTAGCGCTGGCGGAGGCAGACGGCGTCGGCTCGTCGGGAGTTCTGATCAGCGGATCGGTGATTGCGATCAGTGAGGCACGTACCCTGCTCGTCAAGGACGAGCCCGTGGTCGTCTCTGCGGGTAACAAGAACTTCGACGACGAATGGGACGCCGACTACTCCGAAGACGGACACGAGACCGACCGGGATTGGCGGTGATCAGCCTCAGCAGTGGGAACCCAATGCGGGTCGTGCTGATGACGGTGCTGATCTTCGAGGTGATCGTTTTCGGGCTCGCCATACCCGTCATGATCTTGATCTCTAATGTGTCCGCTGCGGCGGCCGCCGGATTCGGAGGCGGGGCGGCGGTGCTCGCCATCCTGGCCGCTGGACTGCTTCGCTTTCCGGCGGGCTACATCCTCGGCTGGATCGCCCAGCTCGCTGGCCTCGCGCTCGGATTCGTGACCCCGACGATGTTCATCGTGGGGGCGCTCTTCGCGGCGATCTGGGTGTTGTCGTTCGTTCTGGGCAAGAGGCTGGACTCGCGCCTGGAGACTTCACCAGAGAGCGGCGACATCCATTAGTGCCCGGCACTAGTGTGCTGGCATGAGTTACGTCGCACCGCCCGTGCCGACCCAGCGTTCCTTCGTGCTGATCAAGCCGGACGCTGTAAGCCGCGGGCTTGCCGGGGCCATCATCAGCCGCTTTGAGTCCAAAGGCCTGTCCATCGTGGCGATGGAGCTGCGTCAGATGAGCGGTGAGCTCGCCGACCAGCTCTACGTGGAGCATGTCGAACGGCCGTTCTATCCACCGCTGCGGCTATTCGTGACGTCCGGTCCCTCAGTGGCGATGATTGTTGAAGGCGACGAGGCCATTGATGTTGTCCGCACGATCAACGGCGCTACCGACGGGCGGAAGGCCGCCCCCGGCACCATCCGCGGTGACTTTGCCCTGTCCAATCGGGAAAACCTCGTGCACGGCTCCGACTCCTTGGAGTCGGCGGAGCGGGAGATCGCACTCTGGTTCCCTGATCTCGCCTGACTAGCAGTTGATCACGCAGGCGCCATTACGCTGGGAGCGTCATGACGAGCATCGCGACCGGCCCTGCTTCGGTTTTCCCGCGCCTCGAACCGCTACTCGCGCGGGTCAGCAAGCCCATCCAATACGTGGGTGGCGAGCTGAACAGCGTGACCAAGGACTGGGAGTCGGTCGAGGTCCGCTGGTGCCTCAGCTATCCCGATGCGTACGAGGTGGGCTTGCCCAATCAGGGCATCGCGATCTTGTACGAGGTCCTCAACGAGCAGGATTGGATCCTTGCCGAGCGGACGTACGCCGTGTGGGCCGATATGGAAGCCCTGATGCGCGAGCACGGCGTGCCGCAGTTCACGCTGGACTCGCACCGCCCGGTCGGAGAATTTGATGTCTTCGGGCTGAGCTTTGCCACTGAGCTCGGCTACACCAACATGCTCAGCGAGCTCGATCTGGCCGGGATCCCGATCCGCGCTGCGAATCGTCGAGAACACGACCCGATCGTCTTGGCGGGCGGGCACGCGGCATTCAACCCCGAACCAATCGCAGACTTCCTCGATGCTGCGGTGCTGGGCGATGGCGAGGAGATCGCGCTGACGATCTCGGAGGTCATCCGGGAATGGAAGGCCGAGGGCCGGCCTGGCGGCCGCGACGGGCTGCTGCTGCGACTGGCGGCGGGTGGCGGAGTTTACGTACCGAAGTTCTACGACGTCGACTACCTACCCGACGGCCGGATCCACCGCGTGGCACCGAATCGGCCGGGCGTACCGTTCCGCGTCGCCAAGCACACGCTGATGGACCTGGACAACTGGCCGTACCCCAAGAAACCCCTGGTGCCGCTCGCCGAGACGGTGCATGAGCGCTATGCCGTTGAGATCTTCCGCGGCTGCACCCGCGGCTGTCGCTTCTGCCAGGCCGGCATGATCACCCGACCGGTCCGGGAGCGGAGCATCGATGTGATCGGCGAGATGGTGCAGCGGGGGATCGAAGAGACCGGGCTGGAGGAGGTCGGGCTCCTGAGCCTGTCGAGCAGTGATCATTCCGAGATCGCTGACATCACTCGGCAGCTCGCCGATCGCTATGAGGGCAGCAACGTTTCGCTGTCCCTGCCCAGCACTCGGGTGGACGCGTTCAATGTGGACCTCGCCAATGAGCTGTCCCGCAATGGCCGACGCTCCGGCCTCACCTTCGCCCCTGAGGGCGGCACCGAGCGGCTGCGCAAGGTGATCAACAAGATGGTCACCGAGGACGATCTGATCCGCACGGTCGCGACGGCGTACTCGCAGGGGTGGCGGCAGGTCAAGCTGTATTTCATGTGCGGGCTGCCGACCGAAACGGACGAGGATGTGCTGGCGATCGGCGAGCTCGCCAAGCGGGTGATCGCCACCGGTCGAGAGGTCAGTGGGCGGCGGGACATCCGCTGCACAGTGAGCATCGGCGGTTTCGTGCCCAAGCCGCATACGCCGTTCCAGTGGGCCGCGCAGTGTGATCATGAAACCGTGGACGCCAGGCTGGGCAAGCTGCGCGATGCGATCCGCCGTGATCGGGAGTACGGCCGGGCCATCGGTTTTCGTTACCACGATGGCAAGCCGGGCATCATCGAAGGACTGTTAAGTCGCGGGGACCGACGCGTCGCAGCCATCATCGAAGCCGCCTGGCGGGACGGCGCCAGGTTCGACGGTTGGAGCGAGCACTTTTGCTACGAGCGCTGGGCATCCTGCGCCGAGCGTTGCCTGGAGGGCAGCGGGGTGGATCTCGACTGGTACACCACGCGGGAGCGCGACTACGCCGAGGTACTGCCCTGGGATCACCTGGATGCAGGGCTGGATCGGGAATGGCTCTGGGAGGACTGGCAGGACGCCTTAGATGAGGTCGAGGTCGACGATTGCCGATGGACCCCGTGCTTCGATTGCGGCGTCTGTCCACAGCTGGACACCACCATTCAGATTGGCCCGACCGGTCGCCAGCTCCTACCGATAACGCCGGTCGCCGATCTGTCCACGGTAACCTGAATTGACTTGTCAGATCCCAGTTGACTTATGGCTCAACTGGAATCTGACAAGTCGGTGGTTAGGCTCAACTTCGTGCCGCCGACGCCTCGTACCCAACCCGAGCAGCACCCGCCGCCGGTCCAGTGGCTCCGCATCAAATACGCCAAGCGCGGCCGTGCACGTTTCACCAGCCATCGAGATTTCGGGCGGGCGTTCGAGCGGGCACTGCGTCGGGCCGCGGTGCCGATGGCGTACTCCTCTGGCTACTCACCGCACCCGCGGATCTCCTACCCGAACGCCTCTCCTACCGGTGCGGCAAGCGAAGCCGAGTATCTGGAGATCGGGCTGGCCGCGGCATGCGACCCGGACAAGGTGCGCGACGCCCTCGACGCGGCCCTCCCGTACGGCCTCGATGTGGTCGAGGCGACCGTGGTGCGGCCCGGAGCATTGGCGGAGGAGCTGACCGGATCACGTTGGCAGCTGGATCTCGCAGGCCTATCTACGGCAACGCTGCAAACAGCACGGGATGCCTTCCTGGCCCAGGACGTGGTGCTGGTGCAGCGGATGACCAAGAACGGGATCCGGGAGTTCGACGCGCGTGCAGCGGTGGTCACCTTTGAGGTCGAGGACGGTCGGCTAACCCTGACCCTGGCTCATCAGACACCTCTGGTCCGATCCGACGACGTGCTGGCCGGCTTACAGGTAGCAAGTCCGGAATTTGCGCCCATCGAACCGCCAGTCCTGACGCGTCTCGCCCAAGGCTGGCTCGACCCCGACACCGGAGCCATCACCGAGCCAGGCCACTAGTGATGTGACACTGGGAGCCATCCGGCGGCGCGGTACGACGCGCAGGTCAGCTGTGACGTGTGTGATACTGGAGGCGGCTCGGACGCCTCGTGCGTCCGGCCTCGATGGCAGACATTGCGCGGCGTGATACGTCGCGACAGCAGGTGGACCTGATCCTCCACCGCGACGAGCGGGCTTCAAATGAGGCATCCAAACGCTTGACCGCGGGAGGCTCGGATTCACCACATCGGTTCCGTAAGCTTCCGCAGCCCGGCCGTGCGCCGGTGCGCGAACGAGAAAGTGCGCATATGCGCCATAGAGGAGTCTGATGCTCGACCCCCACGAGCCCGACACACATACCCACGACACAACCGAACAACCAGCCCCGCCCGCTCCGCGCCGGCGGCGGGCGGCAAGCCGACCAGCGGGCCCGCCGTCCACAGCCCCGAATGCACCCGAGATCCAGCGGCCCCTCGAGTCGCCGGAGCCTGTCAGCGAGGACTTCACCACGCCGGAGATCACGCCTCCGGCCGAGAAGACGGCGAAGAAGCCCGCGGCCAAACGCACCGCCAAGAAACGCGCTGAGCAGACTTCCTCGAGCGAGGGTGAGGTCGCTAAAACCCCGCGCAAAAGAACGGCCAAGAAGGCCGTGGCCATGGCTACCGAAGCTCCGTCTGAGGACGTTCGGGTGCCTTCCGCGGAGCCGCAACAGGCAGCACTAGCACTCGATGACGCCCTACCTGCAGAGACCGACGTCGTCGCCGATGTCACGGTCGAAGAGGAGCCGCCCGAGACAGCTGCGGCTGAAGCACGTGCACCCGAGGAACCTGCAACCGAGGAACCTGCGGCCGAGAAACAGGCTCCGCAAGAGGAGGGCTTGGCCGAAGCAGCCGAGGAGACGACCGAGGGCGATACTGGCGAGGGCCGCCGGCGCCGTCGTCGTCGCGGGGGTCGTCGTCGGCGGCGCACCACAGGCGACGAGGCCGAGGCAGTTGAAGCAGAGCAGCCTGAGGAAGACGAAACCGATGAGACCGATGGCGGCGCTGACGTCGCCACTGAGGGCCAGCGCCGGAGGCGTCGTCGTCGCCGCCGGCGGGGCGAGGAGGCCGCTCCGGCCCCAGACGACCCAACGGACACGCTTGTTCGGGTACGCGAGCCGCGCCGACAAGAAGTCAGCAATGAAGTCACCGGCATCGACGGGTCGACTCGGATGGAGGCCAAGCGGCAGCGGCGCCGCGAAGGTCGGGAGGCAGGTCGGCGTCGCACCCCCGTCCTGAGCGAGGCAGAGTTCCTCACAAGGCGCGAATCGGTGACGCGCAAGATGATCATCAGGCAACGCGACGATCTTGCGCAGATTGCGGTACTCGAGGACGACATCCTGGTCGAGCACTACGTCGACCGCGCTTCTCACGGTTCGTTGATCGGCAACGTCTACCTCGGCCGCGTCCAGAACGTGCTGCCGTCCATGGAGGCTGCCTTCGTGGACATCGGCCGCGGTCGCAATGGGGTGATCTACGCGGGAGAGGTCGACTGGGACTACTTCGGTGCCGAAGGCCAGAATCGCAAAGTCGAAAAGGTGCTCAAGCCGGGCCAGACGATCTTGGTCCAAGTCTCCAAGGATCCGGTCGGTGCCAAGGGTGCGCGGCTGACCAACCATGTCTCGATTCCCGGCCGCTACATCGTCTATGCGCCGGGCGGCCACCTATCTGGAATCTCTCGGAAGCTTCCCGAAATCGAACGTCGACGGCTCAAGGAGATCTTGTCCGACCTGGTTGGCGAATCCGCCAGTGTGATCGTCCGCACGGCTGCGGAGGGCGCAAGCGAGGAAGCGTTGGTGCGTGATGTCAACCGGCTGAAGGCGCAGTGGGAGGACATCGAGCGGAAGGTTGCCACCGGCAATGCGCCGCAACTGCTCTACGCCGAACCCGACCTGACCGTACGCATTGTCCGAGACCTCTTCACCGAAGACTTCTCAGAGTTGATCATCTCTGGCAATGGCCGGATGACCGACGCGTACGACGCGGTCGAGGCATATGTCTCACACGTGGCCCCGCACCTGAAGGATCGGCTGCGTCGTTGGGACGGCGATCATGATCTTTTCGCTGAGTACCGGCTGGACGAGCAGATTGCGAAGGGCCTGGAGCGGAAAGTGTTCCTGCCTTCTGGTGGGTCGTTGGTCATCGACCGGACCGAGGCCATGACGGTGATCGATGTGAACACCGGGAAGTTCACCGGCACTGGCGGCAACCTGGAAGCCACAGTCACCAGCAACAACCTGGAGGCGGCCGAGGAGATCGTGCGGCAGCTGCGGCTCCGCGACATCGGCGGCATCATTGTGATCGACTTCATCGACATGGTGCTGCCCGGCAACCGGGAACTGCTGCTGCGCCGGCTTGTCGAGTGCTTGGGACGGGACCGGACACGGCATCAGGTCGCCGAGATCACCAGCCTGGGCCTGGTTCAGATGACCCGCAAGCGGATCGGTACCGGACTGCTGGAATCTTTTAGTACCGAGTGTCCGCAGTGCCACGGCCGCGGCTACGAGGTGCACGACATGCCAGTCGAGTCCCACCGACAGGCCGACGGAGGAGCGCGAGACTCCCGTCCCCGGGACCGTCGGAGCAACGCCCAATCTGGCGCCGGAAAGGCGACCGACAAAGCCACATCGACAGACGCTACGGAGAGCAGCAACGGACCTGCGCCTGAGGAGCGCCCCGCTCGCGGTCGGCGGAGCACTCGCAGCCGCCGCGATGCCGCAGGTCAGGAACAGGATGCGTCTGAGCCGCAGATCGAGCCGGTGGTGTTGAGCTGATCAACAATGCCACGTCCGCCCAGCCGTCACCTCTCGTCGTCGCCATTGTGGGGGCTGGGCCAGCAGGGATCTATGCCGCGGATGCCCTCAGCCAACACACCGATGTTCCGCTGGAGATCGCAGTCATTGACCGGCTTCCAGTGCCGTTCGGGCTTGTTCGCTACGGCGTAGCGCCAGACCATCACTCCATCCGCTCGATCCGCAACACCCTCGAGCGCACCCTGGAAAATCCCTGTGTCCGCTTCTACGGCGATGTGGCCATCGGCTCCGACCTCAGCATTGCCGAGCTTCGGGAGTCCGTCGACGCGGTCATCTACGCGTACGGGGCGGGCAGCGACCGCCGGCTGGGGATTCCCGGCGAGCACCTGTCAGGCAGCATCGCGGCGGCCGAGCTCGTGGCGTGGTATTGCGGCCATCCCGACGTACATCCCGATACCGACCAGCCCGGCATCCGTGACTACCTTGTGGCATCCGAGATCGACGAACTGATCCGTACGTCCCGTCACGCTGTAGTGGTCGGCGTCGGCAACGTTGCCCTCGATGTAGCTCGCGTGTTGATCAAGACGGTCGATGAGCTTGACGACACAGATATGGCCGACGAGGTGTTGGAATCTTTGGCCCACAAGAACGTCAGCGACGTTCATGTGCTCGGTCGGCGCGGGCCGGCGTACACAGCCTTCACCACCAAAGAGCTTCGTGAGATGGGGCAGTTGGCCGACGTTGACGTGATCATCGACCCCGCAGACCTCGAGCTGGATCCATCCAGCCAGGCAGTCGTGCAACAGAACAAGGTGGCGGCCCGCAATCTGGGGGTGCTTCAGGAATGGGCGGCGCGGCCGCTGAGCGGTGCATCTAGGCGCATCAGCTTTCACTTCTGGACCCGACCGACAATGATCATCGGCAACGATCGCGTGACCGCAGTCGAGGTCGAGCGGACCATGATTGATTCCGAGGGCTTCGTGGTAGGTATCGGCCGGCGCCCCACGCTGACCGCTGATCTCGTGGTGCGCTCGGTCGGCTATCGCGGCCTGCCGCTGCTCGGTGTTCCCTTCGACGACGGCACCGGACGTGTTCCACATTCCGAAGGCCGAGTGATGCGCGACGGCGGATTCTCCCCCGATGAGTATGTGACTGGTTGGATCAAGCGCGGGCCGACTGGGGTGATCGGCACCAACAAGTCCGACGCCGTAGAGACGGTAACGTCGCTGCTGGCCGATCTGCACGATGGTGCGATTCACGCCAAGGGGCGATCGGGACACTTAGACCGGCTTCTTGCGCAACGGGGCATTCGTGCCCTCGGCATGCCGGCCTGGCGCCGCATAGACGCAGCGGAGGTGGAGCTGGGCGCCCGCCATGGGCGGCTGCGCACCACACTGGCGCACCGCCAGGAGCTGCTGGCGGCCGCTGAGGCGGCAGCCGACGACGCTTCTCACCTGACGCCTGGCTAGGCCCAACTGTTGGCCGGGTTTCTAAGGCGGCGGACCTCCCGACACGCATTGCGTCCAGAATGGGCGTCGTGACGGTAGATGAGCGAAGGCCTGGCGGATTCGGCGGAGCTAGCAACGGGGTGTGGTGTGACGATGCCAGTCCGGGCATGGTGACCCGGCTGGCTCGGCTCGGATTCGACTGGTTGTGCCTTGACGCTCAACATGGCGGGTATTCGCGTACCGAGATCCTTGAGGCGGCGCGGAGCTTTCCGGCAGCGTTTGCTGAGCTGGTGGTGCGCGTTGCAGCATGCGACTTCGCTGCCATCGGCGCCGCGCTCGATGCCGGAGCCCGGGCGGTGATCGTCCCGCAGATCGAGTCTGCGGAGGAGGCGCAGCGCGCGGTCGGAGCAGCCTTCTACCCCCCGATCGGTAGGCGCAGTTGGGGTCCGCTGGGCCGCATCTGGGACGGTCCGACTCTGACGGCGGAGGAGGCGAACCGCAGTATTACCTGTGCTGTGATGATCGAGTCAGCCGAGGCGCTGCTGCGCGTCGAAGAGATCGCGGCGGTTGATGGAGTCGGTCAACTGTTTGTCGGGCCGTACGACCTCTCCCTCTCCCTAGGCACGACCGTGCAGGCGCTGCTCGATGACGACTCGGGGACCAGCCCTCTTACGCGGATCGTGCAGGTCGCAGCGGCGTACGGTCGCACGGTGGGTGGCTTCGCCGGAACGCCTGAGCTTGCTGATCGCTTCCGAGAACGCGGCATCTCATGCGTTGCTGTGGCTACTGATCTCTGGGTCACCACTGAGGGCGCTCGCGCGGCCCTCCGTCTGGCACCAGGCGCCGGCTGACGAAACCTACGTTCACCTAGTTTGCTGACGGTTTGCATGGATTGCTAACTGTGCAGACCGCCCGGAACCCACGTGAACGTTAGGTTTCGGCACGCGACTCTGGGGCCTTAGAGAGCCACGAGATAGCCCTCGTCGTCGAGGGTGACCGGGATCGTGTCGATGATCTCGAACGCGTCGATGCTCTTGGGTTCGAGGTTGCGGAAGCCGACAATCACCCAGCTTTCGTCGCGCAGCTGTACCAGCGGTACCGCGAACAGATCGGGCTCGGCAGTGAACGGCCTCGCGTGTTTTGATATCCCACGGTCCGAGCAGCCCCGGCGGCGGCAAGGACCACGTGCAGTACTCACCGGATGCCGCGATTCGTTCGGCGGTCATCTCCTGCGGGTGGCAGGTGAAGACAAACAACGGCCGGCCGTCGATGATCTTGTGCAACACCTCAAGCTGACCAAATCCGGCACCGGGCGCGCATAGCGGCGGACCAAGCTGCCACGTTGTCAGATCGGCGCTGGTGGCGTGGGCGATCACGTAGAGGTCGCCGTCGTCGGCCATCCACGAGTCCCAGATCCATTGATCATCTAGCCGCAGCATGGCTGCAGTCTCTCAGCCGTTTCAGAGCTGCGGTGCCTTCGCAGCTCTGGATTCTCTGATAGGGCCGCCTACTCAGCGCCCGTTGCGACGAGCTCACCCTGGGACAGCCGAAAGCCGAGTACGGCGATCCAGAGGAACAACACCGACACGAAGACTCGCTGGACGAGACCGTTCCAGGTACCGGCGGACGCGATCATGTAGAGGACGAGCAGGGCAAACCCCAGCAAGCCGGTGAGGATGGAGTAGGACCGCAGAGGGCGCCAGCGATCATCTCGTCCGAACGCGCGGGCGAACACCAGGGGCGCGGCGATCAAGGCCAGGAAGATGATCAGGCTGACGTTGTCGTGGACCTGGTGATGCCAGGACACCTCGCCGGCGTCTGCGCGCGCAGCGCAGGCCGGTAATTCGCTACTGCAGTCGTTGCGTGCCAACCCGGCCACCGCGAGACCGATACCCGCGATCACAAGGAGGACTGACCCGGCCACTGCAGATGGGTAATTGAGAGTGCTGGCCAAACCCGCCGCCAGGGCGACCGTTCCCACGCCGAGCAGCACAAGCCCGTGATCATGATCCATGCGTGCTGCGCGTCCATGGCCGCCAGTGCGCTGATGTCTTCCTGACGGACGCTGTACTTATCTTGGTCAAGCCAGCCAAGGAGCCAGGCAGTCGTGAAGGCGATCGGGCCGGCCATAGCAAGCCGACCGAGCCACACGCTTTGGCTTGCCCCGTTGCTGATCAGCGCACCTGGTAGTTCGCGATGATCACACCGGTGGACGTGGCCACGCTGTCAACGAGCTCGAAATCAACGCCTGGTCCCCGTTCATCGAAGAGACGGCGACCTTGACCGAGTACCAGGGGATGGATGAGCAGCAGGTATCGGTCGATCAGCTTTGCCGCCAGCAGTGACCTCACCAGTTGGGCGCTCCCAACGACGCTGAGGTCGGGCCCTGGCTCGGCCTTGAGTGCAGCGACACTAGACGCCGGGTCGCCGGGCAGCAGGATCGAGTTCTGCCAGGGGAGTGGCTCGGAGAGGGTGTTGGAGGCGACGTACTTGGTCACCTGATTCAGGTACGGCGTAAACGGGTTGTCCGTCTGCTGTGGCCAGTAGCCGTAGAAGTCGTCGTACGTGCGGCGGCCGAAGAGCATCGCTCCGGACGAGGCCATGCCCTCACCCATTCGCTGAGCCATGACATCGTCGTTGTAGGGCACCGCCCAGCCTCCACGGCCGAAGCCGTCTCGGGTGTCCTCATCTGGTCTGCCTGGAGCCTGGATTACTCCATCCATCGACATGCTCAGCGTGGCCGAAATGTTGCGCACAGTTCCCCCTTCTTCTCACCGCAAGCCGCCCGCTGGACGATACCCACGCGGTTTGACCCCGTTAGGAGCGGCCGCGTAGCCTAGACCCTCGGTGCGCACGCTTCGGCGCGCGCTTGCGTGTGCCGTCAAACTCGTTGCACACCACCTAATCAGACAGCAAGAGAGAGCAGGTCAGGCGTGTACGCGATCGTGCGGAGTGGCGGCCGCCAGCACAAGGTCGCTGTCGGTGACGTCCTGGAGATTGACCGCCTCGAGGATGCGGTCGGCTCCAGCATCAGCCTGACACCACTGCTGCTGGTCGACGGCGATGCCGTCACCTCAGATTCATCAGTGCTCGGCTCGGCATCGGTGACCGCCGAAGTGCTTGCTGAGACGAAGGGTCCTAAGATCCGCATTCTGAAGTTCAAGAACAAGACCGGCTACCGCAAGCGCCAGGGTCACCGTCAGCGGTACACCAAGGTTTTGGTCACAGAGATCAAGAGCTGAGGCGACGAGATGGCACACAAGAAGGGCGCGTCCTCGACCCGGAACGGTCGGGACTCCAACTCGCAGCGGCTTGGCGTCAAGCGGTTTGGCGGCCAGTTGGTGAACGCTGGCGAGATCATCGTCCGGCAGCGCGGCACCCACTTCCACCCGGGTGACGGAGTCGGCCGTGGCGGCGACGACACCCTGTTCGCCCTGGTCGCGGGGCATGTCGAGTTCGGCAGTCGGCGAGGCCGTCGGGTCGTCAACGTGACCCCCAGCGCGTCAGAGTCCGAGCCAGCCGAGGCCATCACCTCGGCAAAGTAACCACGTACAACAGACGCCGAAAGGGTGGCCCAAGTATCTGGGCCACCCTTTTCATCGTTTCTCGGCACTGAAAGGAGGTTGAGCGATGGCCATCCCGACCTTCGTAGATCAGGTCACGCTGCACGTGTATGGCGGCAATGGCGGCCATGGCTGCGCCTCCATTCATCGCGAGAAGTTCAAGCCGCTCGGCGGCCCTGATGGCGGCAACGGCGGAGACGGCGGCTCGGTGATCCTTCGTGTTGATCATCGTTTGACGACCTTGGTCGATTACTACCGTCAGGCACATCGACGTGCGACCAACGGCGAACCGGGTCGCGGCAACCACGCCAACGGCGCTCGGGGGGAGGACGTCATCCTTCCGGTACCCAGCGGCACCGTCGTTACCGATGCCGACACCGGTGAGCAAATCGCAGACTTGACTGAGGACGGCGCTGAGATTGTCGTCGCGCAGGGTGGCCGTGGGGGGCTCGGAAACGCGGCCCTGGCTTCACCGGCCCGGAAGGCGCCCGGGTTCGCGTTGCTCGGCGAGCAAGGTGAGACCCGGACGATCAACCTGGAATTGAAGGTCATCGCCGACATCGGGTTGGTGGGCTTCCCGAGCGCCGGAAAATCATCACTGGTAGCTGCCATCTCACGCGCCAGGCCCAAGATCGCCGACTACCCCTTCACGACCTTGGTGCCCAATCTCGGTGTCGTGGTCGCCGGTGACCTCAGCTACACGGTCGCGGACGTGCCTGGGCTGATCGAAGGCGCCAGTGAAGGACGCGGTCTCGGGTTCGACTTCCTACGCCACATTGAACGATGTGCCGCCATCGTCCATGTGATCGACTGCGCTACCTATCTGCCGGGCCGCGATCCGCTCACCGATCTCGATGTCATCGAGGCCGAGCTGAAAGCGCATGGTGGACTCGAGGACCGGCCGCGGCTGGTGGCCCTGAACAAGATCGACATCCCGGACGCCAGGCAGGTCGCCGAGATGGCTTCGGGTGATTTGCACGACCGAGGGCTGCACGTCTTTCCGATTTCAACGCGAAGCGGCGAAGGCCTGCGTGAGTTGATCTTCGCTATGGCTCAGCTGGTCAAGGCTCGCCGTGATTCTGCAGCACCGCCTCCACCCGCCCGGATCATCATTCGACCAAAGCCAGTCGGCGGCCAGGATGAGTTCACTGTCGAGCGTGAGGGCGAGCTCTGGCGCGTTCGCGGAAACAAGCCCGAGCGGTGGGTGCAGCAGACCGACTTCTCCAACGCGGAGGCCGTCGGCTATCTCGCCGATCGGCTGAACAGGATTGGGATCGAAGACCGGCTGCTCGAGCTTGGCGCGCTGCCCGGCGATGGTGTCGCGATCGGGGGCGCGGACGCCGTGATCTTTGACTTCGCCCCCCAGATCGAGATCGGTGCCGAGATCCTCAGCCGCCGCGGCGCGGACCAGCGGCTCACCGAAGAACGGCCCGCTGCCCGGCGTCGGCGGGAGAAGGATCGGGCATACCACGTCGAGGGAGAGGCCTCTGCGGATGTCGAGGCCGAGTCCCACGAAGCTCCGGATGCGGACCCTTCGAGGGGCTCAGGGAACGGCGACGCTAGCTCAGGGCACGACAATGCGTGAAGAGCTTGCAGGCGCCCGCCGGGTCGTGGTCAAGGTTGGGTCATCTTCATTGACGACCACTGAGGGAGGCATCGACCCACGACGGATAGAGCAACTCGTCGGCGTACTCGCTCGCGCCAGGTTGGCAGGTCGCGAGATCGTCCTCGTCTCATCCGGCGCCATCGCAGCTGGTCTCTCACCGCTCGGACTCAAAGCTCGCCCGCGAGATCTCGCCACTCAGCAAGCGGCTGCCTCTGTGGGACAGGGCCTGCTGATGGGGTACTACACGCAGCTGTTCAACGCGTACGGGCTTGGGGTGGGTCAGGTCCTGCTCACTGCCGACGACGTGACCCGCCACTCGCACTATCGCAATGCGTACCGCACGTTTGGACGCCTCCTGGAGCTCGGCGTCGTGCCAGTAGTCAATGAGAACGACACGGTTGCGACGCATGAAATCAGGTTTGGGGACAATGATCGGCTGGCTGCGCTGGTGGCGCATCTGGTCCACGCCAACGCGCTCGTCTTGCTCAGCGACGTGGAGGCGCTCTACACCGCCAACCCCGCCAGACCAGGCGCGCGCAAGATCAACGAGATCTGGAGTGAGGCAGACCTCGCCGATGTCGACGTCGAAACCCGCGGGACCGCGATCGGCACTGGAGGCATGGTGACCAAGATCGACGCGGCGCGGATTGCCACTTCGGCCGGGATACCGGTCGTGCTGACCACCGCCGATCAGGCGGAGGCAGCACTGGCAGGTGAGCCGGTCGGCACGCTGTTCCATCCCACAGGTCGCCGGCGACCGACCCGGCTGCTGTGGCTGCGGCATGCCAGCGACGCGCGCGGCACTCTTATCCTCGATGCCGGTGCTGTCCGGGCGCTCACCCAACGCAAGGCCTCGCTGCTGCCCGCCGGCATCACCGCTGTACACGGCCAGTTCTCCTCAGGCGAGCCGGTGGAGCTGGTCGGTCCCGATGGCTTGGTTGTCGCCCGCGGGCTGGTGAATTACGACTCCGATGAACTGCCGGCCCTGCTGGGCCGCAGCACTCGCGATCTGGCCGCCGAGCTGGGCGCCGGGTACGACCGTACGGTGGTGCACCGCGACGCGCTCGTGGTCATTGAGAACGCACAGACCAGCGCTTGAACGCGGTGGAGGGCGCGTGCCGCGAGCGTCGCGAATCGCGCGCCGCCGTACGGAGCCAGGCTGGCGCGCCGCTGTCCTGGACGAGCGAACGAGGAAGGCAGCGGCAAACAAGTTCCAGCCTCAGCGAGCGGAGCGAGCAACATACACGGAGCGAGCGGAGGCGTTCTTCCTCTGCGAGCGACGACGACGGCGGCGGATTCCAAGCGCGATGCGCGAGCAGCACAAGAAGCGTGCTGCGAGCGTCGGGAATCGCGCGCCGCCGTACGGAGAAGGAGCGAGCGGAGGCGTTCTTCCTCTGCGAGCGACGACGACGGCGGCGGATTCCAAGCGCGATGCGCGAGCAGCACAAGAAGTAGCGTGCGGCACGATGGTCTGCATCATGACGACGCTCTTCTTTGACCAGTTCGACAGTCAGGTCGGTGTCATTGGCATCCTCGCCGGCCCCGCTGGCGTACGCGAGGTTGGCTGGCGCCTGAAGCCCCAAGGTGCATCGACCGAGCCGGATGAGACAGTGCAGCTGGCACTCGGCCAGCTACGTGAGTACTTCGCCGGACAACGACGAGACTTCACACTGCCGCTCGACTTGCCTCCGATGGAGCCAGTCAGCGAGGCGGTGCTTCGGGCACTGATGACTGTCCGCTACGGAGACACGATCACCTACGGCGAGCTTGCCGAGCTGAG
>DATLPF010000093.1:0-4966 GCA_035535875.1 Propionibacteriaceae bacterium
GTGAAGGCGTTGCCGGGCATGCGGGCGCGCCCTCCAAACCTTCGTCCGCGCCACCGACTGGCGCAATTCCCAAACGGCACGAAAGGCGCCCAGAAAACATGATGAGCAACCCCGACGCCAAAAGAGAGCACCTCGCTCGAGCGGCGGAGGCCGCAGCGCAGGTCAGCGTCCGAGAAGCCGCTGGCAGCGGTTGGGGAGAGCCGCCCGAAGCCTTCCTGGCGGCGTACTACCGCCATGTCGCGGCTGAGGACATTTTGACGCGCAATCCGTCGCAACTGTCAGGGTTGGCGTTCTCGCACCGGCGGCTGGCAATGAAGCGCTCAACTGGCAGCGCCCTGGTCCGGCTCTACACCCCTACATCTGAGGCGGATGGCTGGCCAGCCGCACGCAGCCTGGTCCAGATCGTCACGGACGACATGCCGTTCCTCGTGACCTCGGTAACCGCCGAACTGACTCGGCAGGGCAGAGCCATCCACCTTGTCATTCATCCCCAGCTTCAGGTACGCCGCGACCCGACGGGCCATCTGCTCGAAGTGATGACCGACGAGAACTCCTCCTTTTCACCAGACCGGATTGCCGAGTCCTGGATCTCGGTGGAGATCGACCTTGAGCGTCGCAGCGAAGCGGCAGAGCGGGTGGTCCGCAGTGTTCGGCAGGTCTTGGCTGATGTTCGGGTTGCTGTCGACGACGAGCCAGCGATGCGCGCGCAAGTGTTGCGGGCGACCGCTGACTTGCGGGCTCATCCGCCAGCGGGCGTGGAACAGGCGGATGTCGAGGAGGCACTGCAGTACTTCGACTGGCTCGGCGATGAGCGCTTCACCTTTCTCGGCTATGTCGAGTATCGCCGTCCGCCCGACGGCACCCTTGACGGGAACCACAAGCTGGCGCCGGTGCCTGACAGCGGGCTGGGTCTCTTGCGACCGGAGCAACCGCAGGCCAGCCGGCTCCTTGGTCACGCCGCGAGCGAACCAGGCGACGCTGCGCCACTCACTCTCACAAAGTCAAGCATCCGCTCCACGGTGCACCGGCCGCTGTACCTTGACGACATCACCGTCGGCGTGTTCGACGTCCAAGGCAGGCCCATCGGTGGACGTCAATTCCTCGGCCTGTTCACCTCAGCCGCCTACCACGAGAGCGTGCTGCGGATCCCGATGCTGCGACGCAAGGTGGCAGCGCTTCTGGAGCGGATGGCCTTCTCTCCAACCAGCCACTCCGGCAGAGACCTAATCGAGATTCTCGAGGACTATCCACGCGACGAGTTGGTTCAGGTGTCGCTCGACGAACTGGAACATGCCGTCGACGAGATTCTGCATCTTCAGGAACGCCAGCAGCTTCGGCTGTTCCTGCGTCACGATCACCGCGCTCGCTACGTCTCCGCGCTCCTCTATCTGCCGCGGGACCGCTACACCACAGCCGCCTGCCTGCGGCTGGAGCAGATCCTCCGGGATGCGTTCGATGCAAACCGGGTCGAGTACACCACCCTGGTGTCGGACTCGGTTCTGGCCCGACTGCACTTCGTCGTCCGCCGTGCCGATGCGGCACCGCTTGCCGAGGCCGACCACGGCGAGCTGGAACGACACCTTGCGGACGCAATCCGTTCGTGGAGTGACGATCTGACTGACACGCTGACGATCAAGGTGGGCGATGAGGAGGCTGCTCGCTTGCTGCGCGTCTATGGCGAGGCTTTTCCGCAGGCGTACCAGGAGGACTACCCAGCTGACGTCGCAGTCGCCGACCTGCTTCGCCTCGATGCCCTTCAGCCGGACGACGATCACGCGGTAAACCTCTATGTTCCAGCCGGTGTCGCGTCGGATCAGCGCCGGCTCAAGCTCTTCTCCGCCGAGTCCGTGTCGCTGTCGATAGTGTCGCCCATCCTGCAAGGCATGGGTGTTGAGGTGATCGATGAGCGCCCGTATGAGTTGACTCCCGCCGAAGGCGCACGGCGGTGGATTTACGACTTCGGGCTGCGCTACGAGATAACTGCGGAGACCAGTCCGGAGGCCGCGAGCCAGCTGTTCGAAGACGCGTTCACAGCGGTGTGGAACGGTGCCGCGGAGAGCGATGGATTCAATGCGCTGGTGCTACATGCCGGGCTGAACTGGCGGCAGGTTGTCCTGGTGCGCGGATATGCCAAGTATCTGCGACAGGTCGGCACTCCGTTCAGTGAGGAATACCTGCAGTCCTGCCTGCTGGCAAATGTCCACATCGTCCGTCTACTGGTGCGACTATTCGAGGTGCGGTTCGATCCCGAGGCCGAGTCGGGTCGGGCGGACGTGGCACCGGGGTTGATCCAGCAGATTCGCGGGGCATTGGACGAGGTAGCCAGCCTTGACCAAGACCGCATCCTGCGCTCGCTGCTCCGCCTCGTCCGAGCGACGACTCGCACCAATTTCTTCCAGCTGGATGAGGCAGGGATGCCTCGCAAGTCGTATCTCTCGCTGAAGTTCGACCCGCACGCCATTTCCGAGTTGCCGGAGCCGCGACCCCGCTTCGAGATCTTCGTGTACTCCCCTCGGGTCGAGGGCGTTCACCTGCGCTTCGGCGCCGTTGCCCGCGGTGGTCTGCGGTGGTCTGACCGCCGGGATGACTTCCGTACCGAGGTGCTCGGCCTGGTCAAGGCGCAGATGGTCAAGAACGCCGTCATCGTTCCAGTGGGCGCTAAGGGCGGGTTCGTCGTGAAGTCAGCGCGTGGGGGCGCGCACGGCCGCGAGGCCTTGCTGCGCGAAGGCGTCGACTGCTACCGGATCTTCATTCGAGGCCTGCTGGACCTGACCGACAACCTCGTCAACGGGAAGGTGGTGCCGCCGGAGGGCGTTGTACGGCACGACAGCGACGACCCCTATCTCGTCGTCGCTGCCGACAAGGGAACGGCGACCTTCTCTGACATTGCGAACGGAGTCGCCGCGGACTACAACTTCTGGCTCGGGGACGCCTTCGCCTCAGGCGGCTCGGTGGGCTATGACCACAAGGCGATGGGCATCACGGCACGAGGCGCCTGGGAATCGGTGAAGCGGCACTTCCGCGAGCTCGGCATCGACACTCAAAGTGAGGACTTCACTGTGGTCGGGATCGGTGATATGTCCGGTGATGTGTTCGGCAACGGAATGCTGTTGTCGGAGCACATCCGTCTGGTCGCGGCATTCGATCACCGCCACATCTTCCTCGATCCCGATCCTGACGCATCCGTCTCATACGCCGAGCGGCACCGGCTGTTCGCGCTGCCGCGCTCATCCTGGGCGGACTACGACGCCGGACTGCTGTCGGCTGGCGGCGGGGTCTATCCACGCACCGCCAAGGAGATTCCGATCGCGGCTCAGGCACGCGTCCGGCTAGGACTGGCTGATGAAATCGAGGCGCTCACCCCAGCCGAGCTGATCCGCCACATTCTGGCGGCACCAGTCGAGCTGCTGTGGAACGGTGGCATCGGCACGTACATCAAGGCAACCGCTGAAAGCAATGCCGACATCGGGGACAAAGCCAACGACCCGATCCGGTTGAACGGCTCGCAGGTATGCGCTCGGGTCATTGGGGAGGGTGGCAACCTGGGCTTGAGTCAGCTCGGCCGGATCGAGTACGCCCAGGTTGGGGCGGATCGTACGGGGGGTCGGATCAACACCGACGCGATTGACAACTCCGCCGGAGTAGACACCTCCGACCACGAGGTCAACATCAAAATCCTGCTCGACCGCATCGTTCACGCGGGCGCGCTCGCCGACAAGGATCGAAGTCGGCTGCTGGCGGACATGACCGATGAAGTCGTACGTCTTGTGCTGCGGGACAACATCGAACAGAACGTCGCCCTCAGCATCGCCCGAGCCCAAGCGCCAGCAATGTTGCCGGTCCATCGCCGCTTCATGACACACCTAGAACGACAAGGCGACCTGGACCGGGTCCTGGAATTCTTGCCCGACGACGAAGAACTGGACCAGCGGGCCGCATCGGGACGCGGGCTGACCTCTCCGGAGCTGTCCGTGCTGCTTGCATACGCGAAGATCACCAATACAGCGCAGCTGCTCCAGAGTGACCTCGCCGATGCGACCTGGTTCGAGCGGGTCTTGCGAGCTTACTTCCCTCCGCAACTAGTCGAGCGCTACGGTAACCAGCTCAACGATCATCCCCTGCGGAGCGAGATCATTGCCACTTTCGTCGTGAACGACATGATCAACCGCGCCGGCATCACCTTCAGTTTCCGCACCCAGGAAGCGACGGGTGCTGGCCCGGACCAGATCGCCAGGGCGTACACAGTGGCACGGGAAGTGTTCGGCCTCTCCCGATTCTGGGCGGCCGCCGAGTCCCCTGGTGTGCCGGTGGCAGCGGCGACAGCGCTACACCTGGAAGGCCGACGTTTTCTGGACCGCGTCGTACGGTGGCTGCTCCAGTCTCGACAAGCCCGGCTGGAAGTCGCCGCTGAAATCTCCCGCTTCCAGCCTCAGGTGGCCGATCTGGCGCCGCGCATTCCCGAACTCGTGCAAGGATTTGAGCGGGAGCGGCTGCGTACCCGCGCAGCTCACCACGAGCAACTCGGCGCTCCTGCCCCGCTGGCACTCACTGCCGCCGCGCTGCTGGACGTGTTCTCCTTGTTGGACATTGTCGAAATCGCCGAGGCCGCCGATCGGCCAGCCAATCACGTAGCGTCCTTGTATTTCACGCTTTCCGAGCGATTTGACATTGACCGACTACTGACCTTGATCACAGCGTTGCCACAGCGTGACCGCTGGCAGTCAATGGCGCGTTCGGCCTTGCGGTCCGACCTGTACGCGGCGCTCGCAGATATCACCTCCGATGTGCTCGCAACGACAAATGCACAAGGGAGCCCGAGCGAGAGCGAGCTGGCGGATCGCTGGGAGGCGCAGAACTCGGAGGGACTGGCGCAGGTGCGCACCACGCTGGCCGCGATCGAGGCCACAGGGACGTGGGACTTGGCCGAGCTGTCCGTCGCGCTGCGAGCCATCCGCACGCTAGTTCG
>DATLPF010000094.1:0-66069 GCA_035535875.1 Propionibacteriaceae bacterium
TTGTAGGCGGATACGACCAAGACGTGAGCATCGGCTTCTGCCGCCACCGCATGGGCCCGGTTGACCGCGTACAGCGAAGCGTCAGTCCCGTCAGACCCAACGACAAGGCGCTCATAAATGCTGATGTGGTGCCGCCCGAGAGGCAGGAAATCAGACTCTTCGCTGGCATGCGGGGGATTTACCCAGAGCATCGCCAACGCGGCGCAGGCAAGCAGGATTCCAGCCACCAATATGGCATTGGTGCCTTTTCCACCCAATAGGTGTTTGAAAATCCAGCCGAAAGTGAACGTTTCCACGAGCATTGGGACAACGATCATCATGTTGAGAATGCCCATGTATACGCCCGTGCGGGATCTTGGCACCATGCTCGCCACCATGAGATAGGGCACCCCGACCATACTGGCCCAGCAAATACCCAGACCTATCATCGGGACCAGGCTGAGCCACTGACTGCTGATCTGTGACAGGGCCGTGAGCGACACCGCGGCGATCCCTAGGCAGACGGCGTGCACACGCTTACCGCCGAAGCGCTGGCAGAACCCTATCAAGAATAGGGCGGTGACCATGGTAAAGAAGTTGTAGGTGGCATTCATTAAGCCGGACCAGCCAACCGCTTCGTCCCAGCCCGGCTGCTCGGGTGCAGTCTTGAACACTGATTCGCCGACGCTGACGGCCACGAATTGCCAGTAGATAAACATGGCGTACCACTGGAAAACGAACACTACACCGATCTTGTGCATGCTTACGGGCATCTCACGCACCGCCACCGCGATATCGGTGACAAAGTGCCGCACTCCTTTGGGCGCAGCACGAAGCTCGGCAAGTTCTTCCTCTGACGGAGGAACTTCCTTCGTGCGTAGCATCGCCGTGAGCACTGTGACAAGGATGCATACGGCGCCGAGCGCGAAGCAAGTGTAAACCCAATATGGCACGCCATTCGCGGCCGTGCCACCCAGTACCTTTTGGAAAATAAACAAAGATAAGTTGGCCAGCACAGCGCCAGCACCAGTGAACAGGCTTTGGGTCAGAAAACCGCGAGCAAGCTGAGATTTTGGAAGCTTGTCGGAGATCAATGCTCGGTAAGGCTCCATGGAGGTGTTGTTGCCGGCGTCAAGGAGCCAGAGACAGAGCACACCCATCCACAGCGTCGTGACGAATGGAAACAGCAGCAGGATGATCACGCATAGGAAAGCGCCCGCCAAGATAAATGGACGCCGCCGGCCCCACCTAGGGCTCCAGGTTCGGTCACTCATTGCACCGATGAGCGGCTGGATGAATAGACCGGTCACCGGTCCAGCCAAGTTGAGAATAGGCAATTCATCAGGCGAGGCGCCGATGAAGGTGAACAATGGATTTACTGCAGTTTGCGTCAGGCCGAAGCTGAATTGAACGCCGAAAAATCCGACATTCATCATCAGAATCGACCCGCTCGTCATCAGCGGCCTATGCCCCTCCCGTTGGGAGCCGGTCGATTCCTCGAGCTCTACCACCTCAGTCGCCTCAGTAACAGCCATGGTTTCACTCCCTTTCGGCGAGGTTTCTCGCTAGTGGGCTGCGGTCGTGATATGTGTCACACCAACGCACCCTATGGCAGCGTCCAATGGCGATGCAAGAGTCGAGCAGGTCAGCACAATCGTTGCGGAGACGCCGATAGCTCAAGGCTGATCGGGCCCATGACTGGCAACACAGTCCGTTACCGCCATCGTGCGCTTGTAGGCGTTTAGCTGGCGGGGAGCTGGGCTCTTGCGCGCTGACGGTCTACCGGTGACGGCTCACCATGAAACCGGGGTACCTCAAGGCGTGCGGACAACGACCACCGGACAAGCCGCGTGGGCGACGAGGTGCTGGCTCACCGAGCCCAGCAGCATGCCAGCGAAGCCCCCGTGGCCGCGGGACCCGACGACCATCAGATCGGCCCCTCCGGACAACTCGATCAGGATCTTGGCGGGGTTTCCTTGGTTGATCGAGGCCCGCACGTCCACCGGTGGTTTCCGGTCCTCAAGGTCAGCGATGAGCCGCTCGAGCACGTCCGCGGCGTCCCGCGCCGGCTGGCTCTCATAGCCCTCGGGGGGCAGCTGCCCGTACGGCGGGCTCATCGGCAACGGCGGCCCATGCCAAACCGTGACGGCGTTGAGGGATGCGCCATGGTGCGCGGCCTCGTCGTAGGCCCAACGCAGAGCAGCTCGACTGCTGTCCGACCCGTCAACGCCGACAATGATCTGCTTGATCTCGGTCATGGCGCCCACCTTATCGCCCGGCTGCTCGGCACGTATGTGCAATGACACGACACCCCGAGCAAGGGTCGCGCTGTGTCCACAGTTCTCAACTGCGCCACTCGCCGAGCGCGGAGGTTTAGGTCATTCGAGCAAGCCGGTGACTGTTGGCCAGATCTAGACAGCAGTGCCACGGCGACAACGGCAAGCCGCTGTCCTCCGGTTAGTATTCAGCCACTAGAGGCTGGACTGCGCTTGTAAGCCTCCGCTAATTCGACGTTGACGACGTGCGGCCGTGGCCACTTTGCGCGAATCAAAGTGCCGCCCTGTCGGGACTCTGATTGCTTCTGGCACAGTGGGCGACCATGACCGTGGTAGTCGACGACAACCCGATGGAAAGCCGCTATGAGGCGCGGGTCGACGGAGCGCTCGCGGGTGTCTCGCAATACGAGCTGACAGCCGACACCATCGTGTTCCTCCACACCGTCGTTGCTGAGGAATATGAGGGTCAGGGAGTAGGCAGCGCGATCGCGCGGTATGCCCTCGACGACGCCCGAGCCCGCGGCTTGCACGTACGCCCCCTTTGCCCGTACATCAGGGGCTGGATCGAACGGCATCTGGAGTATGCCGACCTCGTCACGCACTCGAGGTAAGTCGGCTATCCACAGATTCTGGGGACAGCGCATCGCATGTGATGCACGGTCGCCGAGCGTCGCGACACGGTTGCCCCATGAGAGATATTCCTACGCTGGGCCGTCCGCACGAGATGCCGCCGATCCGCAACTCCGATGACCTCTGGCAACGCTGGCGAGCCTTGATGGGGCCGCTCGGTTTTGGCCAACCAAGGCTCTGGCTCGCGTTCCTCCAGCCCGACGACAAGATGAGCGCACAGCTCACTCAGATCGAGGACATCCCTCGCTGGGCAGACTCAACGATGTGCGGTTCGCTGCTGGAGTTATGCCGCCACATCGTTGGCCGGAACGGCACGGGCGGATCCGTCGCCATGCTGCTGACCCGGCCCGGCCGCAACCCGATGGATGACGCAGATCGCAGCTGGGCCCGCTACCTCACCTCGGCAGCG
Source organism: Propionibacteriaceae bacterium (assembly GCA_035535875.1). Taxonomy (GTDB): domain Bacteria; phylum Actinomycetota; class Actinomycetes; order Propionibacteriales; family Propionibacteriaceae; genus Microlunatus. The sequence continues at coordinate 3,295 of DATLPF010000094.1, forward strand.
GCGCACCTTGGAGTCTCAATGTGGCCGGTACATTTCGCGAATGACGTCGAGCTTCGAGTCTTGGCGCCTGACGATCTTCAATTTAGGCATTGATGGGCGTGAGCATCGCAAATCGCGCGCCGACGCACGGAGCCAGGCTGGCGCGCCGCTGTCCTGGATGAGCGAGCGAGCAGACACGTATCAATGGGCTCGTGTGCGCCACAGCCAGGCCAGCCCGAGAATCGGGAGCACCAACGGAACGAACCCGTACCCGATCCCGTAGACCGACCACACGGTGGCCCGCGGAAAAGCCTCCGGATCGACGACGCTGAGGGTACCGATCGAAACAACGCCTACAAGCTCGATGATGATCGCCACCAGGGCCACTCGGCGGGAGCCGCGGGTGCCGCGCGCGAGAGTGATCGTTGCGACGATGTAGATCAATCCCGAGAGGGCGGATAACAGGTAGGCCAGTGGCGCCTGCTCGAACTTCGTGAGGAGCTGTACGCTCGCCCGAGCGGTCGCGGCGAGAGCGAAAATGCCGTAAATGGCCACCAGAGCACGGCCTGCCCCGCTATTGGTCCTTCGAACATCGGAGCCAGTCGGCTGAGTCTTTGGGACACCCGTCATGCGGCCGGCGTCCAGAGCACGAGCAAGCGAAGTGTCATCGCGAGGACCGCAAGTGCGGCGACAGCCAACACGATGCCCGAGAAGCGGGTGCGCTCGGCATTGGCCCACAACCACGCAATTGGGATCAAGATCACGATGCCGATTAGATAGCCAATCGTGGTCGCCAGTTCGACCGGACGGAATCCGGCAGCCAGCTTGGCAGCGGCGATGATCGACTGGCCAACGGTGACAACCTCGACCCCCGCGGCGAAGAGCAGTTGAGCCTTGCCGGGCGGCTTGTTCGCCACTGCAGTCACCACGCCCCAGATCGCGGCAGCGCCGGCGAGCGCGACCACAACGTACGCCAGCGCATCGATCATCGAGACGCTCGTTGGGGCTGCACGCCGCCCAACGCTACCGGAGCGCACTGGGAAGCCTGTCAGACTTGGAGTCCTTCAGAGATGTCATACGAAGGCTGCGTCGAGGAGGAACAGTGACCGCCCAGCGAGAGCCCAAAGTTGGCCGGCGCCCGGGCAACCAGGACACCCGCGGCCAGATCATCACCGCCGCCCGAGATGCGTTTGCGGCCAAGGGTTTCGCCGGCGCGTCAATGCGTGGGATCGCGGCGGAAGCTGGAGTGGATGCGGCGTTGATCCATCACTACTTCGACAGCAAGCAGCAGCTCTTCCTCGCGACGGTTGCGCTCCCGCTTGGACTGCCGCACATGCTCGAGGAGGTCGCTGCTGGGGGTAGGGGCGGTCTCGGTGAACGACTCGTCAGAAGCGTCCTCGGGGTCTGGGACTCCGAGCTTCAGCCGTCGCTCGTGGCGGCAATCCGCACGGCACTGACAGATCCGGCGCTGACTCGATCGGCCGGTGAGTTCCTCACCCTCGAAGTCATCGGTCATGTCTTGCCGCGCGACGACCTCTCATCTGAGGAGGCGAACAGGCGCGCAGGTCTGGTCGCCGCCCAGATTCTGGGTCTAGTGATCGGCCGGTACGTCCTGAGACTGCCGGTCCTGGTGAATCGCCAGACTGATGACTTGGTGGCTGAAGTCGGCCCGACCGTGCAGCGCTACGTCGACGGACGCGCCTGAGACGACACTTTTAGAGCTGCTCGCGCATCGCGCTTGGAGTCCGCCGCCGTCGTCGTCGCTCGCAGAGGAAAGAACGCCTCTGCTCGCTCCCTCTCCGTGCGGCGGCGCGCGATTTCCGACGCTCGCAGCTGCACCTTTTTGCGGAATGATGACCACGTGCTGGTCGTCGGCGTCACGGAGCATGGTGGGCACGCGTTCGAGGTGCTTCTCGATCACGGTGCTGATCCGGACGTGCTCGCATTCGATCAGGGCTACGCAGTGGTGAGACCCCTCGACGCCAATCGAGCCAGCTCTGGCGAGCTGATCCTTCGACTGTTGGTACGCCCGGTCGTCGACGAGCCGCGCCCGGAGGCGCGCCGGCAAGGACGCGACGCTGGGCTGGTGCTCGGCGATGGCGTCCGGCCCGCGGTGAGGCAACGCTTCGCCGCGTACGCGGTAGTCAAGTCGAGCCGCGGCCTGCTCGCCACCGAGTACTCCGACCGAACTGCCGTCACCGGTCGATGGGGAATGCCAGGCGGTGGTCTGGATGATCACGAGCCGCCGACCTCGGCTGTGCTCCGGGAGGTTGCCGAAGAGACGGCCCAGGAGATCATCCTCGGCGAGCTGATCAAGGTGCAGACGTCGCACTGGGTGGGACGTAGCCCGTACGGGACGATTGAGGATTTCCACGCCGTACGCCTGATCTATCGCGCGAGTTGCCCGCATCCCACCGACCCAGTCGTCCTGGACCAAGGCGGCACGACCGAATCGGCCCAGTGGGTGCCGCTGGAATCCTGGCGTTCGGTGTCGTGGACCCAGAACTGGCAATCGCTGCTGTCTGAGCTGCTCAACGAGTCCCGAGCTGGCTAAGCGTGCTAGGAGATCGGGCCAATAGTGCTAAGAGATGTGGATGTCGCTAAGCAGGTCCTGCCGGGTCAGTACGCCGACTGGCTTGCCGTCGTCGAGCACCAGTAACGCGTCACAGCTCCTCAACACCTCGACCGCATCCGCGACCGGCTCAGTCACTCCGAGCATGGGAAGCGGCTCCTCCATCACGCCGCCGACCGCATCCGCTGGCCGTACGCGGTGACTGAACAGCTCACCCAGAAGGCCGCGTTCGCTGACCGAACCGACGACTTCGGCGGCCATCACCGGGGGCTCCGCGCGCACCACCGGCATCTGGCTCACGCCGTACTCCCGCATGATCGCGACAGCCTCGGCGATCGTCTCGTTGGGATGAGTGTGGACCAAGGACGGCAGGTCGCCCGACTTCTCGCGTAGTACGTCGCCTACTACTCGTACGAATTGGTCAGGTCGGGGCGCAAAGCCGTATCGGGTAAGCCAGGCGTCGCTGAATACCTTGGTGAGGTAGCCGCGACCCGAATCCGGCAGCAGCACAACGATCACCGCCTCAGGATCGTCGAGTTCATGCGCCAGCCGGATGGCTGCCGCGGCGGCCATCCCCGAGGATCCACCGACCAGCAGTGCCTCCTCGCGGGCCAGCCGTCGCGACATTGCGAAGGAGTCCGCGTCCGACACTTCGATCACCCGGTCACAGACCGCGGGATCGTAATTGGCCGGCCAGAAGTCCTCGCCCACTCCCTCGACCAGATAGGGCCGCCCGGTCCCACCGGAGTACACCGAACCGGACGGGTCAGCGCCGATGATCTTGACGTGGCCGTCGGAGACCTCCTTCAGGTAACGGCCGGCTCCGCTGATCGTGCCGCCGGTGCCGATACCAGCAACGAAGTGGGTGATCTTGCCGTCGGTCTGTTCCCAGATCTCCGGACCCGTGGTCTCGTAATGGCTGGCTGGGTTGTTCGGGTTGCTGTACTGGTCGGGCTTCCACGCACCTTCGATCTCACGGACGAGCCGGTCTGAGGTCGAGTAGTAGGAGTCAGGGTGCTCCGGCTCGACGGCGGTCGGGCAGACGACCACCCGGGCGCCGTACGCGGTCAGCACGTTGCGCTTGTCCTCGCTCACCTTGTCGGGGCAGACAAACACGCAGGCGTAACCCTTGGCCTGCGCGACCATGGCTAGGCCCACTCCGGTGTTACCACTGGTGGGCTCCACGATGGTGCCGCCCGGCTTGATCTTGCCCTCTCGCTCCGCGGCTTCAATCATCTTGAGTGCGATCCGATCCTTGACCGAGCCACCCGGGTTCAAAGATTCGACTTTGGCCAGGAGCAAAGGCCTAACGCCATCGGTAACGCGGGAGAGCCTGAGCAGCGGCGTGTGCCCGACTAGGTCAATGAGCGAGTTGACGTACTCCACGCGCACGACTCTACGGCGCACTTCCTTACGACCATGTGCGCCACAGCAGAGCTAGTAAGGGCCGCGACTTCCCGTCGGAAGCGCGGCCCTTAAGTTTTGAGCGATCGACTGGCAAACCAGCTGCGATCCGCGGGCTACCTGCGAATGTAGGAGAGCAGGCGCAGGATCTCGATGTACAACCAGACCATCGTCACGGTCAGGCCGAATGCGCCACGCCACGACTCACTCGCGGGCGCGCCCATGGCGACACCTTGCTCGATGTAGTCGAAGTCGAGCACCAGATTGAGCACGGCAAGCGTCGCGCCGAGCAGGGAGAAGCCAACAGCCAGCAGGCTGACCGCACCGGTACCGCCGTCAACGAGTCCGAGATTGACACCCACCAGCGAGAGCAGGAAGTTGATCAGTAGGGCCACCGCGAACGAGATCGTCGCGATGATCACGACCCTGCGGAACTTCGGCGTGACGCGAATGTTGAAAAACTTGTACGCCGCCAATGTCACGGCCGCCGCTGCGAATGTACCGATCACGGCCTGAACGACGATGCCGTCGTAAAGGCTCTCGAACACTTTGCTGATCATGCCGATGAAGATGCCCTCGAGGCCGGCGTACAGGAGCACCAAACCGGGCGCGACCTTGCGCCGGAACGAGACGACCATCACAAGGATGAAGCCGATCAGCCCGGATGCGATCAGTGCTGGGAAGTAGAGCGCGTCAGGCACAAACATCCAAGCCAGGGCGGCAGTGATGATCAGCACGCCCATGGTGACCGCGGTCTTGGTGACGACGTCGTCAAAGGTCATCCGGCCTTCGAGCGACTCCACCGGCGCCTGCGGGTAGCCAGGGTACTGAGAGTAGCCGGCTGGCGATTGCTCGTAGGGGTTCTGGTTGTACTGCTGCGGTGCTGCGGGTGTGAACGCGTCCTGCTTTGAGAGGATCGGGTTCGAACTGCGCAACATGTATGTGTCCTCCTGGTTAGGCGCCTCAGTTGGCGCACTCATCAGTGTACTGAAACGCTGGGCACCGACCCTTTCTTCCGAGCTTTGAAAGTGCTGTGAGCCCCTTGTTGGGCGACCAGGATGGGCTTCTCGGCGGCAGACCTCAGTGAACGAGCGAGCAATGAACCACGGATCGCGCGCCGCCGAGCTGAGGAGGAGGGAGCAGACACGCTTCAGCGTCTGCGAGCGACGACGAAGTCGGCGGGTTCTCGCCCAACACAGTGCCCCCGATGGGATTCGAACCCATGCTGGAGCGGGTTTAAGCCGCCTGCCTCTGCCATTTGGGCTACGGGGGCCAGCTATCGGCCGGTGTGATCCTAGCCGCGCGCCCGCGTCAGCGAGACGCCTCCGCGCTAGGCGTGGCCGAGACTCCGCTCAGCTTCATCCGGGTTTCCGGCGGCAATTCGGCCAAGTCACCTGTGGCGATGCGGGCATCGATCACCACCTTCGCATCCGGCCGGAAGTGCACCGGCTGTACGGCGGTGATCAGACCTGTGGCGTTGTCACGGAAGTAGAAGTAGACGTCGGCGCTGATCAGTGGCGGGGAGAACGGCGTGCTGAAGGAGGTGAACGTCGGCTCGCGAACCCCGCCTGCGGTGCCCTCTTGCATGCCGACTGTCCAGGAGCCGTCGTCATGCATGATCACTCTCGGGCCAGATTGGGCATGGTAGTGACCCCAGAGCACCAGCGGCGTCGGTGGATTCGATGCATTCATGATCACCCGCGCGGCGACAGGCTGGTGCACCAGCAGCACATCGGTGTGCTTGTCGCGGGCGACATCGACCAGCCGTTGCGCCAGCTCTTCTTCACTTTCGGGGCGGTCCTTGACGCGGTCGACACTGAACGGGACGTTGTGCTCTGGGTCGTCGTCGCCGAGCACGTTCAGCCCCGCCGCCTCGACGACTTGGCCATCCAGCACAGTCATGCCGGCACTTCGCATCTGGGCTTCTGTTACATCGGAGTCGTGATTTCCGCTTGCCACCAGGAAAGGCACCCCATTTGGAATCGCCGCCTCCCGACGGACGCAGCCACGTTCGGCGGCAGTCCCGTTGACTGTGTCGTCACCTGAACTCAGCACGACGGATGGTTCCGTCGCGCGGACCAGCCGAGCGATCAGCTCCGTCATGGGCTGATTGCAGTGCAGGTCGCTGAAACCCAAGATCATCGTTTCGTCCGAGCGTGGTTTCGGCAGATCGTCGAGCTGGGCTGCGAGACTCCCGGCAGCCGAGTCCAGGTAGCTCTTCACCGCACGTTGCTGGCGTTCGCTGAGCAACCGGATGCCCTTGATGCCGCGGTCCAGTAGGTCAGCGAGCAGCACACTGTCCACCGTGAGTGATGAGAATCGGCCACCGTCGGCCACTGCGACGGGATAGCGCGGATCCTTCGGTTTCTCAGGTACCAGGATGGAGCCGATGACCAGCGCGACGACGATCACATAGACCGCCGCCACGCGTCGCCTGGTTACCCGGGTCACGATCCAGGGCGGCATCAGCTGGCGACGGAGCCGCCAGATCGCGACACCCAGCAGCAGGACTGCCTCAGCCTTGAGCCCTTCCCGTACGGCGTCGCGAGCCAAGCGCTCGACGATGCCGGAGATAGCCTCTCTCGGCTCGGTGTACAGGCTGGTGTACGCGACCAGTGTCTGCTCTGAGAACAGCGAGTTGAGATTCTCTGCCGCGGTACCGACACCGCCCACCGTGATGATCAGACCAATGGGGGGTATTGGGCTCGCCAAATAGGCATTGCCGATCGGTCCGAGGTCGACCTCGACCTCACCGTGGAAGTTGCTGGCGAAGTTCACGCGATGTGGGCCGAGGTAGTCATCCACTTGCGCATGGCTGATTCCCCAAACCACCGCGAGCGGCGCGGCGGCCAGCGCAGCAAGCAAAGTGAGCAACAAGGCCTTCCCGAGATCCACCAGCAGCGCTCGGCGGGAGCGCACCCGTGCGGCGTGCCGCGCGAGCACGCTCGTCAGGGTTCGGCGCCGCCCGCTCCCGGCCGCGCCGCGGCCCCCCTCATGCACGAGCTTGCGCGGGGCTTTGGGCCGGTTGGCGCCGGGCCGGAACGGCCAGCGAGAAGAGGCCGGACCGTTCATTGATGCCCGACCTTACCTGCCGTCGCTGCGAGCGTCGGAAATCGCGCGCCGCCGCACAGAGGAGAAGTGAGCGGAGGCGTTGTTTCCTCTGTTTGATTGCTCGCTGCCGCTCGCTGCGAATCGCGCTTGGGAAGCCGCCTACTTTGTCGTCCCTCGCCGACGAAAGGCGTGTCGGCTCGCTCCTCCGCAGCACGGCGGCGCGCGATCCGGTGCGAGCGACGACGACGGCGGCGGATTCCAAGCGCGATGCGCGAGCAGCGCATTAACGGCACTGCCTAGCTACAGATCCGACAGTCCGGGTGTCCGACTCCGACTACGTCACGAGCCGCTAGAGTCGCGCGGCTGCAGATAGACCTTTCGCGGATGAACGGCGTGCGCGCCGATGACGCGATCAAGGAACAACTTGCCGTCGCAGTGGTCGATTTCATGCTGTAGCGCCCGAGCCTCGAAGGCATCGGTGGTGATCAGTACCCGCTCGCCGCTAAGGGGCAGCAGACCGGCCACGGTGATCTTGGTCGCCCGCTTCACGTCCCCGGTGATGTCTGGCACCGACATGCAGCCCTCACGAGCCTTCTCGTTGCGGCTGGCCTCCACGATTTCGGCGTTCACCAGCACGATCAGCCCGTGCCTGGTCCGGGCCTTCGGATGGGCCGAGACGTCGACACAGAAGGCTTGTACCGACTCCCCGACCTGCGGCGCGGCGAGACCCACACAGCCCGGAGAAACGCGCATTGTCGCAACGAGATCGGCGCAGAGCTGGACCACCACGGGGTCGGCGGGATCGACAGGCAACCCGCCGACCGACAGCACCTGGCTGGGGGCTCGGATCACATCGAGCACCCGGCCGTCCGGCAGAGTTGGCAGCATCAGGCTCACAGTTGGTCGTTCTCGATCAGTCGCATGCTGGTCTCCACACCTAACTCGCCAGACACCTCGGCGAGCCGAGCTTGGAGCGCCTCGACATCGGTTGAGCGGGGCAGGTCGACTTCGGCCAGCAACAGGTAGAGCGTCCCCGAGAGACGAGTGGTCAGATCGGTGATGTTCCCGCCTGCCTCGGCGATCACACTGGCCAGCCGCGCGACGATCCCGAGTCGGTCCGCGCCATGAACCGTCACCAGGTACGCGGACCCCAGCGGTGGCAGATCGGGTTCCTCGGGAACCTCGCGCACGGTGACATCCAGCGAACCGTTTACGAGGGGTTGCAGCGCAGCGTCGACCTGGGCCGCGTCGGCCTCACCTGCGCAGATCAGGGTCATCGCGAAGTGCCCGCGCAAGAGCGTCATCGAGGAGTCCTCGAGGTTCATGCCGCATTGCGACAACACCTCGGCTGCTTGCGCGATGATGCCAGGCCGGTCATGGCCGACGACCGTGATGGCAAGAGAGGTCACCGCGGCATTGTGTCACCAATGAGCTGCAGGGCAATCCCATCAAGAATGTCGGACTCGCTCACGATCAGATTCTCCACGTTCAGGAGCGCCGCAATGCGCGATTCCACCAGCGCTCCGCCGGTGATCACATCTGCTCGTCCTGGATGCATCGACGGCAGCGCTCGGATCTCCTCAACTGTCAACCCCGCCAGTCGGTGGAGCAGCTCTGCTATCGCGGGCAACGGGATGGTGGCGCCGTGCACTCGCTCACGGTCGTAGTGCTCCAGCTCCAGATACACCCCGGCGAGCGTCGTCGCGGTGCCCGCTACGCCGATCCAGGTGCCGATAGAGCCGAAGTCGACGCCGCTGCCTGCCAGCAGATCGTCCACGTACTCGGTGGCCAGCTCAAGATCATCATCTGCGACCGGATTCTGCTTCAAGAACCGTTCGGTGATCCGCACCGATCCAATGTCGAGTGAGGTTGCGCTCTGCATCTCGCCGTCGGCACTGCCGGTGATCAGCTCGGTCGAGCCGCCTCCGATGTCCATGACCAGGACCGGCTCGCCGCCCGGAGTGACTCGGCTGAGGACTCCGTTGAAGGACAGGTGCGCCTCGATCTCACCGCTGATGACGTCCGGCAGTACGCCCAGCCGCTCCTTGATGCCAGCGAAGAAGCTGTCACGGTTCTTGACATCCCGGGTCGCCGACGTCGCCACGAAGTGCACCCTCTCAACTCCGACACCGGCTTTCTTGATCAATTCCGCGTACTGATCGACTGCCGCGAACGTACGCTCCAAAGCATCGGGGTGGAACTCGCCGCTGGCATCGACTCCCTGGCCCAGCCGTACGATCTCGAGCCGTCGCTCGAGATCCTTCAGAGCGCCCGAGCCGTCGGGTTCGGCGATCAACAGACGGATCGAATTCGTCCCGCAATCAATCGCGGCAACACGTGTCATGAAACGTCCTCCAAGCATGGGCGAGCCCAGAAGGCGCCTACGGCACGCACCGCCTCGTCACCAAGCGGGTTGACTCCGGTCCCGGCCGCGAGCGCGTGGGCCACCAGCGCATGCAGACACTTCACCCGATCGGGCATTCCGCCTGCGCTGACACCCGCGATCTCCGGCACCGAATCAAGCCGTTCCCGGTCGGCCAGATATCGTTCGTGGGCCCGCCGGTAGGCCAACGCAAGATCATGATCACGGCTCAGCCGTTGATTCATCTCGGCCATCAAGCCGTGCGACTCCAGCGAGGAGCAGGCTGCCACTGCTCGCGGGCAGGTGAGGTAGTACGTCGTGGGAAAGGGTGTGCCGTCGGCCAACCGCGGTTGGGTTGTCACGACAGCGGGTTTCCCGCAGGGACAGCGGTACGCAACACCCACCATGCCCCTCGGAGGTCGCTGCAGCTGCGTGGTGACTGTTTCCTCATCGGCCGCGGTCATAGGTTCGAGCACAGCCTTATCCTCGCAGTTGACCGAGCCACCCCCGAACCACGAGCGAGCAGCTCACAAGGCTACGAGACGCACCCGCACTGCACTTCGCAGCAATTACCGACACGCCGCGTTAGGCGGAACTACGAGGCGGAACTACCGCGAGGTGCGGTTAACTAACGCGGAGTGGGCCGCGAGCTGCGAGCGTCGACCACAACGGCGGATCCTCGATGTTCGCGCCGCCGGTCTGCAGGAGGAGGATGACGGAACAACGCTTTTCCGTTCCGTCAGCTCCGACGAAGACGGCGGCGACCCAGCGAACATCGCCGCGAGCGGAGCGAGCAATCAAACACAGCGCGATGCGCGAGCAGCTCACAGAAAGGGGGCTACGCCGACATGGATGATCGCAGCGGTGTCGCCGTAGTGGGCAGTATCAACGCCGATCTGGCAGCCTTCGGCTCGCCACTGCCGCGGCCAGGCGAGACGGTCATTGGCACCGAATTCTCGCTGGTGCTTGGCGGAAAGGGCGCGAACCAAGCCATTGCCGCCGCACGCGCGGGCGCGCCAACGTACATGATCGGCGCCGTGGGCGATGACCTGTTCAGCGACCTTACGCTCGGAGCGCTCGCCGACGAGGGTGTCGAAGTCACAGCGGTACGCATCATGGACGGCTCGACCGGGATCGCCCATATCCGCGTCGACGCGCTCTCTGCCCAGAACGACATCATGATCATTCCGAACGCGAACCACCGGTTGAGCCCGGACGATGTCGAGGGCTCGCTCAGAGCACTGCGTGATTACGTTTCTGTCGTCCTGGTGCAACTGGAGATTCCACTCACCGTCGTGCAGCGGGTGGCTGAGGTCTGTCACGACTGCGAGCTGCGATTAGTCCTGGACCCGGCGCCGGCACAACCAATGCCTCCGGAGGTATGGCGGGGTGTCTCCATGGTCACGCCGAACGAGCTCGAGGCAGAGGTGCTGACCGGCATTGCCGTCACTGATCGAAGCTCTGCGGAGCTGGCCGCGCGATGGTTTCTTGATCATGGTGTCGCGATCGCCGTGATCACTCGAGGCGAGGATGGTGCTCTCGTCATTGGGCCAGACGGCATCGAGGAGTATCCGGCTTTCCCGGCGACGCCGGTGGACACTACGGCTGCAGGCGATGCGTTTGCTGGTGCGTTAGGTGCCAGCCTGGCTCGTGATGCTTCGCTTACCGAAGCGCTGCGCCGCGGACTTGCGGCTGGGGCGTTGGCGGTCAGCGTCCGCGGAGCAAGCCCAAGCCTGCCCACCGCCGAGGCGGTCGATGCGCTTCTGGCCTCCCAGCGCTAGCTGGCTTGTCAGCATGGATGGTCGTCCTGGCGACCACCGAGGCTGACAACTCGGGGTTAGCGGGGTGTGGCGGACGGCGTCCCGCTGTTCGGCTTGGTCTTGACGGTGATCGTCTTTTCCTCGGGCTTGGTCTTGACCGGTGCCGGCTGGTCGGCGGCTTGCACCGAACCCCAGAGCTTGGACCACCACGCGTCCTCCGCAGACTCATCAGGCGCCGTCTCGGCACTGATCTTTGCTCCGCCACCCAGCGGCTTGCCGTCGGCGCCTACGACGGTGTAGCCGGTCTCCCCCGGCACGACCCAACCCAGCCGCTCCCGGGCCTGGGTCCTCACGTATCCCTCATCGCCCCAGCGAGCCAACTCGCCCTGCAGGTCGCTAATCCGCTGTTGACGCTCCGCAATCTCCGCTTTGGTCGAAGCGATCTCGTGGGCTTGGGCAAGGTAGATCCGCAACGATGTCGCGTACGAGATCGTCAAGATCAACAGCACGACTGCCAACGCGATGGCGCGTGCGGTCAAGCTGGATCGGCGGCGTAGCAGTGGAAGGCCGGACTCGCCTCGTCGCGGCGCCTCTGTCTTGGGCGTACGCGCTGACGAGGACGGCTTGCGCGCCTGGTTACGGGCTCGCGGCTTCCCCCGCCCGGGGGCTGCGCCTGGGCGGGAGGTCGGTCGCGGACCGGATGGCACCGCCTCAGACCTTGAACCTCGGGAATGCCGAGGCGCCGGCGTAGCGGGCTGCGTCGTCCAGATCCTCTTCGATACGCAGCAGCTGGTTGTACTTGGCTACCCGGTCCGTACGCGCCGGCGCACCCGACTTGATCTGGCCGCAGTTGGTCGCCACTGCAAGGTCGGCGATGGTGGTGTCCTCGGTCTCACCGGAACGGTGGCTCATCATGCAAGTGAAGCCCGCTCGGTGTGCCAGATCGACCGCATCCAGAGTCTCGGTGAGTGAGCCGATTTGGTTGACCTTGACCAGCAAGGCACTGGCCGCCTTCTCTGCGATGCCGCGTTGCAACCTGGTCACGTTGGTGACGAACAGGTCATCCCCGACCACTTGGATCTTGTCGCCGATCTTGCTGACCAGCGCGCTCCAGCCGGCCCAGTCGTCCTCGGCCAACGGGTCCTCGATCGAGACGATCGGGAAGTCGGCGATCCACTGCTCATAGATGGCCGTCATCTCGTCGGCGGACAGCGTCCTTCCCTCGAACGTGTAGGTCCCGGCGTCGAAGAACTCCGTACTGGCAACGTCCAGCGCAAGCGCGATGTCACTGCCCAGCCCGAGGCCGGCGGACTGCACGGCGGTCGAGATCAGCTCGAGTGCGGCTACGTTGGCCGGCAGGTTGGGCGCGAAGCCACCCTCGTCACCGAGGCCGGTCGCCAGACCCTGCTTCTTCAGCACGGACTTCAGCGACTGGTAAACGGTCGCACCCATCTCCAGGGCGTCCCGGAACGTCGCCGCGCCGATCGGGGCGATCATGAACTCCTGCACATCGACGTCGGAGTCGGCGTGTGCCCCGCCGTTGACGATATTCATCATCGGCACCGGCAGCAGGTGGGCGTTGGGGCCGCCGACATAGCGGTACAGCGGCAGATCGGCGGAGTGTGCAGCCGCATGCGCGACGGCCAGCGAGACACCGAGGATGGCATTGGCGCCGATCTTGGATTTGTTGTCCGTACCGTCGAGGTCCAACATCGCCTGGTCCACCAGCCGCTGCTCGCTTGCCTCGTACCCGATGAGTTCGGGCCCGAGCTGGTCGATCACCCCTAGTACGGCCTTGCTGACGCCCTTTCCTCCGTAGCGAGCGTCACCGTCACGCAGCTCGACCGCCTCGAAAGCCCCAGTCGACGCACCTGAGGGAACAGCGGCCCTGCCCTCCGAGCCGTCATCAAGGATGACTTCGACCTCGACGGTCGGGTTGCCGCGGGAATCCAGAATTTCTCGCGCGCCTATGAACTCAATACTCGCCACGAGGCCGCCTTTCCGATGCTGTCCCGAAGCGCCAACATTCCATGCACCCGGGCAGAAGAAACCGATGGTGGCCTCAGCCTATCGGCGTCGCAGTGCGCAGAGGGTGGCGCCGCACGCGCGAGCACGAGAATCGTCCGCCGTGGCTAATGGCCGGAGAACCGCACTACTTCCGCTTTCGCATTGACCTTGCGTGGACCCAGTTCACGCCGACGATGCCGGCCCAGGAGATTGCTATTCCGAGGATGCTTGGGTCGACCTCGCTGGCGCTGATTGCTGTGATCGGGATACCCATCACCATGGAGACGATGGCCAGCGCTAACTGCCGACCGCGGCCGGTCTGCTCAGCCGCCAGCGCCCGATTGGCCTGCTCCGCCTGCTGCCGAAGCTCTGCCGCGCGCGCCTCCGCGAGGTCCTCGACTCGCTCAGCCAGGCCGGCGGCAACGTACTCGGTGTATTCAGGGCCTAGTTCCATCCGTGCCGCCAATGCAGCCTCGGCATCCCGCTGGAGTTCCTCGCTCGGCTGATGCGGGAGCCAATAGTGCGGTTGTACCGGATAGGGCGCTGCGGGATTCAAGGCGTAGGGCTGGGTTTGCGGGTTCTGCGGCGGATAGTTCTGGGGCGGGTAATTCTGAGGGGGATAGTTCTGCGGAGGGTAGTTCTGCGGCGGATACGCCTGCGGCGGATGCGCCTGCGGGGCCGGCCGGTCGGTAGGTGGCTCGGACATGCCCACAGGATAGTGGCCCCGTCTAAGCCGAAGACTTGTCGTTGGAGGGCGTCTCGGCGTGCCTGACCCGAACCTCCAGGGCCCGTATGGCATCGCGCAGCGCCTGCTCAGGGTCGATTCCGGCCGCCTGAGCGCGGGCGGCTAGCGCCAGAATCTCCTCACCCACCTCCTCTGCTGTAGTCGGATCGTCGGGTAGCGCTACTTGCAGGCGCTGCGATCGCGCCCGGCTGATGATCTTGTTGACTCGGGCCAGCGCGGAGAGCTGCTCGGGGATTCCCTGGAGTGCGGACGTACGGCCCTTCTCAGCCACCTTGCGCTGCTCCCATGTGTAGTGCAGATCAACGGGTACCTCAGCACTCGCGAAGACGTAGGGATGTCTGGAGATGAGCTTGTCCGCGATGCCTCGGGCGACCTCCTCCACCGTGAAGCCGCACGCCTGCTCGCTGGCGATCTGAGCGTGAAAGATTACTTGGAGCAGTAGATCACCGAGCTCCTCTTGAAGATGATCTTGGTCCCCAAGCTCAATGGCCTCGATCGTCTCCGCAGTCTCCTCGACCAGGTACTGCACCAGCGAACGGTGAGTTTGCTGAGCGTCCCACGGGCACTCCTGGCGCAGCCGCGCCATCACTGAGACCAGTCGCTCAAGCTCGGGTAACGACACTATGGCGTCTGGGCAGGCGCGGGCTCGGCCAGGGACGCCGACTTGTCGGTGATGATCGTTTTTTGGCTGGGATCGAGCACACCAAAGCGCGGGTTGAGGGTGACCTGCTGGTCGTTGACAGCTGCCAGATAAGCCGTGCTGCCGATCTTGCTCGACACAATCTGCTGGTCGGCCACGTCGTAGGCGACGGGCCGGGCCTTGGGTACGTTGAGCAGGCCAGCGAGGTTGCTGTCCTTGATCAGTGCGTCGCGCTCGCCGTCAGTAATCGTGATCTTGTTGGCGGCAGCGATCTTCTCTGCAATGAGCCCGTGGATCAAGGCATTGACGACCGCCGCACGGGATACCGTCTGGCCCTCTTGCAAGATCGTGGACACCCCTGCAACTGCGTCGTCCACCTGCTGCTGGGTGATCTTCGAGTTACCCACGTACGCCGCGACGCTAGGATCTGCCCTAGCGCAGCCGCCCGCAAACAGGGTGACCACAAGCACGCCGATGAGCGCAGCGGCGCGTGCCGCGTAGCGCCCGCGGCAAGTGAGAAACCTCATTGACCGTCCTCATGACCGAACTTCCAGCTCACGCCACAGCGCTTCCCGGAACGAGTACCGCAGGTGATCCTACGACAGCTGGCCGAACACCCTGGATTGTCTGGATGTGCTGCGGTGGCTCCACGACTTCGCGAAACG
Organism: Propionibacteriaceae bacterium; assembly: GCA_035535875.1. Classification (GTDB taxonomy): domain Bacteria; phylum Actinomycetota; class Actinomycetes; order Propionibacteriales; family Propionibacteriaceae; genus Microlunatus. Next base: position 18,480 of record DATLPF010000094.1, read on the forward strand.
TCCTCACGGCTGGGATGGGACACGTACGCATCACGAGCTCGAAAAGACTTGGCTGACCACATCAGTGGCCCAGCGCAGCAAGTCAGTGTCCTTCAGCGGCTGGCCGGCGTCGGTGGAACTCGTGGGCCGCGGCACCAGCACTGAGCCCGCAGCATCCTTGACCACGCTGCGTGGGTAGAGCCGCTGCAGCCGCAGCACCCGGGACTCAGGCAGGTGGGCCGGACCGAAGCGGATGAACCGACCCTGCCCGACGATCTCGGTCAGTCCGGTGGTGCGAGCGAGCAACCGGAACCTTGCCACCTCGATGAGGTTGAGCACCTCGGGCGGCGGCGTCCCGTAGCGGTCATGAAGCTCGGCCTCGACGGCTTTGATATCCGCCTCGCCACGAACCTCGGCAAGCCGCTTATACATTTCCAGCCGCAGCCGCTCGGATTCGATGTAGTCGGTGGGCAGGTGAGCGTCGACAGGCAGCTCGATCCGCACCTCGGGTTCCGGCTCGGTGTCGTGGCCTCGGAACTCCGCGACGGCCTCGCCTACCAGGCGGACATAGAGATCGAAACCGACGTCGGCGATGTGACCTGACTGCTCGCCGCCGAGCAAGTTGCCTGCGCCGCGAATCTCCAGGTCCTTCATGGCGATGGCCGTGCCTGCACCCAGCTCGCTGCGTGCGGCGATCGTGGTGATCCGGTCGTACGCGGTCTCGGTCAGTGGCTTGTCGGGTGGGTAGAGGAAGTAGGCGTAGCCGCGCTCGCGGCCACGGCCGACCCGACCGCGCAGCTGGTGCAGCTGTGAAAGACCGAGCAAATCGGAGCGTTCGATCAGCAGCGTGTTGGCGCTCGAGATGTCCAGACCCGCCTCGACGATCGTGGTGCACACCAGTACATCGGCTCGGCGCTCCCAGAAATCGATCATGACCTGTTCCAGCCGCTGCTCGCTCATTTGGCCGTGTGCGGTGACCACGCGGGCCTCCGGCACCAGCTCCGCGATCCGGCGTGCGGCTTTGTCGATGCTCTGCACGCGATTGTGTACATAAAACACTTGTCCTTCGCGGAGCAGTTCGCGCCGGATGGCTGCAGTGACCTGAGCCTCGTCATACGGTCCGGCGAAGGTGAGCACCGGATGGCGCTCCTCTGGCGGAGTGGCGATCGTGCTCATCTCCCGAATGCCGGTGATCGCCATCTCCAGGGTTCGCGGGATTGGCGTGGCCGACATCGCGAGCACGTCGACGTGGGTACGGAGACGCTTGAGCTGTTCCTTGTGCTCGACACCGAAGCGCTGCTCTTCATCAACCACCACAAGACCCAGGTCCTTGAAGGCGACCTCGCCCGACAACAACCGGTGCGTGCCGACGACGACATCAACCTTGCCGGCCGCGAGACCTTCGATGGTTGCTGTTGCCTCGGCGTCAGAGGAGAACCGACTGAGCGGTGCCACGTTGACCGGAAAGCCCGCATAGCGGTCGGCGAAGGTGGCGTAGTGCTGCTGCACGAGCAAGGTTGTCGGAACCAGAATGGCCACCTGCTTGCCGTCCTGCACTGCCTTGAAGGCGGCGCGTACGGCGATCTCAGTCTTGCCGTAGCCGACGTCTCCGCAGATCAGCCGATCCATCGGCACGATCTGTTCCATGTCCCGTTTGACGTCGTCGATCGCTCCTAGCTGGTCCGGAGTCTCAACAAAGGCGAATGCGTCCTCAAGCTCTCGTTGCCAGGTTGTGTCCGGAGAGAACGCGTGGCCCCGGGTGGCCTGTCGGGCCGCGTACAGCTTGATCAATTCGGCGGCAATCTCGCGCACCGCTCTGCGTGCCCGGCCCTTGCGCTTGGCCCAGTCGGCACCGCCCAACCTGTCCAAACTCGGGTTCTCGCCGCCGACGTAGCGGGTCACCTGGTCCAGGGCGTCCGTGGGTACATAGAGCCGGTCGCCTGGCTGCCCGCGCCTCGAAGGCGCGTATTCGATCACCAGGTATTCGCGTGTCGCGCCTGCCACAGTGCGTTGCACCATCTCGACATAGCGGCCCACCCCGTGCTGACTGTGCACCACAGGATCGCCCGAGGCGAGTTCGAGTGGGTCGATCTGATTCTTGCGACGCGCTGGCAGCTTCCGGCTGGCCCGGTCAGCGGCCCGCTGGCCGGAGAGATCAGTTGCCGTGAAGAGGGCAAGGCGGATCTCATCCGCCACGAAACCGTGGGTGAGCTGGCCGGTGACGATCGTGGCAAGACCGATGGCAGGCGGTTCATCCAATGCTGACAAGCTGCGTACCGGCACGGCATGTTCGCTGAGCACTTCGGCGATCCGCTCTGCGGTACCGCGACCTTCGGCCATTACGACCACGCGCCAGCTGTCACGGACCCGCTTGGTGATGTCGTTGACCGCCGCCTCGGTGTCGCCACGATAAGTCTCACCGACCTGACCGGGCACGATCCGCGACTCAACGCCGGGGCCACTGACCTGTGCGGAGAGATCGACGATCTCCCCATCCTCGGTCCGGATGGGATCGAGCTGCCCACTGTCGGTCGCGGCCGGACCAGCACTGAACGGCGACAACGTCCACCACGCCATCCCGCGGGCGAGTGCCGCGGCACGAACCTCGGCGAGCGGCTGGTACGCCGACGCACCCAGGTCGATCGGCGCCGTGCCGCCACCTGCTGCGGCCGCCCAGGACGCATGCAGGAACTCCTCGCTGGTCTTGACCAGGTCGATCGCTCGGCCGCGCACCAGTTCGGGGTCGCAGATGAGCACGTGGGTGTCGGCCGGCAGCAGGTCGATCAGTAGCTCCATACCGTCCACGAGGACGGGCGACAGGGCCTCCATGCCGTCGACCGCGTGTCCCTGGGCGATCTTGTCGAGCATCTCGATCAGCTCGGGATGTTGATCTGCGAGCGCGGCTGCGCGAGCCCGTACGTCGTCGGTCAACAGCAGCTCGCGGCAGGGCGAGGCCGTGATTTCGATCAGCGCGATGTCGCTGGACCGCTGGTCGGCGACGGAAAAGTAGTGAATCTCTTCGATGGTGTCGCCGAAGAAGTCCACGCGTACGGGATGCTCCTCTGTCGGCGGAAAGACATCGACGATGCCGCCGCGTACGGCGAACTCGCCTCGCCGCTCGACCAGGTCGACACGGGTATACGCCGCATCGACCAGGGCAGCCGCCAGCTCGCTCAGGTCGATCTCCTCACCGACCACGAGGCGTATCGGTCTCAGGTTCCCAAGGCCCTTGACTTGCGGCTGCAGCAGGCTGCGGACCGGCGCGACCACGATCCGCGGCGGGGAAAGATCACTATTGCCGGCCAGCCGCCGCAGCAGTTCGAGCCGGCGGCCGACGGTATCGGAGCGAGGGCTCAGCCGTTCGTGCGGAAGCGTCTCCCACGCCGGGTAGTAGGCCACTGCTTCCTCACCAAGCAGTGACTGCAGCCCCGCCGTTAGGTCCTCCGCCTCGCGATAGGTCGAGCTGACCAGCAGCACCGGCCGGCCAGCGCCACCACGCGCGGTGTGGACACTCAACGCCGCTGCGATCAGCGGCCGCATCGGGGCCGGCGCGGTGACATCCAGTACCGGCAGTCGCCGTGCGCGTGCGTCACCGATGTTCTCGATGATCGTGGGTTCGGTGCAGAAAAAGTCGACGAGTCCCGTGAGGGTCACCCAGAGAGGTTACCGGCTTGGTGATGGCCGAGCGACTGCAGCTTGCTGCTGTCGCTGCATCTCGGGCGGCTCTTAGCATCAACCCATGACGAATGAGCTCGACGCGGCCGTCATCGTCGAGTTTCCGCTGCGGGGCGAAGGGTGGATTGCCGTCAACACACCCGGCGACCGCATCCCGAGCCACAGCACCGACATGCTCGGTCAACGATTCGCCTACGACCTGCTCAAGGTCGACGCGAGAGGCCCGGGTCTCCGCTACTCCCCTGCCGGGCTTCTCCGCGGGCTCTTCATCGGCGTACGGACCCGCGACTGCTATGCCTGGGGAGCCGAGATCCACGCACCGTTCGACGGTGAGATCGTGGACGCCGCCGATGGTGTCGCTGAGCGAAGCTGGATCCATCCGCTCGGCGAGCCGATCCGCGCGTTCAAGAACGCTGTGACATTCAGCCCGGCTCGACTGCCGTCGCTCCTCGGCAATCACGTGATCATGCGGCGCGGCGACGTCTTTGCCGCTTTCGCCCACCTGGCGCCCGGGTCGGTTGCGGTCGCGCCGGGCGAGGCCGTACGGAACGGCGATGTGCTCGGACGCGTCGGCCACACCGGCAACTCGACCGCTCCTCATCTCCACTTCCAGCTGATGGATTCGACCGACATGATGCATGCTCGAGGCGTTCCGTGCGCCTTCCGGACCTACGAGGTATTGCGGAGCGGCAGCTGGGAGAGGGTCGAGAACGGCATCCCCCGCAAGTCAGATCGGATCCGCTACCGAGTCGACGCGTAGCCGCGGGTTTGCCGGCGCGGGGGTGAGGTCTGCACAGTTTCCTGAGGGTCTGCATACGTTGCACGCTGTGCAAAGCGCATGCAACCAACGTGCACGTAGGTTTCGGCACGGACGCGGTGGAGCGGGGTCGATCTGTTTCGGCGTCAGCTGTTGAACGCGCTTTGGGTTTTGTCGAGTCCGACCAGAACTAGCGATTCGACCGCATCCGCCGCCCGGCTGATCTCGACCTCGACGTCCTCCCGGGCGCTCGCCGGAAAGTTGCTCAGCAGGAAATCGGCGGGATCTTGCCGGCCCGGCGGACGACCAACGCCGATGCGTACGCGATAGAAATCGCCAGTACCGAGGGATTTGCGGATGGACCGGAGGCCATTGTGGCCGTTGTCCCCACCACCGAACTTCACGCGGAGCTGGCCGGGGTCGATGTCGAGCTCATCATGTATCACGATCATCTGGGCCGGCTCGAGCTTGTAGTAGGAGAGCAGCCGACTGAGCGCCCCGCCGGTCTCGTTCATGAACGCGCGCGATTTGGCGAGCACGAGCCGCGGCGCCTCATCTCCTGGCGGTCCGATCCTGGTTTCCGCGACCTCGGCCCGCGTTCCGCGCTTGGCACTGAAGCGCACGCTCAGCCGGCGTGCCAGTTCATCGGCGACCCGGTAACCGACGTTGTGCCTGTGGGATGCAAAGGCCGGACCGGGGTTGCCGAGTCCGACTACCAGCCATGAGTTCATGGCAGACGCAGCTGCCAGCTAGGCGCTCTCGGACTCGGGCAGCGCCTCGTCCGTGATCGGCTCGGCGGCTGCGGTCACCGTCGGCTCAATGCCTGCCTCCGCCTCGGCCTCGGCCAGCTCCGCTTCGACGGCCTCGGCGGTCGGCGCGTTGGTGATGTTGACGATCAAGGTCTCCGGTTCAAGATCAACCGTCGAACCCGTCGGAAGCCGCAGGTCACGGGCGAGGATCTGGGTACCAGGCGGCAGCCCCTCGATGGAAACAAGGATCCGCTGCGGGATGTGGGTGGCCTCGGCCTCGATCGGGATGCTGTTGTGGTCCACCACGACCAGCGTCTCCGGAGCAGCCTCCCCCTCGACATGCACAGGGACGTCGACAGTGACCTTCTCGCCGCGCCGCACGATGACCAGATCGACATGCTCGATGGTGTGTTTCAGGGGGTCGCGCTGAACCTGTTTCGGCAGCGCGAGCTGGGAGCTCCCATTGACCTCGATTGACAGCAGTGCGTTGGCAGTGCGCAACGCAAGTAGGGTCTCGTGACCGGGCAGGGCAATGTGGATCGGGTCGGTGCCGTGGCCGTACAACACGGCCGGCACCTTATGCGCGCGACGGATTCGGCGGGCAGCGCCCTTGCCGAACTCCGTACGCAATTCGGCGATGAGCTTTACCTCGGGCACGAACGAACTCTCCTCGGAACTAACGTCAAAATCTCGATCAAGACTCAGCGAGGGAGACGCAGCTCGTTCGACCTAGTCGATCACGGTTCTGCGACCCTCGCCGAGGCAACCGCTCAACCTTAGCCGACAAGGGTCAATAGTCGCCAACTGACATTGAAACCAGAGGGGAGTGTCTGTCTGCGAGCGTCGGCAAATCGACCGCGAGGAGAGCTAGCCACCGAGCGATTCGCCCGCTCCATGCATTTGGGGAAACTTCGAGGCTCAGGGCAGTAGAGCTCATCATGCTTGTGCATTCGGAGACGACTCAGTTTTCGGTGTGCCGAGAAGGCGGTCAGGAACCGGCCTCCCGCAGGCTGTCAGGATTGGCCATCAAAGAGGCTGGTGACTGAGCCGTCCTCGAAGACTTCCCGGATAGCCCGGGCGATCAAGGGTGCGATTGACAGCACCGTGAGGGTGTCGAAGCGCCGTTCCTCTGGAATCGGCAAGGTGTTGGTCACGATCACCTCTTCGAACTCGGTGGCCTTGAGCCGATCGACAGCGGGTCCAGACAGCACCGGATGGGTAGCGGCGGCGATCACCGCCTTGGCGCCGCGGGACTTCAACGCCTCAGCCGCCTGGCAGATCGTGCCTGCCGTGTCGATCATGTCGTCGACCAACAGACAGACCCGCCCTTCCACTTCGCCGACGACCTCATGGATGGCGACCGTGTTGACGACGTTCGGGTCCCGGCGCTTGTGGATGATCGCCAGTGAGCTGTTCAGCTTGTCGGTCCACATGTCGGCAAGCCGCACCCGACCGGCGTCTGGCGAGACCACCGTCATTTCAGAGGTGTCGTATTTGGTCGAGAGATAGTCGGACAGCACAGGAAGCGCCCAGAGATGATCAACAGGCCCGTCGAAGAATCCCTGGATCTGGGCCGCGTGCAGATCAACTGACATCAGCCGGTTCGCACCGGCCACGCGAAACAGGTCCGAAATGAGCCGCGCCGAGATGGGTTCCCGGCCGCGGTGCTTCTTGTCTTGCCGGGCGTACGGATAGAAGGGTGCAACGACGGTGATCCGCTTGGCAGATGCGCGCTTCAGTGCATCGACCATGATCAACTGCTCCATCGTCCACTCGTTGACCGGCGCGGCATGGCTCTGGATCACAAAGGCGTCGCTGCCGCGCACCGACTCCTCAAATCGCACATAGATCTCGGAGTTGGCATAGGTGATCGCGCGGGTCGGCACGATCTCGACATTCATGAGCGCGGCAATCTCGCTGGCAAGATCGGGATGAGCGCGCCCACTGAACAACATCAAGTGCTTCTCGTTCGGGCGCTTGAGACCGCTCACGACGGCTCCTCCTGCTCCTGAGCCGCCTCAGCGGCTCGCGCGGTCTTGGTCCCTGGCCGCTTACGCGCCACCCAACCGGGCACGTTGCGCTGTTGGCTACGGCTTACCGCAAGATCACCCGGCCCAACGTCGGCGGTGATGGTCGAACCCGCGGCAATGTAGGCGCCATCGGCTATCTCGACCGGTGCGATAAGTACCGAGTTGCTGCCGACGAAGTCGTACGCCCCGACAGTGCTCGTCGATTTGCGTACGCCGTCGTAGTTCGCGAAGATCACGCCTGCCCCGATGTTGGCGCCCTCACCGATCACCGCGTCGCCCAGGTAGCTGAGATGCGGGGCCTTGGCTCCGGCTCCGATGCGAGCGTTCTTGGTCTCCACGAAGGTGCCGATCTTTCCGCTGGCGCCGAGTGTGGTGCCCGGCCGAAGATGTGCGAACGGACCGACGTTGGCGCCGGGACCGATCACGCTCAACGAGGCCTGGGTACGGGTGATCACCGCGTTCTCCCCCACTTCCACGTCGATCAGTGTGGTATCGGGACCGATCCGAGCTCCAGCGGCCACCGACGTAGCGCCCTCAAGTGACGTGCCGGGCAGCAAGATCACATCCGGCGCAAGATCAACTGAAGCGTGCACCCAGGTCGAAGCTGGGTCAACCACGGTCACTCCTTCGCGCATCCAGCGCCGCAGAATTCGCCTGTTGAGCTCCGCGTTCATCCGGGAGAGCTGGATCCGATCATTGACCCCTTCGGTCTGCCACACATCGTCGATGACATACGCACCCACGGGCATGCCGGCCTCGCGTACCACGGTCAGCACGTCAGTGAGATAGAGCTCCCCCTGATCATTCGACGGCGCGAGCTCGGTCAGCGCGGACCGCAGCATTGCCGCATCGAAAACGTAGATGCCGGAGTTGATCTCGGTGATCTGCAGCTCCGTGTCATCGGCGTCTCGGTGCTCGACAATCCCGGTGACCATGCCGCCAGCGTCGCGCAGAATCCGCCCGTAGCCGGTCGGGTTCGGGACCTCCGCCGTCAGCACGGTCGCTGCGGCCTTGTGGGTCCGGTGCTCGAGGAGCAGCCCCGTTAGCGTCTCGCCCGTGAGCATCGGGACGTCTCCCATGGTGACGATCACGTCGCCGGTGAGATCGGCAAGCTGGGCGAGCGCGGCTTGGACTGCATGACCCGTACCCAGTTGCTGTTCCTGAACTGCGATCAACACGTGGGGAGCGATCTCGGCAAGGTGGGCTTCCACCTGATCACGGAGGTGACCGACCACCACCACGATGTGCTCGGGCTGGACCGTCGTCGCGGCCGTCACTGCGTAGCTCAGCATGGAATGTCCGGCGATCTGGTGCAGCAACTTGGAACGCGAAGACTTCATCCGCTTCCCCTCGCCGGCCGCCAAGATGACAACAGCTGCGACCGGGCTCGGAGCTTGGTCGGAGTGGACAGACAACAGCTGGCTCCTTACTAGCTGAGTGACGCTCCGCTCCCCGGGTAGGAGTCGAACCTACGTCGCTAGTCCTGATTCAAAGTCAGGCGGGCCCTGCCGACAGACCAACCGGGGAATGTGGGGGGCCCGGCCAATCCTCCCATCCGAAGCTCGCTTGCGGGCCGCCGGCTTGGAATCGAGTTCGCCCTCACACCTGGCCAATCCGTAAATTGGCCAGAGCCAAGCGTACGCATCACCTTGTCGGCGGTGCACCTGCGGTCGGGGTCGAGGCGGCGATACATCGGCGCGGTAACACTGGCCGCCCTCCGCCTCATCCAAGGCCTGAGCCCGTCGATCCTTACTTTGCGATCACGACCGATTCTGCCGTACAGTAGCATCTTCTTACTAAATCGATACAGAAACCGCGAATGACCACCTCTGCCACCTCCGCGCCCGTCACCGACCAGCTATCGACCCGGCTCGCCGCCGCGGCAATGATCACCTTGTTCACCCTCAATGGCATGATGCTCGGCGGTTATGGGGCTGCGCTCCCCTCGCTACGCGACAAGCTCGGACTTAACGCAACGCAGATTGCGATGCTGCTGCTGTGTGCCGGCGCCGCGGCCATCACCTCGATGCAGGTCGGCGGCCGGCTGGCCGATGCCCGGGGTGCCCGTCAGGTCACCCTGGCGGCTGTGCCGATCATCATCCTTGCGATGATCACCATCGGCCTGGCGCCCAGCTATCCAGTCGCGATCCTCGGCGGTGTCTTGATGGGGCTCGGCAATGGGGCCATGGACGTCGGCATGAACGCGATCGGTGTCCAGGTCGAGGCAGCCCGCCGGCGCCCGATCATGAGCTTCTTCCATGCCTTCTTCTCGATCGGCAATTTCATCGGGGCAGGAACTGTCCTGCTGCTCGCCGCGGTGCTGGAACTGAGAGGCGGTGCGATCGTCACGCCACTGGCAATCTCGCTGTCGGTGCTGGCGCTGGTCGGATTCGGCGTCTTACTCAAGATCACGCCCGAGGCTGCGGTGGTTCACCATACAGTCGACGGCATACGGACGCCGATTCCCAAGGCCGCCTGGGTGCTGGGCATCATGGCGTTGGCCTTCGGCCTCTCGGAAGGTACAGCTGTCGATTGGTCATCCCTCCACGTGACCGACGTCGCCCAGGTCGACCCGACCACCGGGGCGCTCGGCCTCGCTGCGGTGAGCGCATTCATGGTCGTGATCCGGCTGCTGGGCGACCGGCTCGTGGCCCGGTTCGGCCGGCGGGCAGTCGTACGCTTCGGCGGCCTCTGCGCGGCCCTCGGTTATCTGACCGTCACGCTGGTCAGCAGCCTGCCGCTGCTTGTGCTCGGCTGGGCGTTGGTCGGCTTCGGGGTGGGCATGATCGCGCCGCAGGTCTACGCGGTGGCCGGACACATCGGCGGTGGCCGAGTACTCGCCGTAGTCGTGACCTTCGGCTACGCCGCATTCTTGATCGGCCCGGCCTTCATCGGTTTCCTGGTCAATCAGGTCGGGATCCATCACGCAATGGCGGTGCCGGCATTGCTCTGTGCCGGCATCATCGGGCTGGCATCCACCATGCCGCGCGAAGACATAGGTCTCGAGCAGAGCTAAGTCCCAGACTGCGGCCTCCCAGCGAGCAACCGCCTTCGCGAAAGTGGTCACCAGCGACACGGATCGTCGCGGCAATTTCCTGTTGGTTCTGACCACTTTCGGGCGATGATCAGGTCCCGCGGTCGGGTCTAGACTCCGGGTGTGACTGGCCAGGCAACCCGGGACGAGGTCGACAACATCGTCGAAGCCTGGCGTCGCGAACGCCCGGACCTGGACGTTGCGCCTATGGAGGTGCTCTCGCGTATCAGCCGGCTCGCCCACCACCTGGACCGCGTTCGAGCGAACGCATTCAGCGCGCACCATCTGGAGTCCTGGGAGTTCGACGTGCTGGCGGCGCTGCGTCGCTCGGGCCCGCCGTACCGGCTTTCGCCGGGACAGCTGCTACGGGAAACGATGGTCACTTCGGGAACGATGACCAACCGGGTGGACCGGCTCGCGGCGCGCGGGCTGGTCGCCAGGCAAGATCACCCCGACGATCGGCGCGGTGTTCTGGTTCAGCTGACCGAGGCGGGCAGCGAGGCGGTGGATGCTGCGCTGGCGGAGCTGCTGGCCGCCGAGCACGGGATCTTAGCCGCGCTTGACGTCACAGAGCATGATCAACTCGCGCGTAGCCTGCGGCTGTTGCTCGCCCGGTACGGCATCGATCGCTGACTGTCTCAGCCAGCTCAGTTGACGACGCGGGCCCCCGTCACTGGACCTGTCGCACGCCGGACTGCCCGGCACAAACCTTCTGCACTGAGCGATACGGAGAGGTCGACCGCCGCGGACTCACCGTCCACCAGGAAGGCACACGTAGGACCCGATCCAGACACCAGGGCACCCAGCGCGCCGTACTCCAGGCCGGTTTGCAGCACGGTGCGTAATCGCGGCTGCAAGTCCAGCGCAGCAGCTTCAAGATCATTGCTGAGTGCCCGACCAAGCAGCCGCGGATCGCCGCTGCGGAGGGCATTCATGAGATCAGGAGGCACTGTGGGTGGCGCTGCGCGAGGGCTCAGCTCATCGAACCGCCGATAGACCGTCGCCGTCGAGAGACCGTGGTAGCCGAAGGCCAGCACCCAGTGGTAGGTGCCCCGTGCCAGCGCCGGCGCCACATCCTCGCCCCGGCCACTCCCGACGGCCGTGCCACCGAGCAAGGCGAAGGGCACATCGCTGCCGAGCTCCGCGGCCAGTGCCCTCAGCCCGTCGGCAGTGACGTCGAGGTCCCATAAGACCGCGCACGCCAGCAATGCGGCCGCACCATTCGCGGAGCCTCCAGCCAACCCACCGGCCACCGGAATCGCCTTCTTGATCGACAAACTTGCGCCCAGGGAATCGTGCGGTCCATGTGTACGCGCGAGCAGCTTCGCGGCGCGGACAGCGAGGTTGGAGTCATCCAGCGGCACCAGATCGGCACCCTCGCCACTGACGACCACCTCGAACTCGTCCGGGTTTGCCCAAGCGGCATGTACCTCGTCGTAGACGGAGACCGCTTGATACACGGTGGCGAGGGGGTGGTACCCATCGGCTCGAGGAGGGCCCACCTTCAGTGCGAGGTTGATCTTGGCCGGCACCCGCACGCGTACGCCGGCAGGACCCGGCTGCGGAGATGAGGCCATGAGTGTGAGGTTATCTACGCGCGGAAGATCTGCTCGGCGATCCGCGCAAAGTCGGTGACGTCCAGCGTCTCGCCACGGGCTTGCGGATCCAGCCCAGCTGCGACCACGGCAGCGCTGGCGAGGGTTGGCGATCCGGCCAGCCCTGCCAGGGCCGAGCGCAGCATCTTTCGCCGCTGGGCGAATGCCGCATCGATGACGGCGAAGACTTGGTCGCGGGTCGCGGTTGTCTCGGGCGGCGGCCGACGGCTGACGGCCACCAGACCAGACTCGACGTTCGGCACGGGCCAGAACACGGTCGGCGATACCGTGCCAACCCTGTTGGCTGCGGCGTACCAGGCCACCTTGACCGAGGGCACGCCGTAGGTTTTCGATCCGGGCCCGGCAGCCAGCCGGTCAGCTACCTCGGCCTGCACCATCACCAGACCGCGGCTCCAACTGTCGAAGGTTGCCAGCAGGTGCAGGAGCACCGGCACTGCGACGTTGTAAGGAAGGTTGGCAACGACGGCCGTGGGTGGTTCGGGCACGGCGTCGACCCGGAGTGCGTCTGCGTTGATCACCGTCAGCCCAGCGGTCCGCTCCGGCAGCCGCGCAGCGACCGTCTGAGGTAGCTGAGCCGCCAGCAGGTCATCGATCTCGATCGCGATCACGCGGCGGGTGGCCTGGAGCAGGCCGAGGGTCAGTGACCCCAGTCCTGGCCCAACCTCGAGAACAATGTCGTCCTCGGAGACCTGTGCTGCGGCAACGATTCTTCGTACGGTGTTGGCGTCGGTGACGAAGTTCTGCCCACGCTGCTTGGTCGGCCGCAACCCCAGCTGCCTCGCCAGCTCACGTAGGGACGTGGGATCGAGCAGCCCTCTCGCCACCGCGCTAACGCAAACCCAGCTTCGCTGTGCACGCCGGCCACGCTCCCCAACCGTCGGAGGCCTGGACCTTCTTGGCTATGCGAATCTGCTCCTCGCGGCTCGCCTTGTGCGGCATGCCTGAGCCGCCGTACGCGCGCCAGGTGCTGAGGCTGAACTGCAGCCCGCCGTAGTAGCCGTTGCCAGTGTTGATCGACCAGTTGCCGCCAGACTCGCATTGAGCGATCTTGTCCCAGACACTGCCCGATGGGGTGCTGGAGCCGGAGCTCTTCTTGGCAGTCGTCTTCTTTGTGGTCTTCGTGCCGACCAGGATGACCTCAGTCACCGGCTTCTTGATCAACTTGGACTTGATCTTAGTCCGCTTGACGATCTCGCCGTTGTGCCGGACCAAGCGGTAGGTCACTGTACGGACGCCGGCGACCCCCGGCGTGTCGATCTTGGTGACACCCTTCTTCAACGTGCTCGACTTCTTGCGGTCGGTGCTGAAGCCCACCTTGATCTTCTTGGTCTTCGAGCTGACGTCGACCCGGGTGTAGGTGAACTTCGAACCGTCGGCCAGATGCGTGGTCTGGCTCGCGCTCAGCTTGTCGTCACTGTCCACGCTGATCTTGGCCGCAACCAAGGCATCGGCCAGCGTCTGTCCCGTTGTGGTAACGGTGCGCTTCTTGCCCTCATCGACGATGATCACCGTCTTCTGCGTGCCAATGATGATGGCCAGGCCTTGCCGTCCGATGCTCGAGCTACGGCTGGTTGACAGCTTCGCGCCGGCGAGGTCGATGCCCAGAGCACTGAGCGCATCGTCGACCGTGGTCGCCGTGGTCCAGACGGCCTGCTTCTCACCATCAACAGTGAAGATGACTTGCCGCCCGAACTTGACGGCGACCCGGGTGCCGTCTTCGACTTTCGCATCCAAGTTCGGGGCTACCACGTCATGGCTGTTGACTTCGATTCCTCTGGTCTTCAGCAGGGCACCCACACTGTCGGCGCTGGTGCGGACTTGGCTGGTCTGCCCGTCCACCGAAAGCGTCACGTCTTTGTTGAGGTTCGCGTAGCCGAAGGTTGTTCCGGCTAGGGCTAGGGCGGTCGCGCCAGCGGCGACCACAGGGATGATCTTGCGCACAGCATTTCCCCCGAGATGGTCCGATTGTGATCTGGACCTGATGTCTGTCCAGGCCGCTGTTGTCAGCCCGGATGAGTCACGAAATTATAACGGACGGCCCGGCGATCGCGCCCATGATCTGAGACCTACTGGATTGCGTGTTACCAGCTGCCGCGGTGAATGAGCTCCGACTGCGCTTTACGTGGGCGGCGCGTCGGCGAGCCGATTGCCGGCGCTGGGGCCGGGTACCCGAGGCTGATCACACCAACACTCAGCTGCTTCGGTGGCACGCCGAAGGCTTCTCGTACGGCGGCGATCCGGGCGGTGGGGATGCCGAAGAAGCAGGCACCAAGATGGTGGTCGACCGCCGAGAGCAGCGCGGCCATGCTCGCCATTCCGCCGTCCACGAACCAGTAGGGCGCGGACCATCGCGCCGCATCTCGGTCGGTCCAGCCCTTGTCAGGCTCGGCGTAGCGATCGAGGTAGGCCTCCTCGCTGGTCCAGACGGCGACGAGAACGGGTGCTGTCCGCATGCCGCGGAGCCAGGTGCTATCCGTCTCAGCGGCGACTCGCCAGAAGGTCTCACGCTCTGTTGCTGAGCTCAGCACCATGAGCGAAATGCCCTGGGTGAACCCGGCTGAGGGTGCGCGGAGCGCCGCTGCGAGAACGCCGTCAAGGGCATCGGCTGGTACCGGCCGAGCTTCGTCATACGAGCGGATCATGCGGCGCCGCCGCACTACCTCGGCGAAGTCCATCGCTACCAGCTCCCGCCGAAGGCGGCGTCGGCATTGTCGTTCAGCGCCCGGCAGATGCGCCCCAGCTCGATCCCGAGGGTGGCGGCGAGGAACCGGGCGGTGTGCGGAATCAGGTAAGACGCGTTCGGTTTCCCTCGCAAGGGCATCGGGGTGAGGTAGGGCGCGTCGGTCTCGACGAGTACCCGATCCAGAGGTGATAAGGCTAATGCGGCCCGCAGTTGATCATTGGTCTTGAACGTGACTGTGCCCGCAAAGGACAGGTGGGCGCCGCGGTCCAGGCAGGCTCGGGCGAAATGATCATCACCGGAGAAGCAATGCATCACGACGCGCGCCGGCGAGCCCTCGGCATCGAGCACGTCCAGGATGTCGTCGTGGGCATCGCGATCATGGACGACGAGGGTCTTGTCAAAGGCCTTGGCGAAGGCGATGTGCGCCGCAAATGCCTCCCGCTGCACGGCCTGACCAGCCGCATCGGTTGTTCTGAAGTAATCCAGCCCGGTCTCCCCTACCGCTCTGACGCGTGGATGCTGGGCCAAGGCTTCCACCAGCTCCAGGCCAGGCACGAGATCTGGCCCCATGCGTGCGGCATCGTTGGGGTGGATCGCGACTCCGGCGATCACCGACGGCCACTGCTCGGCAGCCTGAACGGCCCAGCGGCAGCCTTCCGGATCACACCCGATCTGCACGATTCTCGTCACGCCCACCTCAGCGGCCAATCGGATGGCATCCTCGGGCGCGAGGCCAGACTTGGCCTGCGTGGAGTCGAGATGGCAATGGGAGTCCACCACCGGGGCCGGCAGCGGCTCAGGCAGCGGGGGCAACTCCACGCGCCAACTGTTGCACCCCCTGGATTTGCATCATCAGTGGGGCTTTTCGGCCTCGCAAGCAGCCGATCGAGGTTGTGAGTGTTGGGTTTTCAGGGCGAGCTCGTACAGAGCATTCTTTGCCAAGCCCTGCTGCCGCGCGACCTGGGCTACCGCCGCCTTGAGTTTCATGCCGCCCGCGGCCAAGCCGAGCGTCTCCTCTGCTGCCGCGTGCAGATCTGGAGCCGGCTGGGTCGCGCCGGCGATGACCAGGGTGACCTCGCCTCGCACCTCGGACGTGGCCCATTCCGCAAGCTCCTGCAGCGACCCGCGGCGGACTTCCTCGTAGGTCTTGGTGAGCTCGCGACAGACTGCGCCGCGGCGATCGGCTCCAAAGATGACCGCCATCGCCGACAGCGTCGCGGCCGCCCGATGCGGGGCTTCGAAGAAGATCATGGTGCGGGGCTCAGCGGCCAGCTGACCGAGCCGCCGGGTACGTTCGGCGGCCTTGCGTGGCAGGAAGCCTTCGAAGCAGAACCGGTCAACCGGAAGCCCGGAGACCGCCAATGCGGTGAGCACCGCGGAGGGACCAGGCACCGCGGTAACCCGGAAGCCGCCTGCCACTGCCGCCGTGACGAGGCGATAGCCGGGGTCAGACACCGACGGCATCCCTGCGTCGCTGACGACAACGACTCGCGCCCCCTCCTCGAGCAGGCGTACGAGCTCTTCGGTGCGGCGGGCCTCATTTCCCTCGAAGTAGGACATGATCCGGGCGCCAGTCTCGGCGCCTAGCCGAGCCAGCAGCCGCCGCAGTCGACGGGTGTCCTCGGCCGCGATCACATCGGCATTGGTCAGCTCAGCGACCAGCCGCGGCGAAGCATCGGTGACGTCACCGATTGGCGTCGCGGCGAGCACTACAACCCCGGCCGAGCCCTCCTGCGTCACCCCCCCACACTCCCAGACCAGAGTGTCGGATTCCTACGTAGACCTAGGTTGCTGTCGGTCTGCACATGTTGCAACCCATGCGGACCGTCAGGAACCCAGGTAAACGTAGGTTTCGAACCGGGGGGCGGAGGGTGGTCGGTGGCGCGTTCGGTTGACCCGATCCACCTACGATGGGCGGGTGACGCGCCAAGTCCTCGAGCCTGAAGCGGGGTTGGTCGGACAGGCCGCTGCCGCCACTCCAGGCCCCCCGCCACCGCGCGTCCTGCCCGAACGACCGATCAACCCGCCGACGACGATCGAGCGTCTCCGGGTCGCGCTGCCGAGCGACCGCCTGAACGGCTGGATCGTGACACTGATCATCGGCGCAATCGCCTTCGTGATCCGTTTCGCCAACCTCGGATATCCCAACAAGCTGGTCTTCGACGAGACCTACTACGCCAAGGACGCATACTCGCTGCTGAAGTTCGGCTACGAACGCAATTGGCCGAGCAACGCCAACTCCCAGATCATCGCCGGCAAGCCGGATGTCATGCAGGACACCGCCGCTTTCGTGGTGCATCCCCCGCTGGGCAAGTGGCTGATCGCTGGAGGCGAATACCTGTTCGGCATGAACTCGTTTGGCTGGCGGTTTGCCTCCTTGGTCTTCGGAACGCTGCTGATCATGGTCACTATCAGGCTGGTTCGTCGGGTCTCGAAGTCGACCCTGATCGGCGGCCTTGCCGGGGTCTTGCTCACTTTCGACGGCCTCGAATTCGTGATGTCACGTACGGCACTGCTCGACATCTTTCTCGCGTTCTTTGTAGTAGCCGCGGTTGCCTGTCTAGTCGCAGATCGGGAATGGTTCCGAAATCGCCTCGCTCGCCATTTGGAACGCCGCGAAATCCCCGATCTCGGCGGTCAGTTCGGTCCGGCTCTGATACTGCGTCCCTGGCGTATCGCTGCTGGGGTTTGCTTTGGCCTAGCCCTCGCCAGCAAATGGAACGCGCTCTACCCGCTTGCCGCGTTCGCACTACTTTCGCTGGCGTGGGACGTGGGCGCGCGGCGCCTAGCCGGCGCCGGAAGACGCGCGAAACTCGCCATCGTTCGGGACGGTATCCCGGCCTTCTTTTCCGTAGTCGTGCTCAGCCTGGTGGTGTACGTCGGAACCTGGGCCAGCTGGTTGCTGACCACTGGAGGTTACGACCGCGATTGGGGCGCTCAGCATCCCGAGCACGCCACCGTGAAGCTGCTCGGCAAGCCGCTCGCCTCCCTATTGCATTACCAGTACGACATCTGGAACTTCCACACCGGTGACTTCATCAACCAAGCGCAGCACACCTACCGCGCTGACCCCGGAGGCTGGTTGGTCGTGGCTCGCCCAATTGGGATCGACGCGGTGAACAGCATCAGGCCAGGCACCGACGGCTGCCTTGGACCTGACAACTGCATTCGAGTGATCAGCGGTGTTGGGACGCCCGCGTTGTGGTGGGTTGCGGTGTTCGCGCTGGTGGCCGCAGCAATCTTGTGGGTGGGAGGCCGGGATTGGCGTTTCGGAATTCCGCTCGTGGGCGTGCTGAGCAGCTGGTTACCGTGGTTTGCCTTCGAGTCGCGTCCGCTGTTCTTTTTCTACGCGATCGCGATCATCCCGTTTTCGGTGATGGCTATATCGCTGTGTGCCGGGTGGATCCTCGGCGACGCGCGCACTGGCGACCGCCGCATGGTTGGCGCCATCGTCATCGGGGCGTTCGTTGCTTTGGTGGCCGCCAACTTTGCCTATATCTATCCGATCCTCACCGACGAACTCTTGCCCTATCCGAAATGGCTGTCCCGCATGTGGTTCAGGAGCTGGATCTGACTTGGCCTCCTTTCGACCGTGATCCCCGGACCTCCGGCGCCGGAGAGTCGCTTCCCCTAGAGTGGAGTGCTGGCTTCGCACCAAAGGGTCGATTCGCCACTGCGCGCGCGGGGTGAGTGGGTGAAGGAGTGGGGATGAAACAGCCGCACGACCAGATGCGGTTCTCAGTCATCGTCCCGGCGTACAACGAAGCGGCCTATCTGGGCTGCGCATTGGACTCGTTGGTGCACCAGGATTACGACCGCGAATACGAGGTCATCGTTGTCGACAACAACAGCAGCGACGATACGGCGGCTATCGCTGCCCGCTACGGCGTACGAGTAGTAACGGAGCCTGAACAGGGGGTTTGCGCTGCCCGGCAGCGCGGGGCTGACTGCGCCAGGGGCGAGATCATCATCTCCACCGATGCCGATACCACCCAGCCGCAAGACTGGCTGCGTACCATCGATGCTCGGTTCGCGGAGTCAGAGAAGGTCGTCGCTGTCGCTGGTCCCTGCCGCTACAAGGACCCCTCATGGTGGGCGAAGGCCTTTCCGATCTTGCTGTTCGGGTTGGTCGCCGCGATCCATGCGTTGACTGGATTCGTCTTCTACGTGAGCGCGACGAACTTCGCGATCCGGCGCACCGCGTTCCCAGGCTATGACCTCAACCTGACCCAGGGAGGTGACGAGCTTGACCTGTTACGCCGGCTGCGGCGGCGGGGGCAGGTGAGCTGGGATCGGCACAACGTCGTGACGACCTCCGCCCGTCGGTTGCAGCGCGGCCTGCTTTACAACGTCTTCATTTCCTTTCTCGTGTATTACGTGCTGGCTTATTGGTTCAACCGACTGTCGCAGCGGCAGACGTTCGGAATGGCGCCAGCGTTCCGGCACGAACGCAGGCGAGCCTTCGTTTCTGTCTGGGCCCGCCGCCGGGTGGTGCTGGGGATCTTGGTCGTCGGGCTCACCTCCCTGGGCTTCGCGACTGGTGCGGGCGACGCAGCCGTGGACAGTCTGGCCAATTTCTGGCGCGGCCCGTGAGCCGGCTCGCAGCAGCGGCGCGCGCCACGGCAGTCGGCTTTTCAGCGCTCGGGGCCGCGGCGTACTGGACCGGTTTCCGGCCCCGCTCTCAGGTCTTCGGCTCGTTCCCGTACGCGGCAGAGACCGAAGAGAAGATCGTTGCCCTGAGCTTCGATGACGGGCCCAACGAGCCCTATACCTCTCGGCTGCTGGACACCTTGGATCGCTACGACGTGAAGGCAACCTTCTTTCAGGTCGGGCGCTGCGCGCAGCGCTTTCCATCCAGCACCAGGCGGGTCGTCGAGAGCGGTCATGTGCTGGGCAACCACAGCTACAGTCACTCGTTCTCCCGCTACCTCAAGCAGCCGCGGCAGGAGATCGAGATCATCCGTTCCCAAGAGGTGTTCTATTCGATCACCGGCCTGACCCCCGCGCTGTATCGCCCGCCGTGGCTCTGCCACTGGCCATGGGTGCTGAGCAGTCTGCGACAACACGGACTTCAGGTGGTGTCGGGAACCTTCGCCCATCCCCTGGAGATCTTCCAGCCTGCAGCGGACAAGCTGGCCGATTCGGCCGCGCGGCTCACCCGCCCGGGCACGATCTTGATCTTCCACGATGGTTGCGAGGCGCGCGGCGGCCCTCGAGAGCAAAGCGTGGCAGCCATCGGGCCGCTGATCGATCGGCTGGCCGATCGGGGTTATCGCTTCACCACCGTCGACCAATTGCTCGGGATCAGCGCCTACGTCTGAGTCTGATTGCTCGCGCCGCTCGCTGGTGATCGCCCGATCACTGAGGAGCCCAGTCCGGATTGCGCCCGAACGCGATCAGCAGGTCGGCTTCGGGGTTGCCGCCGGACGCGGACTCCGGCCTTGCAGCTAACGACCCGGATGAGCGGTACATTTCCTCGCGATTGCGAAACCACTCCGCAACGTCCGCCACGAGCTCCGGGTCCAGGTTGCGCTGCTGTCCGGTAGCGGCGGCCAGGTCCCAGCCGTGTATCAGGTGGTCGGCGACCAATTGACGGATGTACTCGGCAATGTCTTCTTCGCCATAGGACAGGTGCACAGTGCCGCCGGCCGGCAACCTTTCGGCTACCGCCGTCAAAGCCTCGTCGGCCGCCGCCATTGCTGAACCCTTCGGGTTCTCGCCGAGCAAGTCACCGTCGAAGGCGTCGCCCACTTCGGCGATGGTCTTGCCGTTCACCAAGGGCTTTGTCCACCGATCTTCTCCGGCCACGTGATTGACGAGCGCGCGTACATTCCAATCGGTGCAGGGCGTCGGATCGAACCAGTTGTCAGAAACGTTCGAGACTTTGTCCTTCCAGAACTCAACGCTACGGCGATATGTGGTCTTCAGCTCCATTGCTAATCCCCCAATTTTGATTGTCTCGATGACCGCGTGCTCGCCCGTCATTCACGTGTTCAGCCGCGATTTCTCGGGTCTGCCTTAACGATAAGTCGTGGCCTCTCCGTGATGTCATGAAGTCGGCTTATCGCCCACAATTGGTTCATGGCGATCCGGCGCAGCCGAGAGCGGCGTCCCTCCGTGATGGACATGCTGGACGGCGCGCTGTTCGCCTTTGCCGGTCTATCGACCATCTGGCTGGCCTACTTGGTGTTTCGCGCGAGCATCAAGCCGGGTTGGCCAGTGCTGCTGCTCGTCGTCTTCTGGGTGCTGCTCACTTACCTGTTGCTGCCAAGGCTGCATCGGGTCATGACCCGCCTATATGTCCCCGGGTACTTCATCGGCCGCGCCCGGACCAGCGACGGGCTGCTGGGTGATCCGGTCAACCTCGCGCTGCGTGGTCACGAGGCGCAGGTTCATGCCGCCATGACGCGGGCCGGCTGGACCCGGGCCGACGATCTCAGCATGAGCAGCGGGATGCGGATCCTCACCTCGACACTGCGCCGCCGCAGCTACAACGAGGCGCCAGTCAGCCCACTGAATCTGTTCGACCGCCAACAAGACTTCGCCTACCAACAAGAAGTTGCTGGCAGCCCGTCCAAGCGGCACCACGTACGGTTCTGGCGGTGTCCTGAGGGCTGGATGCTGCCTGGTGGGTACGCCGTCGACTGGCTCGCGGCCGGCACGTACGACAAGAGCGTCGGGCTGTCACTCTTCACGCTGCAGGTCACCCACAAGATCGAAGAGAACACCGATATCGAGCGCGACTACATCGTCCAGACGGTCAGCGCAGCGACCCCAGAGGTCGACGTGGACGTGATCGAAAACTTCTCCACGGGCTATCACAGCCGCAACGGCGGCGGTGATCTGATCATCACCGACGGCAACCTGCCGATCATCGATGTTCGTCGGGTCCAAACGGCCGAGATCGCCAAGGTCGAAACCGACAGCCGGGACAAGCGACCCGCGCAGATCGTTTTCGGGGCAGGCGTCGCATTCTTCCGCGGCCTCGTCTTCTTGCCCGTTGCGCTGATCCTCTTGCTGCTGCCCGCGCAATACCTCCAGGGGAATGTTGACATCGAGGGAGTGACTGTTGAGGGTGGCCGTCTAGCCGTGATCGTGGCGGGAAGCGTGCTCGCCTTCATCGGTCTGGTTGACATCGCGCTGGCCGTTGCCGTCTTCGTCGGCCGCAACTGGGCTCGGATCCTGCTCATGCTGTCGTGCGTGCTGACCACGATCGGCGCCTTCATCGGCAATGCCAATGGGTCGGAAGCGGTCACCCTGGCCACGAGCCTACCAACGGTGGGCCTCAACATCATGGTGCTGCTTGCGCTGTCGAGCCACCGGGCCCGTGAATACGCCGCGCGAGGAAGACACGTTCCGAAACGCATTGCCGGGCGGCCGTACGAGCAGGCCGCTATCTGATCACCGGGGTGCTTGCGACGTGCCATCACAAGCCGGCGCAGGATGAGGATGGCGGCGGGACCGTTGACCAGTGCGGGCACTCCCGCTGCGTGTTCGCCGGTGAGCAGCGACCAGGCGGCCCAAACTGCAGCGTTGGTCAAGACGATCCAGTACGTAGCCGCGGAGATGCCGTCGAAGCGGTCCGCGCGCAAGACGCGTACGGCCTGCGGAACCGAGAGCAGGCAGGACAGCATGGCGCCGAACCACGCCAGCATCTCCACCATGGCCGTAACGTTATGGCGGCGGCCTTCCCTGCGGATTCCGAGCGGCTTCCTCTTCCACTACTGACTTGTCGGTAGTGGAGTGGCTCGCAGCAGGGGCAGCGACTGGACGTCAGGCGAGGCAGCGGTCGACGTCGAGTGGCTGGCCGGCGGCGGCGAACAGTTCGGCGGCCTGATGCAGCCGGCGACGTGCGGCGTCGCCATGGCCTTCAGCACGATCCAGATGGGCCCGGGCTTCGGCGATTGCCGCCTGCCACGCGGTGCCTTTCCACAGCGCAGCAGAGCGCTCCGCAGCGGCGAGGTGCCGGCGCGCATCATCGAGGTCGCCGGCGTCGGCACAGGCGGCCGCGGCGGGCACGGCGAGCATGACATTGCAGAACGTGCACGAGTCTTCTTGGCCGAGGGCGGCGGTCGCCTGGTCCACGACGGCGCGGGCGCTGTCCACGTCCGGCGCGGCGCGGATCATCGTCCCGTACACGCGCTGCAGCAGGTGCAACGCGATCGACGACCAGCGGGCTAGCGGGAGTGCTCGGTGCAGCAGCCGGGTGGCCTCGGCGCAGTCGCCCTGTGCCAGGCGCACCTCCGCGAGCCGCTGCAGGCTGTGCGCCTCGCCCGCAGTGGAGCCGATATCGCGGTGCAGGTCGGCCGCTTCCGTGAGCTCCGCTTCGGCGAGGGTCAGGTCGCCGGAGAGCAGAGCGGCCTCACCACGCAGAGCCGTGGCGAAGGCGACGGCCCGCAGCACGCCGGACCGTCGCGCCGACTCGCGCAGTGTTGCGGCGAGCGCAAGCACCTCCTCGTACGGGGTGGGTCCGTACAGCAGGAACTCAGCCACACAAAGGTGGCTATCGAACATCGACCGTGCGAGATCCGGCCGTTGCGCGCCGGCGCGGAGCTCCACGGCGAGCCGGCCGAACCACTCTCCGCGTAGGTGTGCGATCAGGCCCTGCAAAGAGATCAGGTCATACATCCGCCAATCGCCCGGGTCGGCGACCCCGATCCGGCGGCGCGCCTCGTCGGCGGCGGCCTCGGCAGCTCCCAGGTCACCAGTCAAGTAGGCCAGAATTCCACGCTGGAGCAGAAGTGCGGCGTCGTCGCCGGATCCGTTCGGCTCCAGCCCATCGAGCGCCTCAGCCGCGGTTGCGTAGTCGGCGGCGAACGTAGCGGCCCGCGCCAGCCGCGGCAGCAGCCGCCGCCGCTCAGCTGGGTCGTCAGTGGCGCTTAACGCCTCCCGGTACGCGAGGACGGCACCGGCGTCCCCTGTCGCCATGAGCATGTCCGCCCGCAGGGCGAGCATGGGTCCGCGCTCTGGGTCACGGACGTCCTGGCGCACCATCTCGATCAGCGTGAGTGCGTCGCGGTATGCACCGATGGCCGCGTCCGCGCGGGCTGCCTGCAGCAGGAACGGTGCCGCGGCGGCAACGTCGCCGGCTTGAAGCAGCTGATGGCCGATCCTCGCCGGGGACGCGCCGAGGCCGAGCAGCGCCTCGGCCGCTTGACGGTGCAGCGGGAGCAGCCGGTGCGGCGGCAACCCGTCCAGCAGGGTGTCGCGTACGAGCGAGTGCCGGAATCGATAGCCGGCGCCAGTCCGCTCGACCGCGCCGGTAGCCAGAGCCTCGTCAAGCAACGCATACGCCCGCGCCTCGCTGACACCAGACGTGGCGACGTACTCGTCGGTGTCGAACGCCGCACCGAGCACAGCCACCCTGGTGAGCGCGGTCGTCGCGTCTCCGCCGAGGCCGCGCAGCACCAGCGCCCCCATCGGGCCGGCGCGGTCGTCGGCCGCTCCGGCAGTGCGCGCAAGTTCGACGGCCGCAAATGGGTTCCCGCCGGCGAGTTTCACGACCCGTTCCAGCAGCACCTCGTCCTCTCGAACGACCCGGCGCACAAGCCATCGGATGTCCTCGTCGGCCAAGGGACCCAGGTCCAGCGGGACGGAGGTGCCGCGACCGATCAGGCTGCGGCGCATAGCCTCCATCGCTGGGCGCAGCGGCCAGGGCCGGTGTGCGACCACGATGACGATCCGTTCGTTGACCGCGAGCCGGGATAGATAGTGGAGCAACCGCAGGCTGGCTTCGTCGGCATCGTGGACATCGTCGACGACGAGGACCGCACCGCCTCCGGAGGACGCGAGCCGTAGCAGCTCGGCGACGCTGACGAACAGCCGTTGGTGGCGGCTCTCGCCGTCCCACTCTGGAGATGTGCCGCGCAGCGCCCCCTCGATCTCGATGCGGTACTCATCAGCCAGGCCGTCCAGTAGGGCCGGGTAGCGCCGGCACAAGTCCCCGAGTGCTTCTAACACCGGGGCGTACGGCCAAGCTCCCTCAATGGCGGCGGCGGTGCCAATCCCCACGCGCAGCCCGCGCTCTTCGGCACGCCGGTCGAGCCACCGGAGCAGGGTGGTCTTGCCGATGCCGGCAGGTCCTGACACGAAGAGCGTCCGCCCCCGGCCCCCGGTCGCCACGGTGATCAGCCGGTCGATACGACTGAGTTCGGGATCACGGCCGAGCGGCGGTTGCGCTGGGCGCCGCTGTGTCCGGCTGTGCGTGACGTCAAGAGCGAGCAGTTCGGCGCGCAGCGAGACCGCGGTTGGGCCGAGCGTAACGCCCAGTTCGGCGCGCAATGCGCGTTCCAGCCGCTCCAACTGGCGGAGCGCACCCCGACGATCGCCGCTCTCGGCGAGCCGCCGTGCCACGGCGAGGCTGGCTTCCTCGTCGGAAGGTTCGGCGCGGGCGAGATCGCTCCAGCGGCCGGCGCGGCGCAGCATTTCACGGTGCAGCTGCCGGAGCCGGTCACGTGGCGCCTCCAACCAGACCTCGTAAGGGTCATTGGGCAGTAGATCTCCGGTCCACAGCTTTGCTGCGGCTGCCGCCGCCGCGGATCCGTTGGAACTTCGAGGCGCGTTGTCGGCGAGGGCCTGCTGAGCACGGCGCTCGAAAACCTCGGCGTCTATGGTCACGTCGCAGTCCGGAAACAGCGACACCGTGTTTCCGTCAAGAAGCAAGGCTCGGGGATCGCCTAGCGAGCGCCGCGCATAGTGCGCGGCCTTATGCAGCCGCGGTGCAGCCTCATCAATCGGGATCTCGGGCCACAACGCGTCGACGACCTGCTCGCGGTGCAGCGTGCGGCGCGGTGCCAGCGCAAGGAGTTTGACCAGCGCGGCTGCGTGTCGACGCCGCCAGTATGCGGCGGGGACGACTCGACCGTCGACCCGGACGGCGAAGTTTCCCAAAAGGTCGATCTCGACGCGCATCGCTCCTCCACCGCCGAATCTAGCCGTGTTGCTCCTCCGCCTGCCAGCCGTGTTCAAGCGGTACACGCCGGCTCTAGGTCGTAACTGCGTATCGCCTCAACCTCATCGGCCATTACGGAGGACAGCTCGCGCAGCAGCCGGCGGGCCTCCTCGAGATCCCACTCGTGAGACGCCAGGCGGTCGACGATGCCATGCATCGCCCATGCCGTACGGTCCCGCTGCGTTTGATAGTCAGAAAGTGCCACCGCGGCGGCGCGATCGGATGCCGATCCAGCGAGGACTGCGGCGGCGAGGAGCTCCGCATCCCGGAAGGCGTCGGTGATCCCATGGGTAGACAGCGGATCCTTCCAGCAACCTGCGTCTCCCACGAGCGCCCAGCCGGCCCCATAAGGACGACGCAGTCGGGCTGGCATCCCGCGGAAGAACCGCACGCGGCCCATCGGCGGCGCTAATGCGAAGTCGGAGAACACACCGTCGAGCCGCCTCATCAGGTTGCGTTGCGCCTCGGCAGGACTGCGGCCTCGCATCGCCGTGGCGAGGGTTGCCGGAGGGCCGGCGACGAACACGCACGCAAGCCCATCGTTTGTCGGGATGGCCCCCGCGGACAGACCGGCGTCGTAATCCCAGTGATAGCCGTCGAGGTCGGCAGCCGGCCAATAACCGTAGGCGTACGCAGCGCCGTAGGCGCCAACCGCGAGATTGGGTGCGGCTGCTAGGTCGGCCACGAGAGAGTCGCGTCCGTCCGCGCCTATGACGAGCGGGGCGAGCTCGGTCCAGGTGGCTCCGGCATGATCACGCAGCACCACTCCGATGACGCGTTCAGCTCCGTCGCGTACCAGGTCAGTCATGGCCAAGCCGAAGCGAAACTGCGCGCCGGCTTCCTCGGCCGCGTCGACCAGCAGTGCGTCGAGGATGCTGCGCCGCGGCGCGTACAGGGCGTCGACGCCGGCGTACGGCTTTAAAGTGACCGGCATGGACTCGGTGCCGTAATGGAAGGTGACGCGGCGCACCGGAGGTGCGCCGGTCGCCGCCACGCGCTCAAGCAGCCCCCAGCGCCGCAGTTGCAGGACGCCGCCACGCATCAGCGCATGCGTCGACAAGGTGTCTGAGCCGCGGCGGGTCCGGTCGACGACCAGCACCTGCGAGCCGGCGCGGGCGAGGAGTAGCGCCGTGGAGGCGCCTGCAACTCGAGCGCCGATGATGATCACATCCCAGCCGCCATATGGGCCCGCGCGCCGGCCGCACTCGGAGGTCACGGAGTGCTGACATCGATCTGGACATCGGTTCCGTTGACGAGCACGTCGTACGCGGCGGAGCGCTGGCGCGATTGCTCGACGAGCGCTGCCAGCTGCTCCGGCGACGCGTCGCCCTCAACATCGAAGTGCACGCGGATCTGCCGGTAGCCGTTCCGCACCGCATCCGACAGGCCGAGGATTCCGAGCAGGTCGATGTCGCCCTCGACTGTCGAGGAGACGCGTCGCAGTGTGATTCCTCGTGCGGCTGCGATGTTCGCCAGGCCTGCGGTGAGGCACGCGGCGATGGCGTGCAGCAGAAACTCGACAGGCGTCGGAGCGTGGTTCGATCCGACGAGAACGGCGGGGTGGTCCGCGTCGTAGGTGAATGAGGCCGCACGTGATGTGTCCTCCTGCCCGGCGCCGTAGAAGCCTCGGATCGATGAGCGGCTATGAGTGCCGCTCATCCATTGATTTGTCGCCCGGAACTGGAACTGGGCGAGCTCCGGCGAACCCTTCACCGCGTCGAGGGTGGCGAACAGTGTGGGGACGTCAACGCCATTGCGAGGTGGCCGCTGGAGGGTGGTAGTCATGCTGATCTCCGTTCGATGAATGACTGTGCAGTCACTGACGGTAGGAATGCCACCTTCCCCCGACCTTCCCTGCACGCTTCCTGCCACGACGACGTTCGAGGTGAGGCAGGCTTAAGGAGCACCAGACCGGGTTCTTTTGCGTCATGCTGCGCGTCGCCCGCTTCGATACGCCACCCGCAGTGACAGAGTGAGGCTGAGCCAGCGCTGACGATTGAGAGGCGGCACACTCTGACCACAGACAGCAGTAGCCCCGCATTGCGTCGTATCACAGGCGCGCTATTCCTCATCGGCGCCCTCGCTTTCGCCACCGCGGCAACGGTCCTGTCGGCCACGTTCGACTGGCCAGACATCCTTCGGGAACCAGCCGACGTTGTGCTCACTAATTTCGTAGCGGGTGGACCGACCTTGGTCTGGACCTGGTTCGCCACGGCATGGACGTACGCCATCTTGGCTGTGCCGATTCTGCTGCTGCCAACCGTGCTTGGGCGCCGTGATGACCCAGCACTCTGGGTTGCGACCTTCGCGGGCGCAATCTCGGTAGTGCTTGCGCTGATCGGCTTCTTGCGCTGGGTGTTCGTGGTGCCACCACTGGCGCAGATGTATCAAGCGGGCGATGCTGCGAATCGAACTGCGTTCGCGGCGGCATGGCTCGCCCAGCATCAGTTCGGTGGGGCCCTTCTCGGGGAGCACCTTGGTCAATTGCTGGGGATCGGTTGGTCTATCACCCTCAGCATCATCATCCTTCGGACGCGGGTCCTGCCCCGCTGGCTAGGAGTCGTCGGCCTGCTCGTCAGCGTGCTCTATTTCCTCAATCAGGGAGACATCTTGGCAACGGCGCTGCCCGGCTTTCCCGTGTTCGATCTCGCTGGCCTCATCGGAAGCACCGGCTGGGGACTGTGGGTGGCTGCCCTTGGGGTGACGCTCTTGCTGCGGCCGAAAGCCCGTTCAGCCTGACGCCTGCGAATGCGACGATCTCAGAATTTCAACGCGCTGCATCGGCACAACCCCTTGCAGGCGCTTGCTCGCGGGAACCCGTTCCCGCGGGAACGTCCGGGGACTCCGTCAGCGGTGGGCAGCGCAGCTGTCGTCCTGGCCGATAGAGTGCGAGTTCCCGTGCCCAGGACTGGCGGGTTCTAACCAAGTGACGCGCCTCGCTTGGAGAGTTTCGATTCGGAGGTCAACGTGGTGGCGTTTCTGCTGAGCCTTGTGCTGTTCATCGGTGTCTGTGGCTTTTTGGATAGCCGGCTGTCGTGGCCACCCCGGCCGACCCGGGGACGAAAGTGATCACTGGGCATTACGGCCTCGCCGCTGGCGCGAAATCGGTAGATCATCGGGCGCCGTTGTGGTCCTTGATGCTGGCAACTCAGTGGCTGGATGTGGTGTTCATTCCATTTGTCCTGCTGGGCATCGAGACGATTGAGACGCTGCCGGGCGGTGGGTACGGCAAGGTAGTGATTCATGCTGACTACACCCACTCGCTGATCGGGGCACTCGTCTTGTCGGCCGCGTTCGGTGCTGTTGCTTGGTGGCGTTGGGATCGACGGCTTGGTTTGCTGCTCGGCGCTGTCGCGTTTTCGCATTGGGTGCTGGATCTGATCGTGCACCGCGGGGACATGCCAATTCTGCCGGGTAACGCCGGCGATCTTCCGCTGCTGGGTTTTGGGCTGTGGCGAGTGCCAGTCGTGTCAATTCTGCTGGAAGCGGCGTTGCTCTTGCTTGGGGTGTTCCTCTACTGGCGCGCGGCTCGTACCAGCCAGCCACGACCCGGCAGCCGGGTAACTCCGACGCTCGTCACTGGGGCGCTTTTGGCGTCCGGCCTCATAGTCCTTGTGCTCGATGTTCTCGGTATCTGACCCGATTTTTGGCCCACAACCGGTGCTCCTCTGCGACGAGGCGCCAGGTCGTGAGGCATGCGCCGACCCTCTGCGCCAAGTGGCAGGATCAATTGGGTGACGTCGGGCCTTCTCGCAGCCTTGTACGCGGTCGTGCTGTCGACGGCGTTCGCCGCTTCTCGGATACGTCCGCTCGCCGGCCCAGTACGACGGCGGTGGCCGTGGGCCACGACAGTCGCCCTCTTGGTTGTCGGCATACCGACATTGGCCCAGTTCACTGTTGCTCCTTGGCTGCTTGATCACCTGGAGCGCAACTGGACCCTCATCGGTCGCGGCCACATCTGGAGACTGCTCACATCGCTCGTGGTACAGGACGGCGGCCTCGCTGGCGCCATCTTCAACCTGATCGCCCTAGCCGCGATTGGCGTCGTGGCCGAGCAAGTATGGGGTGCCAAACGATGGACAGCCATTGCCTTGGCTGCAGGTCTCGGCGCACAGTTCTGGGGCATCATCGTGCAACCCGTTGGCGCCGGGAATTCCGTGGCGGTGTTCGGTTTGGCCGCTTCCATAGCTGTCCTGGCGGTACTGCGGGGAGTTGGCATCCAACGGGTCGTCGGGTTGATCAGCCTCGCCGGCGCCGCGGTCCTGTTAGTCATTGGTGACATCCACGGTGGAGCGGCAACCATTGGTGCCGTATTGGGACTTGTCTTTGCCCGCGCCCGGCAGAGAGTCCAGTCCGGAACTAGCTAATGGTGAACGCCCTACGGCGCCCGGCCTACTGACCGACGCGGCCGTCGATCCGCTCCCGTAAGAGGTCGGCATGGCCATTGTGGCGGGCGTACTCCTCGATCATGTGGACCAGCAGCTCTCGCAAAGAGACCGGTTGGCCGGCGCCGTCACGCCCCACGAAGCTGAGGTCGGTGTCTTGGGTGAATTGCTCGGCGAAAGCCACCTCGTCGTGCCAGGCAGCCCAAGCTTCGTTGACGACCGCTTGATCAGGCACGGCGCCGTCGAAGTCACCATCGGGCTCAGCGTCGGACTGGTAGAGAGTGGACACGTCTTGCCCAGCGAACCGTTGCCGGAACCACTTACGCTCGACATCGGCCAGGTGCCGCACCAGACCCAGCAGAGAAAGCGTTGACGGCTCAACCGATCGGCAAGCCAGCTGTTCTGCATCCAGGCCTTCGCACTTGATCTTCAGCGTAAGGCGCTGAGTGCGGAGAAACTCAATCAACGTCGCACGCTCATCGCCGAGCGACGTACCTCCCTCGCGTGGATCAGATGCTGGATCGACGAACACGTCGGCGCGGTGCTGCTGCTTGGTCACGCAGCTATGCTCGCCGCCCGACCGCGCATCGGCAACCCATGATCACCGCTGGCCGACCCAGCGCACAACGGCCTGTCGGCAGTTTCCGCCGTGCCTTTTGAGCAGTCAACAGGCCGCGCTTCGAAAGGAGGCAGCCTTCCGAGTCCGGGCGAGAATGCCATCCCGGGCTGCGATCTCTGCGTCGGCCGGGGCGCCGAGCGCATCCAGGCCCAGAAGGGCAGCGCCGACCACCGGAGGGTCATCCACGAGCACCAGATTGACGCCCGGAGCGTACGCCGCCAGCCGCCGTGACAGTCCTTCCATCAGCAGCGGATGCCGCGCGGCAAGCACGCTTCCTCCCAGCACCACATCGGTTGGCTGATCGCGGAGTCTGAGCCGGCCGAGGGTAGCCCGGGCAAGCAGGAACACCTCCTCCGCCAACCGCTCGACTACTTCCCTGGCAGGTCCGTCGCCTGCGGCGGCGACCCGCAGCAGCACTGGCACCAATTCATGGATTCGGCTGCGCGGCATCTCACCAAAGTGCAGGGCCGCGGTCACATCCACGACAGATGCCGTGCCGAAGTGTTGCGTGACCGCCTCGCGTAGCGCGGTCGGCTGCCCGCGTCCGTCCTCGGCACGGACCGCAAGGAACAACGCCTCAGTGCCCAGCGCCGCGCCGCCACCCCAGTCACCAGAGATGGGGCCGACCGATGGGAAGCGCAGGACATCACCTGCTGCGGAGACTCCGACGCAGTTGATGCCTGCGCCGCAGACCACGGCGATCCGGTTGGCTGCATCACTGCCCGCGCGCAGCAGCGCAAATGTGTCGTTGTCCAGGGATACTTCTGCTGCCCAGCCGGCGAGTGAAACTCGCGCGAGCAGCATCTCTATCTCCCTTGGGAAATCGGCGCCAGCGAGGTAGACCGCCGCGAGCTGAGCGAGCGTCGAGCCAGCATCGAGCCCCGCCTCGACGCGTGCTTCGGCAACAAGGCCAGCAAGCACGTCGAAAGCGGCGTCGAGTCCGACGATTTGGTGGTTAGACCCGGGCCCTCGCGCGTATCCGAGCAGCTGGCCTTCGCGGGAGACGAGACAGACATCGGTCTTGCTGTTGCCGCCGTCGATCGCAAGGACAGCAGCGGTCACGCCGCCCACCGCAAGTGATCCCGGTTGGCCGCAATCAGCAAATCGGTCAGCTTGTCGGCGATGTCGTGTTGTCCGATGAGCGGGTGAGCCAGCAAGGCCCGGAACACCCGCTCCCGCCCGCCTCGGAGAGCAGCGTCCAGCGCCAACTCCTCGTACGCCGATACGTGGGCAATGAGGCCGGCGAGGAGCGGATCAACCGGTCGCAGCGCCTGCGGTTGCGGGCCCTGTCGGTTGACCCGTGCCGGCACCTCAACGACCGCATGATCGGGGAGGAAAGCCAGCGTGCCCTGATTGCGCAGGTTGACCACCTGAACGTCAGCGCGATCGGTGATCAGCGAGGCCATCAGATCTACCGCAGCCTCGGAGTAGTAGGCACCGCCACGCTGCTGCAGCAGGGCGGGTTTCTCATCGACCGCAGGGTCGGCATAGATCTCCAACAGCTGGCGCTCGATCTCCGCTACCTCCTCGGCGCGAGACGGTTTCGCTCGCTGCTGCTCGACGACATGATCATGTTCATAGAAGTAGCGAAGGTAGTACGAGGGCCACACTCCCAGTCGGCGTAGCAGCTCCGCCGGAAGGCCGGAGCGCCCCGCCAGCGCGTCTGCTGAGCTGGCGAGCAGCTCGGGTAACTGATCTTGCCCATCGAGCAGGATCTGGCGGGTCCAGGTCAGGTGATTGAGCCCTATGTGATCAAGTTCCACGCGGGCGGGCTCCACCCCCAGCAGGGCCGCAGCCGCCCGTTGATTGCCGATCGCCACGTTGCAGAGCCCGACTGCTCGATGATCATGATCGAGCAGGGCGCGTGTGACGATGCCAACCGGATTCGTGAAATCGATGATCCAGGCGTCCTCGGCCGCCAGCCGGGAGACTCGTTCGGCGATCTCCAAGATCACCGGCACCGTACGCAGTGCCTTGGCGAGCCCGCCAGCGCCAGTAGTTTCCTGGCCGACGCAGCCGCATCTCAAAGGGAGACTCTCGTCGACCGCACGTGCCGCCTGGCCGCCAACCCGCAGCTGGAGCAGGACGATTCCGGCATCTGCCACTGCGCGATCAAGATCATTCGTGGAGGTGATGTGCCCGGAATACCCGTACTTGGCGAAGATCCGCTGTGAGACTCCGGCGACGAGCGCCAGCCGTTGCTCAGCCGGATCGGTCAGCGCCAGCTCATCAACGCCGAACAGGTGCTGCAGCCGCGCAATCCCGTCAACGAGCTCGGGTGTGTAAGTTGAGCCTCCCCCTACGACGGTGACCTTCACTCGTCACTCCCGTCAGTCTCGCGTTTTACGCTGCCATCCTTGCAGCTGACGGCTATTAAGATCCCTTTGTCTTCCAGTGACGGAGAAGCCGAAAGGCAGGCCTCAGCCACGAAGCGGTTGCCAGAGTCTTGCCGTGTCGCCCGAATCGAGAGAAACGATGACTCACGACGCCGAACTCCCCGGACTCGAAGCGATGCCGGAGAAGGACCAGGAAGCCATTGGTAGGACGCTCGGCGCGCTGCTCACTGGCTTTGGTCAGAGAAACGCTGATCTGCTCGTCGGTGTTTATGCCGACGATGCCGATTGGGTGAACGCATTTGGCACCGCAAAAACTGGAGCAGCTCATATCGTCGAATACCTGCGAGGGCTTTTTGCCGACGCCAACTTCGATGCCGGGCAGCCGGCTGCCCCACCCGAGGCCCGCTTGCGCCGATTGACTGACGATGTCGTGATCGTCTCGACGCACATAAAGATTCGCGGGCAGGGCCTTGTCGGCGGCGGACAGATCGCCGAGCGGGACAATTTCGCCTCGCACGTGTTGCAAAGACAGCCGGACGGACGCTGGCTCGTCGTCTCAGAGCTGTTCATGGACGCGCGGACCGACGAAAGCTTCGTACCCGATTCATAGGTGCTTGCGTCGGCTGATCATGCCTCGTTTGACGTCCACCGGTGACTGGTGATCCTGGTAATGGCAGGCCCTCCCACGGCCGCTGCGGCGCCGATAGCGTCATGGTCGTGGACAACCGGAATGAGGTTCGCGACTTCCTGGTCTCCAGGCGGGCCAGGATCACCCCGGAACGGGCAGGTTTGCCGGCCTACGGCGGTAACCGGCGGGTGCCCGGGCTGCGCCGGGAGGAAGTCGCAATGCTCGCCGGAGTGAGCATCGACTACTACACCCGGCTGGAGCGCGGCAACCTGAACGGGGTGTCGCAAAGCGTGCTGGAAGCACTCGCCGATGCGCTGCAGCTCGATGAGGCCGAGCGGGCCCACCTGTTTGACCTGGCTCGTGCCGGGAACACTACGCCGCGCACCCGGCGTCGCACCGCGCAGCAGCGCATCCGGCCCAGTGTGCAGCGGATCTTGGATGCGATCACTGACGCGCCGGCGTACATACGCAACGGCCGCCGAGACATCCTGGCGGCGAATCGGCTCGGCTACGCGCTCTACTCCGAGATGTACCGTGACCCGGCGCGGCCGGTCAACATTGCCCGATTCGTCTTCCTCAACCCGCAGGCGCGCACGTTCTTTCTCGACTGGCACAGCGCGGCCAACGACACCGTGGCGATCCTGCGTATCGAGGCCGGCCGCAACCCCCACGACCAGGCCCTGACCGACCTGGTCGGAGAGCTGTCGATGCGCAGCGAAGAGTTTCGCACCCGCTGGGCCGCGCACAACGTACGCCTCCACCGCACCGGGCTCAAAGACATCCATCACCCAGTCGTCGGAGACTTGCATCTGATGTTCGAGGCGCTGGACCTCCCAGCCGACCCCGGGTTGTCACTCGTGGTCTACAGCGCCGAACTCGCTTCCCCATCCCAAGATGCGCTCAACCTCCTCGCCAGCTGGGCCGCAACCCTCGACCAGACTGACGAGACCGCCGCCGTCGAAGCGGCGCATGAGACGGACGGACCGCGACCAGGTGCGATTGCCAGGCCAGAGCACTGACAGCCGAAGGTCCGGCAGTAACGAAAGGAGTAGTGCAGCATGCGAGGAGCCGTCCTTCATGCCGCGGGCGACGTGCGCTGCGAGCAGCGTCCCGACCCCGTGATCATCGAGCCGACCGATGCCATCGTCCGCGCTGCGGCCACCTGTGTCTGCGGATCGGATCTGTGGCCGTACCGCGGCATCGACCAGGTCCCCCGGGCAAGGGCGATCGGTCATGAATTCTGCGGGATCGTGGAACAGATCGGCGACACCGTTACCGTGATTCAGCACGGTCAGTTCGTGATCGGGGGGTTCTTGGCATCCGATAACACCTGTCCCAACTGCCGCGCAGGGATGCACTCCAGCTGTCTGCAGGGAGTTGGCTACGACGGCTGCCAGTCGGAGTTGATTCGCGTCCCGTTGGCTGACGGCACCCTGGTGGCGACTCCCGAGCTGCCGCCGAAAGATCTGGTTCCGAGCCTGCTGACACTATCGGATGTCATGGCTACCGGTTGGCATGCCGCAGTGTCAGCCGGGGTCAAGCCGGGCATGACCGTAGCAGTGGTCGGGGACGGCGCCGTGGGTTTGTGCGGTGTGCTGGCCGCCGCACAGCTGGGCGCCGAACAGGTCATCGCTATGAGCCGTCACACACCGCGCCAGCAGCTCGCCTCTGAGTTCGGGGCCACCGACATCGTCGTCGAGCGGGGTGAGGAGGGCATTGCCCGGATCAAGGAACTCACCGAAGGCATCGGCGCAGACGCGGTCCTGGAGTGTGTGGGCACCGGCGATTCGGTGATACAAGCACTGCGGTCCACCCGGCCTGGTGGGATGGTCGGCTGGGTCGGCGCTCCGCATGGAGTTGAACTTCAGATGCGAGACCTGTTCTGGCGGAATGTGGGCGTACGCGGCGGGCCTGCACCGGTACGGCACTATCTGCCCGACCTGATGGATCGGGTCTGGAACCGCACGATCGACCCAGGCAAGGTGTTCGACCTAGACCTGCCTCTGGAACAGGTCGCCGAAGCCTACCGGGCCATGGACGAGCGCCGCGCCATCAAGGTGTTGTTGCGCCCGTGAATAGGCGGACTTCTCCCGCCTGAGACATCCGCCTGAAGAAGGGGAAACCATCCACCTGAAGAAGGGAAACCAGTAGTGGAGTACAGACGTCTCGGCAACTCGGGCCTTCGGGTCAGTCGGATTGCGCTCGGTTGCATGAGCTTCGGCGACACATCACGCGGATTCAGCGAATGGTCCCTCGGAGACGAGGATGCGGAACCGTTCTTCCAGCAAGCCGTCGAGCTCGGCGTCACCTTCTGGGACACCGCCAATGTCTACGGGTTTGGAAGCTCTGAGGAAATCCCCGGGCGAGCGCTGAAGAAGTACAGCCGCCGGGAGGACATCGTCCTGGCGACCAAGGTGCATTTCAAGATGCACGACGGTCCGGGCGGATCCGGGTTGTCACGCGAGGCGATCATGGAACAGATCGACGCCTCACTGGCTCGCCTGGACACCGACTACGTCGATCTTTACCAGATCCACCGCTTCGACCCCGAAACGCCGGTCGAGGAAACCATGGAGGCGCTCCACGACGTCGTTAAGGCCGGCAAGGCCCGCTACATTGGCGGCTCGTCGATGTGGGCGTGGCCCCTTCTCCAAGATGCAATATGTGGCCGACCTGCATGAGTGGACCCGGTTCGTCTCCATGCAGGACCAGTACAACCTGATGCAACGCGAGGAAGAGCGCGAGATGTTCGGCCTGCTCGCCGATTAAGGAGTTGGCAGCATCCCCTACACCCCTCTTGCCAAGGGACGGCTAGCGCGCCCTTGGGGCGAACACACGCAGTGCTTCGACGTCGATCCAGTTGGGCGCCGCTTTGACATCGACAGCGACCAGCCCATCGTCGACGCCGTGCAAAAGATCGCCGAGACCCGCGGCATTCCGATGGCGGAGGTCGCGCTTGCCTGGGTGCTGAAGAACCCGGTCGTCACCGCTCCCATCGTCGGACCCACAAAACCGCACCACCTCTCTGACGCGGTGGCGGCGCTCGACGTCCACCTCACCGACGACGAAATCCACATTCTCGAGGAGCCCTACGGTCCACACGTGCCGACCGCTTTCTGACAGAGTCGACGATCACCGCCGCGGTGACTTCGGGCCGCTTTGCGGGAGTTATCTACTTCTTGGTCGACTTGGGCCCGCCACGCACCGGATGATCTGCCGCCACCCGACGCTCGTTGTCACGCAAGCGGGGTTCGTAGTGGGCGTGGAAGATCCTCGTCACCAGCTCGCGCCGGCTGCGTACGCCGCATCGAGCGGCACAAGCTCACGTTCTGATGGTGGGGTCGTACGGCGCGAGCCCACCTGAGGAGCTCGAGACGATGTTCGAGGATGCGACCGTGCTCGGGGATCCGAATGAACTGGCAGCACTGTTCGTACCAGGTGCGGTGCTGCACCGAGCCGGCCGCGAGCTGCCGGTGCGTGGCCGGCGTGGCATCGCTGAGCTGCTCACTGAGCGGCCAGGCCGTCCCGCGTACGTCGCGCTGGCGCCGCACATTGTGCAGCGCGGAGCGACAGCACTCGTACTGACCGGTTCCGCTGTCCATGTCACGCGCCGTAGCCCACAGGGCTGGCGGTACCTGATCTCCTGGCTCGACGGTTGAAGCCGTACGCCACCGGCGAGCCGCCGAGATCAATGACAGAGGATCACCCGGCCGCTCCACCGGCGCGTTTGGCGGCTGGCGGCGCAGGATCGAACGTCTGTTCCATTTTTGTCAGTGGGTTTCCGTAGAGTCTGTGGCATGTCAGCACTCCAGGGTGAACCGATGTCTTCAGACGCATTGGTGGTACGCCTGGATGAGATGCTGACCGAACTCGCCGAAGCTGTCGCTGATGACACTGCTACCACGGATGCGGCTCGGATTGATCGGATTGGCCGGTTGGAGAAGCTTCGGGCCGTCACCGCCGCATTGCAAGCGGCCGAGTCGGTGCGGTTCGCTCAATCCCAAGTCGCTGAACAGTTTGCTGCTGATGTGCACCCGGAGGCGATTGGGCGTGGCATCGCCGAACAGATCGGTCTGGCCTGCCGACTCTCCCCCGTGGTCGCAGCCCGGCGATTGAACACCGCCCGGGCATGGTGGTTTGAGCTGCCCGACACCTATACCCAACTCACCATCGGGGAGCTGAGTGAACGGGTCGCCGAAACCATCGTCTGTGAAACCCGGCACCTTGATGCTGAGAAGCGCCGCCACGTCGACGAGAAAGTACTGGCTGCCGGCATTACGAAACTGGGGTTCAAGGCGGCAACACTGTGTGTCCGTAAGGCCGCCTATGAAGCTGATCGGCAGGGCTATCTGCAGCGGGGACGCACCGAACGGAAACATCGCCGCGTCGGGGTCCGACCTGCACCTGACACTATGGCACTCCTCACCGGCTACTTGCCCGTGGAACAAGGAGTCGCCTGCTACGCAGCGCTACAACAGCACGCCGACACCGTCGTCGCAACCGGCGATGGTAGGACGCGGGATCAGATCATGGCCGACACTCTCGTCGAACGCATCACCGGACAAACCACCCCAGCCGATGTGAACATTGAGCTGCAACTGCTGATGCCCCTCGACTCCCTGATCGACCCGGACAACCAGAAGGCGGCGGTGATCCCGGGGTATGGTCTGCTGCCGGCTGAGCTGGCTCGCGAGATCCTGGCCAGCAGCCGGGGACGCAAATGGTGGCGCCGCCTATTCACCGCACCCTCCAGCACCTCGACCAGCTCGGGGCCGATTGTGGGTGGGGACCCAACCCGGCGGCACTTTGACGGCTGGCTAGGCCAGCTCATCCAGCTCCGCGACCAGACGTGTCGGGATCCGTACTGCGACGCACCGATCCGGCACATCGACCACATCATCCGCTACGCCGACGGCGGCCCCACCATCTTGGAGAACGGCCGCGGCGCCTGCGAACGCGGCAACCACGTCCGCGAAATGCCAGGCTGGCACATCAACATCATCAATGCCGGACTCCTCGGCCACCACCCCCACACCATCCACATCACCACACCCACCGGCCACCACTACCTCAGCCGCGCACCCGACCCACCATGATCATTTATCGATCTACTTCCGCATCTACGACCTGCCGCCTTCGACGGCACCTGCCGGATTTCGAGCCGACCATCTGAGCTCACGCTTGGTCGCCTACCGGGTAGGAGACGTAGGCGAATCGGGTGCTATCGGGGGCCCAGCTGTTGACGTTGCACGTTCCTTGGCCGCCGAAGGTCTGAACCAGCGTCTCCATACTCGCCCAATTGCCGTCGCGGACCAGCTTGAGCTCGATCGGCAGGTTCGCCGGGTGCCCGATGGTGCCGGACGGGAAGCTCAAGAACAAGATCTGCTGTCCGTCCGGAGAGATGTGCGGGAACCAGTTGACCCGCTCATCGAAGGTCAACTGCTGCATATCTGTCCCGTCCGGGCGGAGACGGGCGATTTGAGCGTGGCCAACGGCGTCGGAGAACAGCTCGGTGTTGCAGTAGATCCACTCACCGTCTGGGCTGTACTCGGAGCCATCGAACGGCTTCGACTCAGCAGTCAACCGACGATCCGGACCGCCGGCCACCGGGACCAAGAAGATGTTGGCCTGCGAGCGCACCCACCAGTCCTTGCTCTCGGGCTCGAGGCCGATGTAGGCCAGAATCTCCCCGTCGGGGCTAACTCCATGGAGGAAGTGCATGAAGAGCTTGGGCTCGTGGTCATTGGTGACGCGGCGCACCGGGCCGCCGTTCAGGTCGGCCTCGTAGATGTGCCAGTCGTTCGCCGAGACGAACACGTGGCGCCCGTTCGGCGCGAGCACATGATCGTTGTTGAGGGCGGGCACGCCGGAGAGCTCGATCTGGTCCAATCCGGAGCTGCCGTCGCTCGCCAGCCGCCACAGCTTTCCGTCGCCGTTGAGGATCAACCAGCGGCCGTCGTGGGTCCAGTTCGGCGCCTCGATGATCATCTCGTCAGTTCTGAACACCTCAACCGGGGGTTCTCCAGTCGTGGAGGCGATCATGACCTGCGCGATCTGGCCGGGTAGGAGTTTCCGCTCGTCCACAGCTATGTCCATTCCATCGGTGGCCTATAAAGGCGTACATGCGCATTCTCTACACGAGTAATCCACTCGTTGGTCATTGGCTGCCTATGCTGCCGCTCGCGCGAGCTGCTCAGGAGGCCGGGCACGACGTCATCATCGCGACCGGTCCGGACGCGGTTCCTGAGATCGAACGGCGCGGGTTCACGACCTGGTCGATCGGCTCCGACCTCAGAACGATCCAGACCGGGATGCGGAGCCGCCCCCGTTCAGCAGCCGAAACCGACGAGGAGCGCACTGTCGCCGACGGGCTTGCCATGTTCGCCGATCCGGCAATCGCTCGGGCGCGTGCTCTGCTGGATCGGACGGCAGATTGGCGGCCGGACGTGGTGGTGCAGGAGATCTATGAGTTGGGCGGCACGTACGTCCCCGCCCAATACGGCGTGCCGGTGGTTTGCCTGCCGCGCGGCGCGGACCAATTCGCCAACGCGGAGCAGGTGGCGCGTACGGGCGCCGGTATCACTCTGCTGCCAGATCAAGTTTCGCCTGAGTCGATCCGCGACGCCACGCGCCAGGTGCTCGACGAAACGTCCTATACCGCCGTCGCGCGCAAACTCAGATCCGAAATCGAGCTTTTGCCCGATCCATCGACCGTCGTCGAAGAGCTAACACGTCTTGCATAGAACCAGGTATTGATAGACCCTCCCTGCGGCCTGGTTTGCCACGTAGCGTCGTCATCAACAAAAAGCCAATCGGTCCGCAGTAAGGATTCCTTGACATGCCCACATGGTTGATCACCGGTTGCTCGACAGGCCTCGGCCGCCACCTCGCGGAGGCGGTGCTGGGACGCGGATACAACGCGATCGTCACCGCCCGCGATGCTGCAAAGGTCCAGGACCTCGTCGACGCGCATCCGGACACCGCACTCGCCCTCGCGCTGGACGTGACCGAGGACGTGCAGGTCGCGAACGCAGTGCAGCAGGCCGAGGAACGCTTCGTCAGCGTGGACGTGCTCGTGAACAACGCGGGGTACGGGTACCGGGCCGCAGTCGAGGAAGGGGAAGAACCCGAGGTTGCGAAGCTGTTCGATACCAACTTCTTTGGCCCGGTCGCGATGATCAAAGCCGTACTGCCGGGTATGCGAGCACGACGCGACGGCGCCATCGTCAACATCTCCTCGATCGGCGCGCGGATCTCCCCGCCAGGATCGGGGTACTACTCAGCTGCGAAGGCCGCTCTCGAGGCGATGTCGGCATCGCTGCGGAGGGAGTTGGAGCCTCTCGGCATCACGGTGACAGTGGTCGAACCCGGTGGATTCCGAACCGACTTCGCCGGCCGTTCGCTGCAGCAGTCACGCGACGCCATCGCCGACTACGCCGACACGGCCGGGCGCCGGCGAAAGGAGCACGACACCGCACACGGAACCCAGCCGGGAGATCCGGCACGGGCGGCGCAGGCCATCATCACCGCCGTCGAAGCCCCAGACTCA
Organism: Propionibacteriaceae bacterium; assembly: GCA_035535875.1. Taxonomy (GTDB): domain Bacteria; phylum Actinomycetota; class Actinomycetes; order Propionibacteriales; family Propionibacteriaceae; genus Microlunatus. Next base: position 59,471 of record DATLPF010000094.1, read on the forward strand.
CCGTTCCTGCTGCTGCTCGGCAAGGACGCGCTTGCTGGTTTTCGGGCCGTGGTCGAGGCACAGGACAAGGAGCTTGTGGCGTGGGAGGAGCTCAGTCTGAGCACCGGATTTTCTACGTGATGTCAAGTTGCTGAATCGCTGCTTGCAGCTGGGGGTAACGCGCCCACCCGTGCGAGTGTCGCTAACCACCGTTCGCCTTCACGGCGTCAGGATGGTCGTCTAGCTCGAGGAAGCCGATCTCTAGCATTCGGCGGGCAAGGGCAAGACCCGTGTCGCGTGTGGCGTCCCCGTCCGCGACTGCCGCCAGCGCCTCCCGCAGCGTCCTCGTGCCGTCGAGCTCGCGGATCAATCGCCCCGTGAGCGGATCGAGTTCTGCAGAGAAGGGCAACCCATTCTCGAGCCGGAGTGTCAGGTTCTCCGCCTGCCAGCGGCCCCCCACGAATCGCGTGTCCTGGGTGACGACGGCGTCGTCGACGACGCGCAGTCGCCGACCGAGGAGCCCATCGTCCGAGTCCAGCGCCGACAATCGGTCGTGCGTCTCGAAGAGCTTCCTCACGTGTCGCCCTCCGGGACGAAGCGCCGCGCGCGGCAACTGCTGCGCCTCCAGCCAGCCGTCACGCCCGTCGCTGCGCTTGCGAAGGACCAGACACGCATAGCCGAGGTGCTCGATCCCGAGCTCGCGGTAATACGCAAGCCAGCGATCGAGCGCCTCCGCATAGACGTCGGGCTGGTCGAGAAGATCGCGATTCCACGCTGTCGCGGTCTGGATCGGGTCGTCCGTGGAGGTGTGGAGCAGAAACGCGTCGCAGCCTGAGCCTTCCAGCCAGCTCCGCGGGCGCTCGGCGGGGTCGTCCGGATCGAGCGACCAGGCGATCAGGACGGAGGCGAATGCGCCTGGCGCGAGCGCGGCCGGTGTGCCCCGCACGACGTGTTCGGAGACGGTGTCCCCCGGCATGCCGCCGTCCCGGAACAGATACGCGCTTTCGGGCGAGACGACGTACGGCGGGTTTGCGACAACGAGGTCGAACTGCTCGCCCTCGACCGGCTCGAAGAAGCTGCCAGCTCGCGTCTCCACGTTGCTAACGCCGTTGAGCGCTGCATTAAACGCCGCGTAGGCAAGCGCCCGCACGTTCACATCCGTCGCGACCACGCGCTGGGCGTGCGCTGCCAGCAGGATCGCCTGGATCCCGTTGCCGGTGCAGAGGTCGAGGGCACGCTCACCCTGGCCGCGAACCGTCAGGTGGGCGAGAGCGACGGACGGGCGGTGCACGCCAGGCACATGGTCAGCGTGCGCTTCAGCCGCGCCCGCATGATCGGAGGCGATCAGCAGCTCGTCGTGAGGGACGATTCGCGCAGCGCCGTGGACCACCTCGCCGTCGTGGACGAGGAGGCCAACCTCCGCGAGCCGCGCCCGCAGCTGCGTGCCCACGAGCTCGCCGAAGCGCACGCGTGAGACAGGAACCCCTAGGAGGAAGAGCCGGAGCAGCACTGCCAGCTCGTCCGCATCGCCGAGCCGTCGTAGGTACGACGGCAACTCAGGCGAACGCGCGAGGAGCTGGTCGCCCGTCGCGAGCCGCTGCTGGATACGCTGCGGCTCGTAGCCAGCGTCCCGCAGCAGCCGGGCGAGCTCGAGCGCCATTCGCGGGCCATCCACGCGCGGAGGATCGGGGCGTCTGGGCGGGGGGATGGCGCGGACGGGCTCCATGGCTGCCGGCTTATCGTCGCGCTAGAAGGTCTTGTTCGCCTTTAGGTCGTACCTGAATTGGACGGCCGTCCCCAAGGAGCCGTCGGGCTTCTGCGGCCTGTACTCGACCTCGATCTTGGCGAAGTTGAATGACACCGAATCGGTCGGGACGACGGCGTCCTCGGATCCGCCCGTCTGGAACGAGCTGACGAGCACGTCGTGAAATTTGAATGTCAGGTATTCCTGCTGGCCCTTGCCAGCCTTGGTGCCTGAGAGCGTTGCGGTCTTGATGTGTTGCCCCGTGGCGCAGGCCTGCATGAGACCGATGCTCGCCCTGTTCAGCCCCATCACGAACTGGAAGTCCTGCATCGAGACCTTGCCGGCTCCGGCGCCACTACCCGACGGGCCAGCAGCGGCGTGGGTCTCGCCCCAGCTCCACGACTCGACATCAATCTCGTTCTTGTGCTTGGCATCGACACTCTCGCCGTTGATGCCATCGAACTTGATGAAGTAGTCGGCCGCTGCCATGGCGTCTCCTCCCGGGGCCCGCTCGGGTCGATCCTATCTACCGGGGGCGTTCCAGTAGCTGCCGGATTCGATCAGGCCTTGCTCGGCGGGCACGAGGGTCGAGGAGACCTGGCTGGCAGGCGAGATCGAGCGACGGTCCAGATTCAGCCGGCAACGCCCGGATCTGCGCCGCTCTTCGCCGTTGCCTGCCTGATCCGACTCGCTCCGCCGACCATCGCCCGACGCCAGGGCGCAACTCCCTCGATCTCTATCTCCAGTGAGAAACTGAGGACGGTCCGAATCAGCACGATGAGACCCAGAATCACGACGTTCTCCAGTGTTGTGGCGACCGCAACGGTCCGCACGAGATCCGCAGCGACCAGGATCTCGATGCCAAGCAAGATGACGCCACCGAAGGACTCGCGCAACACTTGGTAGGCCCGACGGCCATCGCCCGATCGACGCAAGGCACGGATCGCAAGGGTGAAACAGAACACCAACCCCAGCAGCAGCACGAGCGCGCCGATCGCCTCGAACAGTTGCGCCACGTGTTCCATGGCCTCGCTGAAGGTCATGGCAGGGGAGCCTACCGCTCCATCATCTGCCCCGAAGGGTACTCAACCGCAGCGATCGGCCTCGCCCGATATTCTTGCTTTCCTCTGGTCACACCTGAATAACAGAGAGTCGCGGATGCTATGAACCGCGGTCGGGCCGCCCTTTCACGGGGTGCTCGACGCAGAGGACACAACACCTCGCGAGTGCTTCGCCGCCCGCAGCCAGGCCGAAACAGCACGCCGATACAGAGTCTCTTGGCGCTGGGTGCACACGCGCTGGTGAGCCCGCTACCAGAGCCGCGGCTAGGAGGCGGTGGAGGCCCAGTCCCGAGCACGGTTGCGTCGAGATCGGCGAGGGCCTTCCTGTAGCAAAAGGCCCGAGTCTTCAGTAGGCGGATGCGAGCGGCTGGCCTTCCCTGTGTCTGTCTGATGGAGCCGCGCTTGCGGGGACGTTCCTGGGTATCAGGCCGGACGTTTCGCACTCCATACCCACACGGGGACTAGTAGGAAACGCGCGTCTCGTCTGGCGTAAATCGGCGAAGTAGCTGTATTCGGATGTGGAGGAGAGTAAACCATGGCGATATACGACGGGCCGCAGGCGCTGGTTTTTCTGCGCACGCTGCTGGACCGCGGGCACGACGACGTTCCTTTTGGTACCAAGGCGCTGAACGAGCAATTCGAGCGGCACGATCCTGAGGGATGGCTCTGGAAGGATGGGACACATCGCCCAGGGCTGCGTAATCCCACCGCGTACACGCAGCTGGAGAATTCGCACCCCGATCTGAAAGGCATTCTTCACCAATCACCTGCTGAGGCCCTTGGAAAAGGTCCCGCCGCAGCTGTCGCAAACGGAGCGCCTTACAGCGAGGCGCAGGCCGCTTACGTGCGCAGCAGCATTGACGTGACAATGAAGGGCGGCGTGACAAGTGGAGTTATCTATCCACTGGCGCTGTGTGAGCTGGCCCGTCAATTTCGGCTCCGCAATGTCGGCGGCGCCTCGGCGGGCGCGATTGCGGCCTCCTTCGCCGCTGCCGCCGAGGTGGGACGCGCCACAACGCCCGAGACCGAAGAAGCCATGGCGACAAGCGACTTCCAAAAGGCCACCGAGTACAAACAGGGTCGTTGCCGCAAGGGCTTCGTCGGACTGGCCGACATGATCGCATGGCTAACGCAGCTCGACGATTTGCAGGCCAAAGAGGAGTTCCGCACGGCCCAACTGTTCAAACCTACCGACGTGGCCATGCGCCTGTTCCGACTGATCGCCACGCTGATGCGCCGGCGCTACTGGGCGCTGCCCATTCTGGCGGCGAGCAGCTTCGGGGCACGATTGCGCATCGTGTCGGTCGCCTTTGTATTCGTGTTGCCGATGCTGCTCTGTCTGGCGACCTTGCTCGCCGTTGGTCCAACCTCTATCAACCCGTTTCTCGTGTATTTGACCGCTGCCGGCTGGCTGAGCGCGGTGTCGGTCGCGGTTTTCGGGTTCTCGGTTGCCGCTGTCCTGCTGATCTGCCGAACGCTCGCCCGGAAACGCACTGCGCAGCAAGCAAAGCTAACAACGGCTCCTAGACTTCTCTTATCAGAGTCGGAGCCGCCGAACCGATCGTCGCCGCTCCCCTACGTCGTCATGTTCCTTGTCGGTGCGACAGGGGCAATCGCCATCTCGCTGTTGACGGAGGCGTGGCATTGGCTGGGTTTCTCACGGTCAGCACTCGCGTGGTTTCTGGGCGCCCTGACCGTTCAAGCCATGGTGATTGCCAGCATCGGCCGACTAATCAGTCGGGCAAAGATTCACCGGTTCGGCCTAGTCGGCGGCTCCGGACAATGGGTCAACACCAGGCGGCTCGGGAACGTCTTCAACAGGCTGATGGGCATGCCAAGAGTGACTGTTGAAACGAACCTGACGGACTGGCTCGATCAATGCCTAAGCGACTTAGCTGGTAAGAACCAGGATGAGGCGAAACCTGAGAGTGTCCTCCGATTCGGACACCTGTGGGACAAGAACTACACGCCACCGGGCGACCCCGAACATGCCGGGAAAACAAGTTCAGAAATGGCTGCCGCCCACGCAGATCCGGACCGACGGATGGTGAATCTTGAGCTCATGACAACCGAGCTGGTGCACCGTGTCCCCTACCGGTTCCCCCTCAAACAGAACGAGCCTCTTTACTTTCGACCTTCCGAGCTCGAAACAATCTTTCCCAAGCGGGTTGTCGATGCCATGCGTGCGGGAACTCAGGCGGATCAGTCACACAACGCGGATATCGCAGGGGTCGAAAAGCCGCTCCCTTACTGCGATGTGGATACAGGCGTCGAGCTGACCGACCTGTGTCGCCTCCCCGATCCGTGGGACCTGCCTGTCGTCTTTGTGGTCAGAATAAGCATGGCCTTCCCGGGTTTGTTTGCGGCCGTCAGGCTCTACCGCAAGACCGCCGATCCCCTGCCTCGCGTTCGCGACGACTTCGGAGCACCGATCATCGAGAAGGAAACCGGCGAGCCGGTCAAATACCCTGAAAGCGGCAAGTGGATGCAGGAGCTGTGGTTCAGCGACGGAGGCATCACCTCCAACTTTCCGATCCACTTTTTCGACGGCGTTCTCCCCCGGTGGCCCACCGTCGGGATCAACCTCGGCCCGCACCCGAGAGGATTCGGCCACCAGGACGTCTATCTGCCGACTGACCGTCAAGCCACCAATGGCGTTCCCACGCCCCTAGGGCCCAGCATGATCAACTTCCTGAGCGCTGTAGTTGACACGGCCCGCAACTGGCGCGACACCGCTCAAACCTTTATGCCTGCCTCCCGTGGCCGCATCGCCTGGGTGCGACAACGCAGCTACGAAGGCGGGAACAACCTGTTCATGCCCCGCGACCGTGTCGCCGCACTTGCCCTCCGCGGCGCCGTCGCTGGTGCCCGGCTTCGCCGCCGCTTCGCATCTGAAGCACAATGGCAGCGCCACCAATGGCTGCGGCTCAGAGGCGGCGTGAAGAATCTCGCAGACGTGCAGACGCGGGTTGAGCAGGCGCTTCGCGAAGCCCGATACGGCCGGCTCGCTGGAGGCTGCAGCGATGGCACCGCTGCCATGTCAGAGACCATAAAGCTGCTCGAGACCGCTGCTGACCCCACACCACCCGGCGCCGACCCATTCGCATCGCCTTCCGCGAGCGCCGGCCTACCCATCGCCGCGCCCCTCGAGGCGGCCACCGGCATGAATCAGCCCAGCGAGTCACCGTTCGAATGGAACGAGCCAAAGGGGACTGAGTTTTGGTTGGCAACGCAGCTGCTTCTCGCAACATACGACCCGATCGCTGTGCGAAATGCATCCCTGTTCGAGAACACGCCAGAGCCAGCCGCAGCCCTCAGGCAAGTACCCTCCATATGACGTGAGGTTGGCACATAGTGTGCAATTTTGATCCTGGTTAGAGAGAGCTGCCGGGGCACACAGGAGGCACACGAGTAATTGGACATTCCACTCCACTCGTCACGGGAGCGAGCCGCCAGTCACCGCGTGGATTAACGGGCTACAGCCTGCCTCCGAGGTTGGTTTGGTTGAGTGTTGTCATTTGTGTTCTGGCCTTTATTTGACTGCGCCGAGGGAGAGGCCTTGGACGAGTTTGTCTTGTGCGGCGAAGCCGGCGATGATCACTGGGAGTGAGACTACTGTTGCTGCGGCGCAGACTTTGGCGAGGAATAGGCCTTGTGAGGTGACGAAGCTGGTGAGGAATACGGGTGCGGTGCCGGCGATGACGCTGGTGAGGGTGTTGGCCAGGAGTAGTTCGTTCCAGGCGAAGATGAAACAGATCAGTGCGGTGGCTGCGATGCCGGGGGAGATGATGGGCACGATGATGCTGCGGAGGGTG
>DATLPF010000095.1:0-6800 GCA_035535875.1 Propionibacteriaceae bacterium
GAGCGACGACGAAGTAGGTTCCTCTGTGTTTGTCAAGCTGCTGTTTGGCTGGTCGTAGAGTCGGGGGTGGCGGGTTCGGGAAGTGACTTGTCCGAAGAGCTGGTATTAGGGGTTGAGCCAGCCGCGCTGGATTGCACAGTCGTCCCCTGTTGTCCTCCCGGGCCCGCTGCGTCGTCTCGTTCGTCGCGGATCATCAGCCGCCAAATGTGGTCGGCCAGGCGTCGTTTCAGGCAGCGCCTGGCTTCCTTCTCGGTTTTGCCGGCTGCGATTTTGGTGTCGTAGTAGGCCCGTCCGGCACTGGAGGGCATGCGGATTTGGTTCACCGCGGCGATGTGTAGGGCATGGCTGAGCTGCCGGTCGCCGCCGCGCGGCAGGCGGTGGCGGACTCGGTCTGCGCTGGACACCTCGACCGGGGCGACGCCGGCGTAGCTGGCAAAGGCCGCTGCGGTGGGGAATCGGCTCATCTTGTGCGTGCGGGCCAACAACCGGCCGGAGACGATAGGCCCGACACCGTCGACTTCGCTCAGGTGGCTGCCGGTCGCGGCTACGGTTTCGGCTATCTGAGCGGTGAGCAGCTTCAGCCGCTGGTCTGCGTCGCGAATCTCTGAGACGAGGTCACGGGCGAGTTGCTTGCGGGCCGCCTCGACCGGCCCAACCGGCCGGATGCCGGCCAGCAGCCTCGAGGCGGTCGCGGCGGTCAGGTTTTGTGGAGCGCCACCAGGCAACAGATCCCGAAACACTGCATGCACCTGGTTGACCAGCCGGGTCCGCTGCGTCGTGACATTGGTACGCCGCTCATCGAGTAGGCCTAGCACTGTGGTGAGGTCCTCGGGTAGCACCGGGTTGGCGTCGCCGTGCAGCGCCGCGACGCTGGCCGCCGCAGCGGCATCGATCACATCATTCTTGCGCCGCCCGCCGCGGGACAATTCCCGCACCCGCGCGGTCGCCGTCGACGGGACGTCCTCAACCGCCTCGCCACGCGCCAGTAGCCACTGCGCCAGATGCCGCCCCAAGCCGTGAGCGTTCTCCACCGCCCAGCGCCGCTCGCCAAATGTGTCGGCCCATTTCAACAGCCGGCGGTAACCGGCCAGCGACGCCTCAACCTGCAACGCCGCGACCCGATGATTCGTAGCCGGATCGATGGCACTGGCCACATGCATCCGCTTATGCGGATCCACCCCGATAATGATCATGCCGCACCCCTTTTCACCACACCCCGGTAAGAAACCGTGGACGACACGCCGACTTTGAGTTGATCAGTCCTCTGTTGAGTCAGTCCACGGGCGTGGCGCCGGCCAGCTCGACAGAACCTACTTAAAGCCAGCCCGAAGGCGGCAGGCGAACTCCGAGTCAGACCGGCCGGCACCACCACGAGACGCTAGGCCAAGCCCAGCAAGATCCCGCAGAATTCATACAAGTCGGCGGACTCCATGCGCGATTGCGCGAGCAGCTCAGAAACTGCACTTGCGGCGACACTAAAGAAACGGCTCAGCTGATCGTGGCATCGACCGCCGCACTACCGAAGATCACGTCGGCCACCATGGCCGCTGCGCCCGTAATACCGGCGCGGTCTCCGAGGACCGTTGGAGCGATCACCAGGTGTGCAGTCGCTAGCGGCTGACTGCGCTGCAACAAGGTGTCCCGTACGCCGCCTACAAAGCGCTCGTGAGCGTGGGCGATGTCCCCACCGATCACGAGTACGTCGGGATTAAGCAGGCTGACCGCCGTCGACAACACATCGCCAAGTGCCCGACCGGCCGCCGTCACGATTTCAACGGCATCCGGATTACCCTGCCGAACCAAGTCGACGACATCAAGCGTCGTAGTCGGCTCGTAGCCGAGTCGCCTGAGATCACGAACCATTGCCCGGCCACTGGCGGCAGCCGCCAGGCAACCACGTTCACCGCAACTGCTGCAGGTTTCCTCGACGCCCGGGATCTTCGCGTGGCCGATATCGCCCTCGGCCGCATCCGATCCTCGTAAGAGTTCGCCGTCGATGATCATCGAGGCACCGATACCAGTGCCGATCTTGACAAAGAGCACGAGATGCGCCTGCGGGTAAACCCGCCGCTGCTCGCCGAGGCCGAGCAGATTGGCATCGTTGTCGACGGCTGCCGGCACGGCGTAGTGACTGGTCAAATGATCACGGACCGGGTAGTTGTCCCAGCCCGGCATGCTGATCGAGCGGGCAATCCGGCCACTGTGCCGGTCCACGGGACCCGGCACTCCGAGGGCAACTCCGCGCAACGACTCCGGCGGCCGGCCAGACCGCTTGAGCAGACCATCCAGCTCATTGGTGACCATGTCGAGAACAAGGCTCGGTCCCTTGTCAATCGAACTTTCGATCACCGTCTCGCTGATCACGTCACCGGCCGCTGTGCTGACCGCGAGCCGGCCATGGGTCCTTCCGAGGTCGGCAACCAGAACAGTGGTGGCTTGATCGTTGACCCGTAGCCGGGTGGATGGACGGCCGCGCCGCAGGTCAACCACACTCCCGTCCTGGGTGAGATAGCCGGCGGCAAGGAGCGCGTCGATGCGGGCGGTGAGCGTCGAGCGGGCCAGGCCGGTCACCCGTTGCAGCTCGCCGCGCGTGGCGACCGTACCGGTTCGGAACAGCTGTAGGAGCTCGCCCGCGCTGTTGAGACTCGACGGCACGTGATCCCTCTCTTTCCCAGGCGACAGACTACGACTGTTATTGAATTTTGTCTTACCCGTCCTGATTTAAGTCTTGCCATCGGTCTTAATTAGCGATTTGATGAGCGGAAGTGCGGTGTCGGTGCCGCGACGCCCGCGAGCGCTCAATGTCCACTCCCGGGCAACCGAGCAACTCGTCCAGTGAAGGAGCTTCGAAGTGCGCAGATCACGTTTCCTGGCAGGCATCGCAGTCACCGCCATGCTGGCCCTGGCAGCCTGCGGAGGAGGTGGTGGCAGCAGCGGCGGCGACCAGGGCGGCGGGGGCGGCTCAAAAGACGAGGGCACCCTGACCGTTTGGACCACCGAAGACGTTGCCGAGCGGGTTGCGGCGCAGCAAAAGATCATGGATGCCTGGTCCGCCAAGTCCGGAACCAAGGTAAAGCTGGTCGCGGTTGCTGAAGATCAACTCACGACAGTGCTCACCTCGGCGGCAGCTGCCAACGACCTACCGGACGTTATTGGTGCTCTTTCCCTCAACGGGATGAATCAGCTGCGTACCGATGACCTGGTCGATCCCGAGGCCGCAAAAGAGATTGTGGATGGGCTGGGTGCCGACACGTTCTTCAAGCGCACCCTCGAACTGACCAGTGTGGATGGCGAGCAGATCGCCGTACCGAGTGACGGATTCTCCAATCTGCTCTTCTACCGCAAGGACCTCTTCAAGGCCGCTGGTCTGCCAGACCCCAAGACCTACGACGACATCCAGAACGCCGCGAAAGAGCTGCACAAGGGCAAGATGGCCGGCATCGTAGCGGCGACCGCACCCGCGGACTCGTTCACGGATCAGACGTTCGAGTGGGTGGCTCTCGCCAACGGCTGCCAGCTGGTCGACGACAACGCCAAGATCACGTTGAACAGCCCGCAATGCCAGGAGGCCTTAAATTTCTACGCCAACTTGATCAAGGAATCCTCGGTCAAGGGGAACCAGGACGCTGATACCACCCGAGCCACCTACTTCGCCGGCAATGCCGCCATGGTGATGTGGTCGTCCTTCTTGCTCGATGAGCTCGCAGGCCTGCGCAATGATGCGCTCCCGACTTGTGCGCAGTGCAAGAACGACCCCGAGTGGCTTGCTAAGAACACCGGCATCCTCACCCAGATCCAAGGGCCTAGCGGCCCGAAACCGGCTGCCTGGGGCGAGGTTGTCTCCTGGAACGTGCTGAAAGACGCCAATCCGAAGACCAAGGACTTCGTCACCTACATGATGAGCGACGGCTATCTGGACTGGCTGGGGATCGCGCCCGAGGGCAAGATGCCCGCTCGCTCCGGCACCTCGGCCAATCCGAAGGAATATGCCGATGGCTGGACCAAGCTCAGCGCGGGGGTCGATAAGAAGGAGCTGCTGACCAAGGTCTATCCGGCCGAAGTCTTGAACACGATCGTCGCCAGCTCGGGGAGCTTCGAGCGATGGGGAATCCCACAAGGTCAAGGCGCGCTGTCAGCAGCCGTCGCTGGCCAGTACGTGGTGCCCCAAGCGCTAGCCAAGATGCTGAACTCTGGCGCCAGCGCAGCTGATGCAGCGAATGAAGCACAGAAGGGCGCGGAGCAGGTCCAAAAGGATCTCGGCGGCTGACCTGCGCTGATGAGATCTCCCTGGCCAGGTAGTACCCCCAGCTGCCCAGGCCAGGGAGATCACCAAGCTGGCCGGTCCGCACAAGCCGATCGGTGGTGAGGGAGACGTACGACATCAAGGAGCACCGTGTCCACAGCGGTAACAGAGACAACCTCAACCCCAACCGGGACAACTAAACCCAAGAAGCGGAGAACGCTTACCCAGCGCGACGCCCGGCTAGGTCTGTGGCTCATGTCGCCGACCCTGCTGATCGTGGTAGCAATCGTGATCTTCCCGTTGCTCTGGTCGATCTTGCTCTCGTTTCAGCGAATGCGCCTGATCCAGATCGGTCGGGCTAGCTTCTTTGAGCCACTTACGTTGGCCAATTACCAGCGGGTGCTGGGCTCCAGCACCTTCTGGACCAGCCTATTGACCACCTTCGCCTACACCTTCGGCTCGGTAGTGCTCGCGATCTCGCTCGGAGTGCTGGCCGCAATGGCGGTCCGGCAGCCATTCCGCGGCCGAACCTTTGTCCGCGCTGCATATCTACTGCCGTACGTCGCGCCCGTTGTCGCAGTCACATTTATCTGGCGGACGATGCTCAATCCGCAGTTCGGCATCGTCAATATCATCGGCCAGAACGTCTTGGGCTGGGATGAACCGATTCCGTTCGTTTCGCAGGCGGTCGGTACCTGGAACCTGTTCGGGCTGGAAATTCCCGTGCCCACGGCACTGCTGACAACGATCGCCTTCGAAGGATGGCGATACTTCCCCTTCGCATTCCTTTTCTTGATCGCGCGGTTGGGCGCAATGTCCGGTGAGGCAGAAGAGGCAGCCCTCGTGGACGGGGCGACCCCCTGGCAGTCCTTCAGATTCATCGTATTTCCCCAACTCGTGCCGATCATCGGCCTGCTCGCGATATTGCGCACGATCTGGACGTTCAACGAGTTCGACGACATCTTCTTGCTGACCGGCGGCGCCGCTGGTACCGGCGTCGCAAGCATCCAGGTCTACAACTACCTCACCGTGCAGCGCAACGTCGGTGCTGCTGCAGCCCAATCGGTGATCATGGCGCTGGTGCTTATCGTCCTGCTTGGCATCTATGTGCTGGTCCTGCGCAGGAGAGGAGAGCGGATATGACCGCGCAGCAAATCGTCACTCCGCCGAGTCAGGTCGCCGCCCCGCCCCAACAACGCACTTCGTACCCGCGATGGACCCGGCATCACATCCAAAGCCGGACTTTCCGGATTCTGCGCTGGGTGGTGATCATCGGATTCCTGATCGCAACGCTTGTGCCGTTCTACTACATGGTGCTGCTGTCGGTGAAACCGATCGAGGCCCTGCTGCGCGATCCCGCCTCCATGATCGTCAAGCCGTCGGAGTTTACTCTGCAGACCTACGTCGACGTACTTTCTCCGGTGGCTTCCGGAGGCCAGGGCTTTGGCCTCTTCCTGGCCAACAGCGCCGTCGTCGCCCTGGCTTCGGTGGCGCTGGCACTGATCATCGGGATCCCCGGCGCGTACGCCATTGCCCGGCTGCCGTTCATCGGACGACGCCAGGTCAGCGGCGTCTTCTTGGCCGCATACCTGTTCCCCGCGATTCTGATGGCGATCCCGTTGTTCGTCGGCTTCACTCGGATTGGGCTACGCGGCTCACTGGTTGGGCTGATCATTGTCTACACGGCGCAGACCGTGCCAGTCGCGATCTACATGCTCCGCAATTACTTCGAGACCGTTCCCGAGTCCGTCGAGGAGGCCGGTCTAGTGGACGGCCTGAGTCGTATCGGCGTGCTGCGCCAGATCAGCTTGAAGCTGGCCATGCCGTCGATCATGTCCACGGGATTGTTCGTATTCATGATCGCGTGGAACGAGTTCTTGTTTGCGCTGCTGTTCCTCGTCGACCGCCGGGAGCGTTGGACCGTTTCGCTGGGCTTGTCGCAGCTCTCCGGAAGCGTCGAGGTGCCGACTACCGTGCTTATGGCGGGATCAGTCGTACTCACACTGCCGATCATCATCATCTTCTTTGCCACCGAGCGACTGCTGACCGGCGGCCTAACGGCGGGAGCCGAGAAGGGGTAGACGTGCACGACCCGCTCAGCGTTGCCGATCTTGTTCATGATGAGCTGCGGCAACGCATTGAAAGCGGCTACCAGGTCTCCGGCATTGCAGCTGATCTTGCCGCGACACCCATTGATGATCTTGATCGGCTGGAGGCGCTCTATCTGGAGCTGATCGAGACGAAGCGAAGATCAGATTGGGCGTACGAAGAGCCGGAATCCCTCGAGGAGATTCTCGAGGCCATGCCGGCCGGCCCGCTAGACGCGACAGATTCTCTTGGACCGCCACAGCCCGCCGAGCTGGCCAACCGGATTCTCGGCGGCTGGCTGGGCCGGATCGCCGGGTGCAATCTCGGCAAGCCCGTAGAGAATGGCGACTTCTGGACTCCGGCCCGGATCCGCGCGTACCTGGAAATGGCGGACGCCTATCCGCTGCGTGACTACATTCCGGTACCGGAGCCCATGCCCGAGGGCTTCCGGTTTCACCGGAGCTGGCCC
>DATLPF010000096.1:0-4951 GCA_035535875.1 Propionibacteriaceae bacterium
GCGCCCGGGTTTCCGCTGCCCGAGGCGCGCGCGGTTTCGGCGACCTGCGGCGGCATTCGCGTGCATTCGGTGTATGTGCCGAATGGTCGGGTGCCTGACTCGGACCACTACCGGTACAAGCTGCGGTGGCTGGCCGCGTTGGCGGATCAGGTTCGCAGTGGTCCGCCGGAGGCCGTCGTGTGCGGTGACATGAACATTGCGCCGGCAGACGAGGATGTGTTCGACCCTGAGGCGTACGTCGGTCAGACCCACGTGACTGCGCCGGAGCGGGAGGCTTTGGCGCAGCTGAAGGCACTTGGCCTGCGCGACGTCGTCAGGGATCGCTGGCCCGGACAGCGAGTGTTTACCTACTGGGACTACCGCGCCGGCATGTTCCACCAGGACCTGGGCATGCGTATTGATCTTGTGCTCGGCACGGAGGCGGTCTCTGATCGAGTGTTTGCAGCGTGGGTGGACCGACAGGCGCGCAAAGGCTCCGGACCGAGCGACCACGCCCCCGTGATCGTTGATCTGGATGAAGCCCCAGACGGCGACATCGGCCCTGTGGTCCCACCACCGTCTGCACCGGCCAAGCGGAAAGTGACGCTCCCGCAGAGCCGCGGACAGTGAGTTCCCGGGCCATCGGCCGAATTATCGCGGGGATCTAAGGATTCAGCATTCCTGGTTATTGACGTGGACATACTGCGGTCGTAACGTCCGGAGGGAAAAGTATTTCGCATTTCCCCACACCACAATTGATCGGGAGGCTTCGCCATGTTCGTTCAGGTCATCAAGGGCAAGACGTCCAATCCGCAAGCGCTGAATGCCGCCCTCAATCAGTGGGTAGCTGATCTCGCGCCGGGCGCAACTGGCTGGCTTGGTAGCACGAGCGGCGTCACTGAAGACGGACGGTCGATCGCCGTCGTCCGCTTCGAATCCGAAGATGATGCGCGCCGCAACAGCAACCGTCCCGAGCAGGACCAGTGGTGGTCCGAGACCGCAAAGCTGTTCGACGATGACGCCACCTTTCAGGACAGCAGCGACGTGATGGTCGACGTTCAGGGCGATCCGGATCAAGCTGGCTTCGTGCAGGTGATGCAAGGCCAGAGCAGCGATCCGGCACGGGCCCGTCAGCTTATGGACCAGGACGCGGACCGGTGGGCGGCGTTCCGTCCTGACATGCTCGGCAGCCTCAGCGTGGGCCACGAAGGCGGCCGCTACACGATGGTCATGTACTTCAGCTCAGAAGCCGAGGCGCGCGACGGCGAACGGAAGGTTCCACCGCCTGAGCTGCAGGCCCAAATGGAAGAAATGGGCAAGCTGAGCGTCGGAGAGCCCGAGTATTTCGACCTCAAGCAGCCCACGATCATCTCTCCATAGTGATCAAGTAGCTCTCATCGCTTACACAAGGTCGAGATCCACCCGCTGCCATCGGAGCCATTCGTCGTTCGCTTCGATTGCCCGAGCGGCTGGTCGCCGTCCCTGGGTCGGAACTGACTGAACCCCAACTGAGGAGCGTGGGCTGACCGGGCTCGATGGTCTCATCCTTCAGGGGTGATGTGCGGGCAGCTCGATACCGGTACAGGTGGAGGCGTACAGGGGCCGCAAACGCCGGTTCCGCGAGGGGAGCGCTGTGGCGGTGCGGCCGGCCGTGCTGAACACCATGATCGCTTGGCTGTTCATCATCGGCGCGGCGTTGTTTGCCCTCGGCTCCGTGCCGGCGTACGCCGACGCGGTGGGAGCGACCGCAGACAGCATCACCTACTTCGTCGGCTCGCTCTTCTTCACGTCAGCTTCGTTCTGCCAGCTGGTGCAGGCCCAGACACCGGCGATGACCGACGTTGACGTCGAGTCCCAGCACACCCGGAGCCGCGTCCGGTTCTGGGCGTGGCTGCCACGTGATCGCAACTGGCTGGCGGCCATCACACAGTTTCCCGGCACGCTGTTCTTCAACATCAGCACGCTGGCGGCCCTGATCCAGAACGCGACCGTGAAACAGCAGGATCGCCGAATCTGGCGACCGGACCTATACGGGTCGACGCTGTTCTTGATGTCGAGCGCCTTCGCCATCCTCGCGGTGGGGCGTTTGCTCAGCTTTCGGCCTAGGTCATTGCCTTGGTACATCGCCTGGTTGAACATGATCGGATCCATCTTCTTCATGATCTCCGCGCTGGCGAGCTACGTCCTTCCGACCACAGGCGAATTCATCAATAGTTCCGTCTCGATCGCCGGCACGCTACTCGGAGCGCTCTGCTTCCTGGTGGGAGCGATCTTGATGTTGCCAGCATGGAAGCATGCGGTTCGCGCAGCAGCACCTGCACGCCCTGAAGGCCCACAGCATCGTGCAGCCCATTGATCAACAACTAGCGTTCAACGAAGGAGAAGCCAATGACCACATCCTCCGGCCCAATCCCTGACGCGGTGCTCTTCGGGAATCGCTTCGCCACCGAGGAAGTGCCGAGTCGCGAATTCCCCGAGACTGGCATGACCCCCGTGGAGGCCATGCGGCTGGTTGCCGAAGATCTCGCTCTCGAAGGCGATCCGGCTCGCAACCTCGCCACCTTCGTCACGACCTGGATGGAGCCGGAGGCACAAAGGATCATCGCCGACAACCTGCACCGCAACTTCATCGACCACGCGGAATATCCCCGGACGGCCGAAATCGAGCAACGCTGCATCCGGATGCTCGCTGATCTTTTCCATGCACCGGGCGAGACAACCGGCGCGCGCACCCAAGGCTCGTCAGAGGCGATCATGCTTGGCGGACTTTCGCTGAAATGGAATTGGCGCAAGCGTCGCGAAGCCGCGAGGGAATCGACAGCGAACCCGAACCTGGTCTTCGGCGGCGATGTGCACGTGGTGTGGGAGAAGTTCTGCCGCTACTTCGATGTCGAGCCACGGATCGTGCCTTTGCAGCCGGGCAAGTACACCATCGGGCCGGACGACGTCAGCCCGCACATCGACGAAAACACCATTGGGGTGGCAGCCGTCCTCGGAACGACCTTCACCGGACACAAGGATGACGTCGTCGGCATCAACAACCTGCTGGTCGGGATCAAGGCCGAGCGCGGCATTGACGTTCCATTGCACGTCGACGGCGCGAGCGGGGGATTCGTCTGGCCGTTCCTCTACCCGCATTCGGAATGGGACTTCCGCCTTGAACAGGTGCGTTCGATCAACGTCTCTGGGCACAAGTTCGGGCTCGTCTACCCCGGCATCGGCTGGCTGATCTTTCGAGAGAAGTCCGACCTCGCTCAAGATCTCGTGTTCACGGAGAACTACCTCGGCAAGACCGACGCCACCTTCACGCTGAACTTCTCCACCGGCTCAGCGATGGTGCTGGCGCAGTACTACAACTTCGTACGCTACGGCCGCGCCGGCTACGCCTACATCATGAAGAACATGGAGCAGAACGCCAACGTGCTCGCGGAGAAGTTGCAGGACACGGGACGCTTTGAGTTGATCGGGCCCGACGAGGAGCAGCTGCCGCTCGTTGCCTTTCAACTCACCGGTGATCAGAACTACGACGAGTTCGACATCGCGTGGCAGCTGTCGGCGGAACGAGGCTGGATGGTGCCGGCGTACACGCTTCCGCCGAACGCTCAAGACATAACGATCATGCGTGCGCTGGTCAAGGAAACCTTGAGTCGTGAGCATGTCGACACGTTGGCCCGCGATATCGAGGACGCCTGTGCCACCCTCGAAAAGAAGGGCGGAGTTCACGAATCCGAACGCCAGAAGATCGTGACCGGACCGGGCCATTAACGCAGTCGATGATCATCGGACCTGCCGCTGGCGGCCAATGCTTGCCAGGACGTGCTGACCGGGCAATGCTTTGCCCATGGCGAATAGGAAGAGCAAGCCGCAGGCTCGGGTCGGTGCGCCGGCGCCGCGTATCCGGTCGACCCCGATCGGCGACTATGGGTTTCTGAGCGACGGAGAGGTGTCCGCCCTCGTGTCGCCGAACGGCGCAGTGGAATGGATGTGCGTTCCTCGCTTCGACTCTCCCAGTGTGTTCGGCCGCATCCTTGGTCGGCAGGCGGGGACCTTCCGAATCTCCCCAGTCGACATCGCCGTACCTGCGGACGTCCGTTACCTGCCTGGCACCGTGATCTTGGAGACCAGCTGGGGGACGCCAACCGGATGGATCATCGTCCGAGACTGCCTCTTGATCGGACCTTGGCACCATCCGGCAGACCGGTCCAAGACCTACCGTCGGACCCCCAATGACTACGAGGCCGAGCACATCTTCCTGCGTACGATTCGCTGTGCCTCCGGTGAGGTGCAGACCACCGTGGATTGTGAGCCGGTACTCAACTACGGCGAAGGCCACGTTCGCTGGGAGTACACGAACAACAGCTACTACCAGGGTGTCTGCTCGGCCGATGGCCAGGATCTCAAACTGACCCTGACCAGCGACCTACGGCTGGGGTTCGAGGGCGGCCAAGCCAACGCCCGGACGCTGCTCCGAGAGGGCGACGTCCGCTATGTCGCGCTGTCTTGGGGTGGGGCGATACCACCGGCGGACTTCGCCGACGCATACAAGCGCCAGGTATGGACTGCTCACCACTGGCAGCACTGGCTGGCCCGCGGGCAATTCCCCGATCACCCGTGGCGCGGCTACCTGCAGCGAAGCGCGCTTACTCTCAAAGGGCTCACCTACGCCCCGACTGGGGCCATTGCTGCCGCCGGCTCGACGTCGCTTCCCGAGACTCCGGGAGGAAACCGCAACTACGACTATCGCTTCACCTGGATCCGGGACGCCACCTTCGCCCTGTGGGGTCTGTATTCGCTGGGCTTCGACTGGGAAGCGATCGACTTCTTCTCCTTCATCGCCGACCTGGTGGCGGGTGAGGACGACATTCAGATCATGTACGGCATCGGAGGCGAGCGCGACCTCACCGAGTCGACGCTCGACAACCTGCCCGGGTATGCCGACTCGCGGCCGGTCCGGATCGGCAACGCGGCGTAC
>DATLPF010000097.1:0-5018 GCA_035535875.1 Propionibacteriaceae bacterium
CCTAATGACACGAACGTACGCAACGTATGGAAGGCCGCCCAGCGGGCGCGGATGTCCTGCCAGTCTTGGGGCAGTGTTGCGTCAGTCCAAGTCGCGATCATGTTGTCGATCGGTACCTCCACGGCCACCGTGATCACCAGAACCGCGATCATCAGCAGTAGGGCCGCCACTGCCAGCCATGCGGCGATGGGAGAGCGGCTACGAAAGAGCAGCAGGACGACGACTAGTCCGATCACCACAGCAGAGATCATCAACACCGCCATGATCGTTCCCAGGTTCTCGATCATGTGCTGGCCGTCGGCCAGGAAGGTCGCAGCGTCATAGCTGGTCATGGTGCGGGCTAGGGAGAGCCAAGTCCCCCACATCACACCCGCCACCAAGACGTACAGCATGATGCTGACAAACTGCGCCAGCTTCACTGCTCCTTCGCTCACCATGATCATCCTGCCTGCTGCGGCGGCCTGGGCGGCGTGGTGATGGGGCTGAGATGCATGCCGACGAGCCGCCACGCGCTGTCCTCGCGCACCAGGATGTGGGTTGCGCGGAACTGTCCGTTGTTGGGCTGGCCGCGGTACGCCGCTTCCTGATCATGGACACCGACCACGACAGCGCAATCCTCGAACATACGGGCCTCGGTATCGCGCCAATCCAGTGCGGTCGTGACAAAATCACCGCTGCGGTAGCGATCCAGCCATTGGGTCTTATCCAATATGAATCCCAATGGCCCCACCAGGATGAAGTCCTCGTGCGCCATCGCATCCAGGGCAACGAGGTCTTGGGACACCTCCGCCTCTGCCCAGCGCTTCCCGAACTCCTCCAGCTCCGCATTGTTGTTGTTCATTTCATCGATCCTTTCTAGGTCGGACCCATGATCTGCGGCGATGCCGGCCAGCGGCCAGTCCACCTTCCGCCCACCACTGGGTCGGTACGTCGCAGAGCTCCTCTCGTTCTCAAGTCATCAGCTAGGACAGAGCAATCTCATCGCCTTCGGGACCAGAACGCTTTGCCCACCGCGGATCTCCCTGCCTTTCGTTTCTTCAACTCTTGCTGCCCATGTTTGCCGGGAGTCTGTTCAGCAGCCAGGCCACTTACCGGCCATTTGATGGTCGCTCGATCTCCGAAGCCGAGTTGCGTTGTTACGGCTGGTCGGCCGCGCGATTAGCTGAGTGCCGTGCTGTCAATGTCGCGGTCCCAGAGCCAGTCGGTGACGGTCTCGATGCCACGGTCGCGATAGCGCCGGTAGGTGCTGAATGGCAGGTCCAGCAGCTCTGCTGCTTTTTCCTGGCTTGGAGCGGGATGCAGATAGGTGCGATCCAAGACCCGGTACTGAGTCTCAGCCCGAGGATCCGACTTCAGGACCTGGGCGGCCTTGACGATGAGCCCCCGCAGCACCTGATCGGGACGATCATCTGGATGCTCCCGCAGCACTTTTTGCACCATGCTCGAGGCCACCAGCGGGTTACGGACCAGCGCCTGAGGTTGGTGCAACGACCGGAGTGCCTGCTTCACCGACGCCGCGAATTCTTCGTAGGACAGCAACGCTGCGGGCTCCGCCGCTGAGTCTGTGACCGGTTCGCCGAGCTCTCGGGCCGCGGTGAGTTCCAACCAGTCGGCCACACCGACCCGACGCCAGTCGTGGGCAAAGCTTACGTACCGCTTGCCGTCGATCTCGTAGTCAGCGTCGGGTGCGTGGACGAAGTCAAAGTGATTGAAGAATCGCTCCCAGTACTCCAGATCGGTGTAACACGCGTCGAACTCCCATGCCGTGGGCCCTCGCAGCAAGATGTCAATGACGTGCCAGGCGCCGAACATCGTGCCTGCCAGACGCGGATGACGCTCAATAGGATCCCGATCGACCACGAACCGCCAGCCCAACACAAGCTCACCCGGACGCGGCGGACGGTGCTGCTGCGCATAGCGCCATAGGGCTCTGGCGCCTGGATCAACCTCGATGTCCTCGGGCCGAGCAAGATGAAGTGCCAGGCGGGCCGCGTAACCGCCGATATCACCGTCTGGACCCTCAAAGACGCGGAAGGCTTCCGGCTGCCGGCGCAACCAATGAGCTGCCAGCTCCGCCTGCTGTTCACCCTGAGTATCCCGGGTCATAGCGATGACCAGGTCGAACTGCTCGGGTTGTACCGACTGCCCAGGACAACCGTCAAGGGCATCCCAGTACCAGTAGGCGCCGGCGACCGGGTGGCCCCTGATCAGGAAGAGCAGGTCGGCCACCGCCTGCTGCAGCGCGTCAGGATTCCCCGCCGACGCCTTGACCTGATCGACGAAGTAGCCACGCAGCCGACGGTGAATGTCCGCGTAGGTGTCGGGATCACGCCGCCGCAAGTCGGCTTCGACCACGTCCCGGGCCACGTCATGCGGAAAGATGCCGGCTTGGACCTCCTCCATGATCGTCAAATCCCGCAACCACTCCCACAGCTCTGAGGCCTCTGGCGCATCGGCCGGTACCGCAGCTCGTAGCAGTGGTTCTGTCGTGGTGGCCGCGTGTGCGGAGACTTGCAACGCTGCTCGATGCCGGCTTGTTGGCGCATGCTCGACAATCCGGTTGAGTAGGGCGGTCACCACGTCAGGCAAATCCTCGAGCGTTTCTGGAACGTCGATGTCCGGTCCTGCGCGGCGTACGGCATCGATCAATAGGGATACCGCAAGCGGATGCCCGTGGGTCAACGCCATGACCTGATCTAGCAAATCGGCCGGCATGCCCTCGACTTCCAACAGTGCCTGAGTCTGGTCGGGCGACAAGTTTCGGAGAGCCAGCACACGGAGCAGGTCCCGCCAGCCCGGATCAGAACGCCAAGCAGCATCGGGCGGCTGACGACCGGCGATGATCACCCGCGCTTCCGCGGGCAGCGCTGGTAGGAACTCCTCGCGCAGCCAGCCCTCGACCGGCTGAAGCTGCTCAGCAGCATCGAGCATGATGACACTCGGTTTGGCGGGCGGTCCGCCGACGGGCGGCTTCAGCTGGACATCGAGGCCAGCGGCCAGCGACTCCCAGACGGCCGACCTGATGCCGTCAGGCGTGGGCATGACTCGGCCGCCATCGACGTGGGCCAGCACATATCCGGAATTGCGCGCAATCTCGGCGAAAGCCCGCAGCAGGGTGGATTTGCCGATGCCGCCGGCGCCGTACACCCACAGCACGCTGAACGGTTCTTGGCCGTCGGACACGGTCTCACGGTCGGCGAATGCCTCGAGCCAGGTGGTGAAAAGCTCGATTTCTGTGGATCGGCCGACAAAGCGGCGTACGCGCTCCCGTTCCAGCCGCTTGCCGAGATTCTCCGCTGCACGCGATGTCATCGACTGCAGCCCTCCTACAAGGCGGTTTCACCTTGCACGATACCGGGACAGGTTCGCCCACCATTGACCCGCTCAGCAGAAGCAGAGGTACTGATACGGCCGCCCGGGTGCGGTGCGTTTCTCCGCGGCGAGCCACAAATGCTGGTGATGACGAGTGGATCGGCTCTATAGACGTGGCTCTGTGCGGAAGAACGCCGCTCTCATGGGAGGCGAAGCCGTCCAATACGCCTTCAGGATGAGCTGATCCGCTCCCCGGGCTGAGACGCCTAGTGCTGAGCGGTCACGGAGACTTCCAGCGCATCGAGCATCCGCTCGACTCCGCTGAGCGCCATGGCTCTTCCGGTAAGCCCGGCACCAACATTGGTATAGGTCAGCTGGGTACCCTCTTCGGCCAGGTCGAGTAGGGAGATCGTCACGATCTCGGTGGGATCGGTGAACCGGAGCTGGATACGGCTTTGCGGTTCCACGATGCCGTACGCGGCAGTGAACGGGATCTCTGGGCCCCCGTCGTCGGGTACCAGCACCGCGCTGATCATGCCACCGGGCCTGGGGTCCAGGTTGATGCGTGTGGACGGCGTGGTGAATCCCTCCACAACGAACCAGTGGGAAAGCAGCGCTGGCTCGATGAAATGGGCGAACACCTCGCGCGGCCCGCCGGACAGCACGCGGCTAACGCTGAAACCTGTCGCCGTCTGATCTTCACCTCCCGCAGGCGCCTCTGTTGGCAACTGCTGCGGCGGCGCGACGGTGAAGTGGGCCACCGTGTGCTCACGCTCAAGGAGGTACTCGTCGTCCTCGGGGTAGTACTTCGCGGCTTCGATGTCGTCTCCGGCGAACGCGTGGACCTGGTCAAGATCGGCCCACCAGCTCAGAGTGATCAACTCACTGCGTCCATTGCCAAGATCACGTGTCAGCAGTTGCGCTGCGGCGTTGCCGGGAGTGCTGCGGTAGCCGCTCATCCCGGTCCGTTCCACGATGTCGACGTACTCCGCGAGCCTCTCGGTGCGCACCAAGCCTCGCCACATCCGCGCGATCATCGTGCCGCCTGGAATGCGTAGGACACCACGACGACGCCAGTGCTGAGCGTACGGGTCGCGCGGTGTTGGACATGGACGTTCAGGCCAGGAGTCAGGAGCAGGTCCCCGGCGTCTCCGACGCCGGCGAATGCTGGGTTCAGCCACAGATGCAGCTCGTCAAGGAGTCCTTCCCGCGCCAGCGACTTCGCGACTGGACCGAAGCCGTGCATCAGGATGCCCGCGCCGGGAGAGTCCTTCAACGCCTGAACGCTGGACACCAGGTCGCCCTGCAGGACGGTTGTGTTCTGCCAGGTCGGCGACTCTAGCGTCGTCGACGCCACATACTTGCGCACCGTGTTGATCAGATCTGGGTACGCACCCTCCCGAGCGGGCCAGGCGGCTGCGTAGATGTCGTAGGTCTTCCGACCCATCAACATGGCGTCACATGAAGCGAGCTGGTCGTAGGTGAGCTGATCGGACTCGTCGTTGATGTAGCTGAAATGCCACTTATCCATGTGGTTCATCACCCCGTCCAGACTGAGAAAAGTGGAGTTGATGATCGGCCTCATGAGGGCCTCCTTTCGATCGTTCGATCGTCTGCTGCGATGCTGACCATTGCCCAGGCCAGGGGCTGGCCGAACAATGTCCAGTTAGCCAGAACACCACAGAATGGTCAGCGATTGGGCGCGG
>DATLPF010000098.1:0-10035 GCA_035535875.1 Propionibacteriaceae bacterium
GAGTGGAGACCGACAACCCGCAGCCACGGTCGGACGATCTGAGCGCTGGACGTCAATGCATGGAAGCTCGGCGGCGTGCGCCACGTACCTGGATTTACGACCAGGATGGGACTGTAAATTTTCTTTGACATTGTCCTGATCGACGAATTGATCCCTCTTAAGAAGTGCTGGAGTCTTAAGGAGTACTGGAGTCGAAAGCATTCCATATGGCGCACGCGTACCGTATGACACAAGCGCCAAGGGAAATTAGCGGAAGGAGCTGTTCTGGTCTCGCAGTATCCACCCCACTGCCGATACCAATCCATCAGCACACCGCGGTGATGATCAAGCGCTATTGGCCAATCGGCGCAGTGCGCCGCGCTCGGAGGGAGACAGCGTGAGTCTCGCTTCTGGGCAGCCGTTGGTCCGGCTAGAGGCGGTGTCGAAGTCATACGGCAGCGGCACTTCCACGCTTAACGTGCTGGACCAGGTCGAGCTGGACTTGCCTCAAGGTGAGACCACAAGCCTTATCGGGCGGTCTGGATCAGGAAAGTCGACTCTGCTCTCACTGATCGCTGGACTAATGCGACCCGATGCCGGACATGTCTCCATCGGCGGCCAGCAGATGGACCAATTGAATGACGACGCCCGGGCCAGCCTTCGCGCAGAGCGGATCGGTTTTGTCCTCCAGTCCGACAACCTGATCCCGTTTCTGACCGCCGTCGAGAACGTGGAGCTGGCCATCGGGTTCGCCGCAGGCCGCCATTCCACCGCGCGGGCTCGCGAACTCTTGTCCGACCTCGGACTCGGGAACCGGATTGATCATCTTCCACGGCAACTGTCCGGCGGCGAATCGCAGCGGGTGGCGGTAGCCGTGGCACTAGCCAACGAGCCAGATCTGCTCCTCGCCGACGAGGTCGTTGGGCAACTCGACTCCGCGACTGCCACGGACGTCATGGAAATGATCTTCACGGCCTCTCGAGAGCGCAACCTCACTGTCTTGTACGTGACCCACGATGAGCAGCTCGCCCGCCAGGCCCATCGCTCACTGCGCCTCAGTGACCGCAAGGTTGTTCCGGCATGAGCATGGACGCTTCCATCACCGTGGACTCGGTGATCGTTGAGCACCAGACGTCAAGCGGTCCCGTACGGGCGCTCGATGGAGTTTCCTTCACCGTTGACAGCGGGTCGAGTGTGGCGATTACCGGACCCAGCGGTGGCGGCAAATCGACACTTCTGGGAGTGGTCGGAGGGCTCGCCCGGCCCACGTCAGGCACCGTGCGCATCGGCGATTCTCAGATCTCAGAGTTGTCCGAGCGTGATCGATCGGACTTTCGGCGTAGTCACATCGGCTTCGTCTATCAGGCCGACAACCTCCTCCCCTTCCTCACTCTGTTGGAAAACGTGGGCCTTCAGCTGGCGCTCAACGGCGAGTCTTCGGGAGCCGGAAGATCGCTAGCGACGCTCGCCAACCTCGGCCTGGCTGGGCTGGCCTACCGACTGCCCGACCATCTCTCGGGCGGGCAACGACAACGGGCTGCAGTGGCTCGGGCGATCGTGCACCAGCCGGAGATCATTCTTGCCGACGAGCCGACGGGGGCACTGGATTCGGCCAACGCGGTCGGTGTGATCGACCTGCTGCTGGGAATGCAGCGCGAGATCGGTGCGACGTTGATCATGGTCACCCACGACCGCGATGCCGCCGGCCGGTTGGACCGACAGATTCACCTTCAAGACGGACGCGTGTCATGATCGGCCGCTACGTCTGGCGCGACCTGCGCCGCAACCCGAGACGCAGCCTCACCGCACTGGCCGGCATGACGCTCGGCATCGGTCTGTTCTCGGCTGTGTTGTTCTTTATCGACGGTTCCTCCGCGACCATGACCGCTCGCGCGATTGCACCCATCCCGATTGACATGCAGCGCGTGCTGGCGGATCCGCTGGGCAATAAGGTGCGCCTCACCCAGCAAATCGATCCGTCTCGGCTCCAGCCGGGCCAGCGCGGGCACGTGACGCTCGTCTTGGCGAACAACAGTTCCCATCCCGCCAACGAGGTCGTCATCAGAGACGAACCAATCCCTCCTTTGAGTTACGTCCCCAACTCGATGACGATCGACGGCTCACGGATGCCGGATTACGGCGGTGAGTTCCCACTTTCTCAGGGAGAGGCGAATCTGGGCCTCAACCTAGGCACCGTGCGACCAAAGTCCAAGGTCACGCTGGCGTACGACGTGGTAGCCGACTCGGCCGTGGAGTCCGTGCCCTCCCTTGGTCCCAGCGCCAGCTTCTCCAGCCGCGAGATTGGCGTCCCAGTCAAAGCCAATACCTCCGAACCCCGAAGTCTTGACGAGCTGACACGCCAGATCGGCCAGATCCCGGGTGTCGCCCGAGCCGAGCCGCTCTCGTTCGTGGATCTCGATCCCGGCTCGCTCTCGGCGGGCGCCAAGCGGCTCCCCGAGGCGACCCGCGTTTTCGGCTTGGACAACAGATACCTCGAGCAAGATCCCTCCATCCGGATCGTCGAAGGTTCCTATGAGCCGGGCTCCGGACTACTCAGCGCGGAAGCGGCTCGGGCCTTGTCGATCGGACCTGGTGGTGTCGTGCAGATACGCGTGCCCGGCATGAGCCAGCCCCTCAGCGTGCTCATCAGCGGCATCACCGATGTGTCGCGGGCGAAGTCTCTGTTCTACAGCCGCGAGGGCAAACGGCTCGAACAGTTCGTCTATGTTCGAAACTCGGTGATCGTCGCGCCCGAGGTGTTCCCCAAGACGATCATCCCGGCTTTTCAGAACGTGGCGACGGCCCCGGGCACAGTCCTTCGTAGCCAACCGATCCTCGAAGTCGACGTCTTCATGGAGCGCGAGCCGCTTGACGCCGATCCCGGAACGGCCCTGGCCCAAACCAAGGCGGTCGCTGACGGCGTCAATGCCGTCGCGCTCGGGCAAGACGTCTTGATCGACAACATCTCCAATGCGCTCCAAGTTGCCCGCGATGATGCCCGTACGGCCAAGCGCATGTTCGTCTTCCTCGGACTTCCCGGTGCTTTGCTGGCGGCGATCCTCACCGCGTACGCGGGCGGTGTGCTCGCCAGCGCGCTACGCCGGGAACAGGCGATCTTGCGAATCCGCGGCGCGAACCGGCGTCACTTACTCCGCATGCACGCTCTCCGCACCCTCGCGCTCGCCGCTGTCGGGTCGGTGCTCGGCGTCGCGTTGGGTCTGGTTTCGAGCGCGGCGGTCTTATCGGCCGACGCTCTCGCGAGCGCCTCTCCTGTCAGCTTGCTCGCGTCCGCGTTATTGGGTGCGGGCGCCGGATTCCTTGCCACTGGCGTCGCGCTGTACGCAGCAGGCCGGCGCGGAATCACCCGCCAAATCAGCGACGAACGAGCCCAGCTGGCGTCCCGAGCGCCACTCTGGCGGCTACTCGGGATCGACTTTCTGATCTTGGCGGCAGCAATAGGTGTCGAGTGGTACCAACGTCGCCACGGCGGCTTCGAGGGCGTACAGGGATCGGTGTACTTCGGCCGCGCGGTCTCCCTGCAACTGCATCTGGTGATCGTGCCAATCGGGATCTGGCTCGGCGGGGTCCTGGTGTTGGGCAGGATCGTCGAGCGAGGGTTCGCGTTCCTGCCGCTCCCGCTGCGGCACCGCTTCGGCCGACCACTTCGGGGTCTGTTGACCCGTAGCATCCGCCGCCGCTCCTGGGCTGCAGCAACGGCGGTGATCATGGTGGGGTTGATCGTCGCCCTCGGCACCAGCGTGGCGTCCTTCAGTGCGTCGTACAACCAGGCGAAGGCCCGTGACGCGAGGTTCGTGGTGGGTTCGGACGTACGCGTCACACCTTCGCCGATCAGCGCCCTCGACCATCCCCCTCAGTACGCGGAACAACTCAAGGTCCCCGGTATCCAAACGGCGACGCCGGTGGTGTACGGCCTCAACAATGCGCTGCTGGAAAGCGAGAACAACGAGGACGCGGGCAACATGGCCGCGATCGATCCGGCTGCGTTTGGGCAGGTGGCCCCGCTCATTGATACGGATTTCCTCGGTACCACTGCGGCCAACGCAATGGACGCCTTACAGCGCCAGCCAGGCGGAGTGCTCCTGACCGAAGATCTCGCCGACACCCTCGACGTGGATGTCGGCGACTCCGTACAGGTGCTGTTCGCCCGGGGAACCCAAGATCAGAAGCTGTCCGAGCTGACGGTCATCGGGCTCTTTCAACGCCTGCCCGGTTTCCCCGAAGGCGTGGACGTTTTGGTCAACATCCAACGTCAGATGCAGCTCATACCCTCGACCAACACCACCTTCTTCCTGGCGCAGACGACCGACCCCAGCGATGCCACATTGGATCGAGTCGTCGCTGGGCTGCAAGAAGGTCCCGGTTCGGCGGACGCTCTGCAGATCGACACGCGGGCAACCGCGCTCGACAAGGACCAATCAAGCCTTGCGGCGCTGAACATCCGCGGTCTCTTGACCCTCGACTCCGCCTATGCCCTGGCCATGGCGGCCACGGCGATCACGATCTTCGTCTTCGGGTTGCTGCTGCAGCGGAGACGGGAGTACGTCACGCTGCGCGCCCAAGGCATGCGGATTGGAAAGATCCGCTCGCTTCTGGTCACCGAATCCTCAGGCGTCGTCGTTATAGGAGCAGCGGTCGGGGTACTGGTCGGTGCCGTGATGGCGTACTTCTTGGTGACCGTGCTGCGGCCGCTGTTTGTACTGCGGCCAGAAGTCGTCCTCCCACGTGTCGACATTGCCGTGCTCGCGGCGCTCGTACTTGCTGTATCAGTGGTCGCGTCGTTGGCGGCCACAACCCTTATTCGTCGTTTACCTCCTGGGGAGTTGTTGCGTGATGAGTAGCGACTCAAAAGGCATTCACTCGATGACGTCGACACTGGGTGCTATCGTCAGCGAAGTGCTTGCGCCTGTCCGCTTTCGCCGTAAGGCTTTGGCCGTCGCCGGTGCCTTCGTTGTTGCATCCGCGGCGGCAGCTTGTAGTGCCGCGACACCACCGCAGGCGGCATCGGCGCCGGAGACTCCCGCGCCAACGCAGGTAGCCGCGACCTCATCGACACCGTCGCCTGTCGCGACGACCGCATCTCCCAAAGCCAGCAGCACGGCAGCACCGAAAGCCAACGCGAACTATAAGAAGTTCGACCCGAAGAACTTTGTGGATCCCATCGGTGACCAGAACAACTGGTATCCCCTCGTGCCAGGTAATCAGACGCTCAGAGACGGTTCGATAAACCGCGGGAGTAGGAAGCTTCACCACCAGCTACGCGTCACCGTCACAGACGTCACAAAGGTCATCAATGGCGTCAAAACCGTCGCCATTCTTGACCAGGACATTGACCAGGGTCAGGTTGGCGAGGCCTCGTTGGACTACCTCGCGCAAGACAAGTCCGGCAACATCTGGTACCTCGGCTCGTATACCGAGATCTACGACGGCGGCCAATTCGTCAACGCCGTTGACGCCTGGCTTGCCGGCAAGCACGGCGCGAAACCGGGTGTCTGGATGATGGCTGACCCCAAAGAGGGGATGAAGTACGTCGAGGCGCACAACTCGCGGGAGACCATTCGGGCTGAGGTCACCAAGGTCGGCGACAAGAAATGCGTCCCGTTCAAGTGCTTCAAGTCTCTGGCCATCCTTGAGGACGGCAGCGAGTTCAAGTACTTCGGTCCCGGAGTGGGGCATATCGCAACCGAGCCCAACTACTCCGGCGGTGAGCAGGAGAAGGAAGCCCTGATCAATGCCGTCAAGCTGTCGCGCAAGGGCTTGGCTGAGATGAGTGCCCAAGCACTGAAGCTGGACAAGCACGCCCGTAAAGAGTCCAAGAGCGTGTTCGGCAAGTCGGAGCCGGCGCAGCGCCCCTGATCATATCTGCGGACACGCCGACTGCTTCGGTTGTCACACCTTGGCGGCGGGAGCTTGCGGTGTCGCGGTATCGATGGCGTACGTCCGCACAGCGGACCAGGCGATCCAAGCGCCGCTGATGGCCATGAGGGCGGCCCCGACTGGCTGAGTGGGCAGGCTGGCGCCGGTGGTGGCCATGCCGAGTGCGGCACCGAGAACGTAGAAGATGAACGTTGCGAGGGCCCAGATCACGCCGGCCCATCGGGGCAGGGTGCCGGACCGCCAGACCGCAACACCGAGGATCGCGTTACCGACGACAGCCAGCAGCAACCCTGAAGCAAGGATCGCGGTCATGACGGGCGAGAACTCAAGTGTCATGACGTCACGGTTTCCCGCTAGGTAGGCAGCGCCGATCGCCGGCGTGGCGAACGTTGAGATCGCACCCGGCACCGTGAAAAGGATGTGGCCAGCCACTGCGAGCACCATTCCCCACAGTCCCAGGCGCGGGGCTCGGCTAGCCGCGAGGAAGGCACCTAGAGCGAAGGTTCCGAAGATCGCCAGCGAGGTGCCGAGGACGTTGCCGACGACGTGCCCAACCAGATATGACGTGCTGCTCACAAAGCGCGCCCAGCCATCCGGGTCGCTTACCTGGTCGGGTTGCGGCTCCAGAGTCGCGTATGCAGTCAAGAGCCCATAGGCGGGCAGGGCGAACAGGCCAACTCGGATCCAACCGCCGGCGGGTGTTTGCTGCAAGAACCGCACCTCTCCTTGGGTCGATCGTGGACCGCAGTCTAAGGGGGCGACCAGTCAATCCCACGCCAATATTCACGGCGGCGGAAGCAGGCCGAGCTGTGCCATCGTTCCGATGGTGTCGACAACACCCCAGTGCTCGGCGATCTGTCCCGCGTCGTTGACCCGGACCAGATACATAGCCTCCATCTCAAAGACCTTTCCGGTAGCCGGCATGTTGGGGATGAATCCGCCTTCATCGGTGCCCCGGTAGGTGCCTCTGATCGCAACCTTGTCGCCAGCCGCGACCATGTCGTGGATTTCGGCCGTCATGTCGGGCGATGCGGCGAAGAAGAGGCGATACGAATCGATTGCACCCTTCTTGTCGGGCGTTGTCCCCGGGAACACTTGATGCTCGACGAAGTCATCGGCAAGCCAGTCGGCCGCGTACTTCAGATTCTTGTTGCCAAACACTTCCTCGGCAAAGGTACGCATGGACTGCATGTTCTCCTCAGGCGTAGGCATGCAGCCTCCTTGGGGTTCCGCGCCAACAGTCGGCGCGGGCACCAAGCCTAGTGGTCTCGTTGCCCGTGGTCATTCGGCCGTGGTGAGCTCCAGCACCTGCTCGACGGTCAGGCTGCGACCGCGGTCGGTCGCCGCTACGTACGCTGGATCGCCAAGCCGGGTGCGCAGCTGAGCCGCAGTCTGGTCGTGGCTGGCTCGATCCGTCATCCAGACCCCCGCTCCGATCGAGCGGCGGACACCCTCGGCCGCGCCGAACAGGGTCGCAGCCAGGTCCGGGTCGTCTGCAGCGACGGCGACCGCGGCCAACGCCTCGAGGGCCCGGCCAAGGCTCTCCCGGTTGTCCGGCGCCGCAGCGTGCATGACCGCCTCGCGAAGGCGCGCACGAGCCGCCTCAACGTCGCCAAGCCCATGGTGAACCCAGCCCAGATTGATAAGGGCGTTGCTGAGGAAGACCTCGGCCTTCACCGCGCGGGCAAGCGGGATGCACTCTTCGAGGTGCGGGATTGCGTCGGCATACCGGTGGTGCAGCAGCAGTGCACCACCAAGATTCAGCGACGCGAATGCGAGGCCCCATTGATCGTCCAGTTCGCGGAACGTAGCGGCCGCTCGGGCGAGCAGATCTTCGCCTCCGTTTGGGTTCCAGACGGCCCGAATCACACCGAGTGGGACCAAGGCCGTTGCCACGCGCTGGACGTCACCAAGCCGGGTGTAGAGCTCTATTGCCGTCTCCAAAGCGGGCGCGGCTCGTTCGTAATCGCCCTGCCCGAAGGCGAGCATCCCGAGCCCAAGACGAGCGTGCGCCTGCTCTGCAGCGCTGAGCGCTGTCTCATCGAGGAGTGCCTGCTGCACGACTTCAACGCTCTCGCTGAGAAGCCCGGCGATCCACAGAAACGGCCACATGGCGACCGCCATGCGGGCGACTCGACCGCCCTCCTTCACCTCCAGCGACCAGCGCAGTGCGGCGCGAATATTTGGCAGGTCCGCACGGTACTGCTCGATGACGGGACCCGGATCACCCCGGAGCATCGGCTCAGCCGCGATGATGACGCCCTGGTAATAGTCGGCGTGCGCTCGCCTGAGTCGCTCCATCTCCCCCAAGGCATCCAACTTCTCCAGCGCAAAGTCACGGACGACCTGCAGCATGGCGAACCGCGGCTGTCCGTGCAGCGTGTCCTCGGTGCGAACAAGGCTCTTGTCCAGAAGCGAGGCGATACCGTCCAGAACCGCCGGCGCGGCGTCGTCGGCGCACACCGTCTCCGCCGCCTCCAACGAGAAGCCCGCGGCAAACACACCCAGCCGGGCGAACAACCGGCGTTCGGAGTCGTCGAGGAGATCGTGACTCCAGGCAATGGTGGAGCGTAAGGTCTGCTGCCGCTCCGGCAAGTCCCGTGGCCCGCCGGTCAGGAAGCTGAGGCGGCGGTCGAGCCTATGCAGGAGTTCCTCCGGTCCCACGACTTTGGCCCGCGACGCGGCAAGCTCGATGGCGAGCGGGATGCCATCGAGCCGGCGACAGATTTTCGCGATGATTTCTACCTGGCCATGATCAAGATCCAGGTCGCTCCCGGCTGCGCGAGCGCGGTCGATGAAGAGTTCGACCGCATCCGAGCGCCGCAACACCTCGTCGCTATCGACGGCTGCCGGGACTTCCAGCGGCGGAATCTCCACCACGCGTTCACCGGATAGGCGCAACCGCTCCCTGCTGGTGACGAGCAGTACTGCTTGATCCGTTTGGGTGATGAGCTGCCCAAGTACTCCTGCGGCGGCCATCACGTGCTCGAAGTTGTCGACGATTAGCAGCATCCTGCGGGTGCGGAGGTAGTTGATGATCACGTCCAGCAGGAGCCGGCCCGGTGACTCGGGGACACCGAGAGACGAGGCGATCGACGACACCACCAGGTCCGCCGAGGACACCTCATCGAGCGCCACCATCACCACACCATCGAACTTGCCTATCAGGCCTGAGCCGACCTCGATCGCCAACCGTGTCTTGCCGATTCCTCCTGCTCCTACCAGGGTGACCAGGCGCGCATCTCCGCCGGTCAGCAGGTCCCGGACCATCGACTTTTCGCGTTCC
This sequence comes from Propionibacteriaceae bacterium, assembly GCA_035535875.1. Lineage (GTDB taxonomy): Bacteria > Actinomycetota > Actinomycetes > Propionibacteriales > Propionibacteriaceae > Microlunatus. The sequence continues at coordinate 9,161 of DATLPF010000098.1, forward strand.
CGCCCGATAAACCGGGACGCCGGGACCGGCAGCGGGCGGCTCGGCGGCCCAGCCTCCGGCGTCTCGTCCCTGAGATCGAACCGCTCGCTCAGCAGGACCGCGAGGTCGTCCGCGATCAGCGTGCCGAGCTCGTCACTGGTGCCGAAACCGCGATAGGACAATCCGTCCGACTGAATGCGGCTGAGCATTTCCCTGAGCCGGGGATCACGGTCCGGGGCGGGGGACTGCACGTAGACGAGCTTCGGCATCCCACTGGCGTTGAGGTATTCGTCCTCCAGCCCGGAGACCTCCTGATCAGGCGCGATCCACCCGTACTGCTGCCCGTAGATGCCAATGAAGACGTCGCTTTGCCTGAGATACGCAAGATAGAGATCTCGCGGAGGGTACGGTCGGGCGCCGAGCTCGAACAGCACCGGGATCAGCCGGAGCCGTTCGATGGCAGTGCGGGCTGCCGCGCGGGCACCGGCCAACTCCTTCATCGTGGAGCTGATAAAGATGCGAAGCCGCTGGTCTGGCGTTCGGATCGCGATCATGCTGGCCTCCCGTCGACTGGCAGGTCAGCTTAGTGTCTGTCCGGAGATGAGCAGGCCGACTCCAGGCGTCAGAGCCCTGACGGCAAGGGCGCTGCCCGGCGTAGACCAGCGTCGGAGATCGCTCAGCTCCCGTCATCCCGCTCGAGCACCTGCAGCCGACGCACTCGCAATTCGTCGACCTCCAGTTCACCAATGCGCAGCCGACGGACGGCCGCGTCTCCGATCCTGAGCCGCCCGACTGCCAAGGCACCGATTGCTACGGCGCCCATCGCCACGGCTCCTGCCGCAGCCGCGATGACGGCGGCAAACGCGACCGATGTCGCGCCGGTGGAACTGGCGCCG
>DATLPF010000099.1:0-4314 GCA_035535875.1 Propionibacteriaceae bacterium
GACATCAGCGCCACCGGGTGGCGATGGTGCTCAGCTGGGCGGTCCTGTCCGCGGGCATCTCGATGTCGAATACGTCGGCGATGACCTGGCTCCAGCCATAGATGAAGTAGCGCCAGCCGTCCTCGATCCTCAGCCTGCGGCTGACCTGCTGGCGTTTCGCTTGCTCGAGGAACTCCAGCGATCCTCGGTAGTTGAACTCCCAGACCAACCCTTCCAGCGGAAACGCTCCCGCTTCGCTGATCGGTGATCCGGGGCGGTCCTTCCCCATGCCGGTGGCGTTCACAACCAGGCTTCCGGCTGGCAGCTCGGCCAGCAGGGCATCGACGTCCTCGCTGCTGCTGGTCTTCACGTACCGGACCTTGACGGGATCGATGCCGGCTCGTTGGTGAAGGTCGCGTTGGTGGTCAAGCGGGGAGGTGGACAGGGCAGTGCAGATGAGCTGGCTCGGGGCGTCGAGTCGTTGCGCCAGCTGGTAGCTGAGCGCGCATCCGGCGCCGCCCGAGCCGAGGATAAGGGCGCTACCGCCGGTCGTTGTGAAGTGGTCAGGGGAAATGAATTCCTCCAGGGCCAGCCGCACGGTCAGGGGGTCCTTCGCAGCCCCGATCAGGCGGGTGTCCCGCTTGGCCACCGAAGAGATTTCACCGAAGGTACGCGCAAGATCGTCGACCGAGTCGAACAGGTCCAACGCCGACTTGAAGACAGCCATCTTGTGGGTGGTGACGAGCGCTCCTAGGTGGTGGGGATCGTCTCGAATGGCCCGGATCACGGAGCGGTAGGTGTCGGGCGACGAGTCGAGCGGGATGTCGTGGCCGATCAGCGTTCTGGTAGGCAGACCCAATACCTCCGCCCAAGCCGGAAAGATCTTCATCATCGACGAGCTGCTCGTCGTCACTCCCACAAAGCCCATATAGGAAGCGTCCGCCATCACGATTTCCGACTTCTGAAGCAATGTGGGGCACCCACGAACTCGCGTGCGATCGGCTTGGATTCGTTGGTCATCGGAGCTGCCCCTCACGTGAAGGGGTGGGAACCAGGTTGGGGGGAGACTGGCCCGACAAAACCGCGAGCACGGCGTCCACGGCCCCCCGGCCCATGTTGTCGACAGCCTCCACGGTCTGCGCAGCCCAGTGTGGAGTGAAGATCGTGCGGTCTGACAACGCCTCGTCCAGCAGAACATGAGCTGATCCCCTGCCGGTCTCCGAAGACAAAATGTCTGCGGCGTACGCGGCAACCGTTCCGGCGGCCAAGGACGCCGCCAGAGCGGCCTCGTCGACGACTGCGGCGCGGGCAGTGTTGATGATGATCACGCCGTTCTTCACCTGGGCTAGCCACCCGGCGTCGACAACCGTCTGATCTCCAGGAATGTGCAAGGTGATGATGTCGCTGCGCTCGGTCAGTTGCCGCATGGTGACTGGTGCGATCCGGGCCGCTGCCATTGCGTCAGTAGGCACCCACGGATCGTGACCGATGACCGTTCCACCGAATCCTGACAGTCGGGTGGCCACCTCTCGGCCGATCCTCCCGGCTCCTACGATGCCGACAGTGAGGTGGCCGAGCTGACGGGTGCGCTGCATGTGCCAGTCGCCGGCACGCACGTGACGGTCACCCACAGCGACCTGCCTCAGGGCGCACAGCATGAGGGCCACAGTGTGGTCGGCGACGGCGGCGCTGTTTGCGCCCGGCGTATTGGTGACGCTGATCCCTCGACGCGCTGCCGCCTCGAGGTCGACCGCGTCCACCCCGACGCCGTATCGCGCCACCAGGCGCAGCTGGGGCGCGGCGTCCAGGTGAGCGGCCGTGACAGGTCCCGTGCCTGCGATCCACGCGACGGTGGTGGACAGTAGTGGCCGTAGCACGTTTAGCTCATGATCAGGAGTCCCGGTCACCAGCGTCACTCCGGCCGCCTCGAGTTCACCACGGAGATCAAGATCACCCGTTGAGAATGACCGGCTCGTCACCAGGACATCGATCGGCGGCGTCACGGCACGATCACCGCTTTCACCACTGAGCTATCGGCGACAGCAGCGAGAGCTTCGTCGTAGGCGTCCAGACTGAACCGCCTGCTGATCATGCCCTCGGTGTTGACGCGACGACTGCGCAGGGCGCTGAGCGCACGATCGAACGAGAACTGCTGCGCGAAGGAGCCCTTGATCGTCAGCTCTCGGCGGAAGATGTCGTAAGGGGCGATCGACCACACGGCGGCTTGTGGTGTCATCCCATAGACGAACACGGTGCCACCGGTGCGAGTCAGCGCCAGCGTTTGGGCGAGGACAACCGGAGCACCCGTAGCGTCGATGACCACATCGAAGCCGTCGGGCGCGGCCTGTCGCAGTTCGTCGAGTGAAGCAGCTGGGTTACGGCGGTCCAGCAGCACAATCCGGTCGGCGCCATGCGTACGCGCAAGGTCCAGCTTCGCTTGGGTAGGGGCAGCGACGGTCAGCTCATTGGCACCAGAACAAGCGAGCAGCTGCGTCAGTATCAATCCGGTGGGCCCCGCCCCGAACAATAAGACGTTGGCCCCGGGCAGCAGCCCGAGGACATCGAGACCGTGTACGACGCAGGCGACGGGCTCCGTGAAGACCGCGGTCTCCGGTTCCAGGTCATCGACGGCGAAGCACCGTCCACTTGAGGTCACGACGTATTCGGCGAAGCCTCCCGGCGCATTGACGCCTTGAGCAATCAGATTGTGGCAATAGGCCGGTCGGGCTCGACGGCATTCCACACAGTGCCCGCAGGCACCAGTGTTGTCGACGACAAAGCGGCGACCAATCATGTCCTCGGCAACCCCGGTTCCGACCGAGACGGCCTCGCCGACGAACTCGTGGCCAGGTGTCAGTGGGTAGGTTGGTCCGAATTCGCCAGCATGCAGATGGAGGTCCGTGCCGCACACGCCGGCAACGAGTACCCGGAGCAGGACCTCTCCTGGGCCTGGCTCGGGGACAGAAAGCTCGCGCACCTCGTATCTTCCGGGCTCGTCGTAAACCACGGCCTTCATCGTCTGCACGGGACGACTTCCTATCCTCAGGCTAAGGAGTAGCCACCATCCATCAGCAGCTCGGTACCACAGCAGAAGGCGGCGTCATCGCTGAGCAACCAAGCTGCCGCAGCGGCCACCTCCCGCGGCTCGGCGAATCGGCCTACAGGCGTCGCGGCTTTCCATTGCTCGTGGAGGAATGCCTTACTGGACAGCAGAGGCGTGTTGATATATCCCGGGGAAAGCGCATTGACTCGAACGCCCCGGTCGGCCCATTCGTAGGCTAATGATTTCGTCAGAGCCACCAAGCCGCCCTTTGATGCGTTGTACGCCGCCTGCTGCTGCGGGACGTTCACGATGTGGGCACCGGACATCGAGGCGATCGTCACGATCCGACCCTGCCCTTGCTCCAGCATCACCCGTCCCACCCGCTGACAGGTAAAGAAGGCACCTGACAGGTTGACGTCCAGCGTCCGATGCCACACGTCGGGAGTCATCTTCTCTGCCGGGGTCGGTTCCTCAGAGAGTCCTGCCGCCACAACGAGACCATCGATCCGTCCAGCCCGGTCCACGACTTCCTCGATGGCTCCATTCACCACTGTTGGGTCACACACGTCAACCGCGACGAACTCAGCTACGAGTGGCTCCGGCGGGCGTCGATCCAAGTCAAAAACGCGGGCGCCCTGTGCAAGCAGCCAACTTGATACAGCACTACCAACACCACCCGCGGCGCCAGTGACCACCACCACGAAATCCCTGAAGTTGTCCGTCATCGGTCGACTCCGTTCTACTCAGGCCTGCTCGATATCGGCATGAGTGGCGGTGTCATGATCAGCGTTCCTCGGTTGCCGTCATTCGGTCGGCACAGGGAATGTTGAACAGACTGACTTCCACCGCTCAACACATGGTGTCTGATCCGGCCCCCGGGGTCCAGACAGGTCGGGTGACCAGGTAGTGGCATTTCATTGGGTTCGTAGGCCAGGCTGAGATCCACGACGTCAGCCGAGCCGACTACGAACGGACCTCGCAAGACGGCGAACGGCTCATGATTCCTCCTGGATCAACGTCCCTGATGGACCGACATGGACGGGTTGCACCAAGAGCGGCATCCGACTGATCGCGTCGACGATCAGGGCCTCCCGCTTCAGCGGCTGCCGGGCGAAGAAGAGCAGGTCGAGCGGATACCACAGACCGGACCCGCCGAGCAGCTCGTTGACGATCTCATCGGCCCCCGGCTCAATCCGCGCGTCGCGCTCCAGCATCGCTTCTGGCCTGACGCTGAACAGCTCGGCTGGGCGGTGCAACGCGACGGTGACGTCCTCGCCGACCCGCCGTTGACG
>DATLPF010000100.1:0-5394 GCA_035535875.1 Propionibacteriaceae bacterium
GGCTGGTGCTCGGGCTGCTCGTCCTGAGCTACCTGGTGTTTGCGCTCAGCGGCAGCTCGACGCCGCGAATCCTCGAGGGATCGTTCGCGATCGTCGCCCTATGGCTGGCGCTCTATGCGTCCGCGGTAGGTCCGCGGGTGCGGCTCTGGGCGGCGGCGATGCTCCTGACGGCCTTCCTCGCAGTCGTCATCATCGCCCAATCCGTGGCCGACAACACGGCCCGCGGGCTGAGCGAGCTGTGGTTCGTTGTCGTCTTCCTGCTGACCCTCATCGCCGTGCTCCGGCGCGTGCTGATCCATCAGGAGGTAACGCTCGAGACGATCTGCGGCGCCCTCTCCGCATACCTCCTCCTCGGCCTGATGTTCAGCGCGGTGTACGGCGCCATGGCCGACCTCGGGGACCAGCAACTGTTCGTGCAGGTCGCCGAGCCCGGCATCCCGCTGCGGCAGTACTTCTCGTTCACCACCCTCACGACCTTGGGATACGGCGACGTCACCGCCGCCACGGACATCGGCCGGGCGGTCGCGACCCTCGAGGCGATCTGCGGCCAGATCTTCCTCGTGACGCTCATCGCGCGCCTCGTTTCCAACTTCGCTGGTGGCCGCTCGACCGGCTAAGCGGGGTAGCTCGGGACCTGCCGCCCGAAGGCCCCCAGAGGAGCACCTCCTCGACGTCGGCCCGCGAAGATGACCATGACGCCATGGTCATCTACCGACCCGGTCCCGGTGCTGGGTCTCTGCCGTCGCCTTGGGCGCGGCCGGGGTTCGCGATGCCGCGGCGGAGGTCGGAGCCCCGGTCGTGCGCGCCGAGGAGCCGCTCGATGACGAGCCAGCCGATCCGGCCGACGGGCCGCGTGACCTCGTGGGACTCGGTCAGAAGCGTGCCCTCGTCGTCCGGCTCGACCTCGTACGACCAGACCAGCGTTCCGGCGAAAGCTCGGTCGGGCTGACGGCGTAGCGGCGGTGCGGCTCGTACGCCGTCACCACGGGGGGTTCTTCCACGGCCGGTGCCCGGGGACCTGGTTGACCACTTCGAAGCGCGCGCCCACCGCCGGGCCGGTCGCGCCGCCAGCCAGCGGCAGGACGCGCGAAGACGAGCTCGGTGGTGCGTGAGGTACATGTCGACGGCTGCGGCGGTAAGGCTGCTGAAGCGGCCCGCGCTGTAGGGGACGCCTGGCTCGTTCGCGAGCTGTAGGGAGATCAGGCCGCTCATCACCACGGTGAGCATCCGGGCCGCCTCGTCGACGTCGATCGACCCCGGTGAGGACGCCCGCCTCGGCGGGCCGCGGTCAGCTCGGCGCGCAGGAAGCCCATCTGGTCCTCGCTGGCGGCGAAGATCTCCGGCGAGGGCGTGAAGAGTTCTAGCTCGTTCCGCTGAGCTGAGCGTTACCCCTTGCGGCACAACTCGCGGCGTCGCGGTTACCGGTCCACAGGCGGGCAGTGGTGAAGCTCCGGCTCCCCTTTCGTGCGCGGTGAGCCAACACATGTGGTAGCGACCTCGATGACGCATTCACGTCCTCTTGCCGCGCCTGCGATCGCAGTTGTCGAGCCCTTTCACAGATCCTCGGGCCACTGCCGCGGCTTGCTCTGCCCCCGATACGCCGGTGGAGGATCGAGGCATGCTTCTTACTGGCGACGGACATGTGCACAGCGAGTGGTCTCGGGACACTGGCGGCCCGCGGTCAGCTGCGGCCGGGAGGATGGAGGCAATGTGCCGTCGTGCGCTCAAGATTGGTCTGCCGGTGCTCGCCTTCACCGAGCACCTAGACCTCACCGGCTGGGTTATCGACCCGGAGGATCTACTCGATCATCTTCGTTCTCTGGTGGGCGCTAACGGCCTGTTGATTCCAGAACCGCTCGACGTGGCTGGCTATCTCGAGAGTGTTGAGCGGTGTCGACGACAGTTTCCGGAGTTGCGCATTCTCAGCGGAGTCGAGTTCGGTCAGCCACATATCGACGCAGACAAGGCGCGGCAGCTCCTCGACCTCTCCGCACTGGATCGTGTGAACGGGTCGCTGCATACGCTGCCGATCTCGGAGGAATCCGGCGCGCTCCGCTACGAGCCGATCACCTTATATCGGCGTGGCCGGCGGAAAGGGTGATCTGGGAGTATCTGGCAGAGGCGCGGCGAATGATCGCCGGCTCGGACATGTACGAAGTGTTGTCGCACATCGATTACGCGGTGCGCTATTGGCCGGCTCAGCAGGAAGGTCCGTTCAACCCACGGATCTTTGAGGATGTGTTCCGGCAGGTGATCCGCGACCTTGCTGGCAGTGGCGGGCGTTGGAGCTGAACGTCGGTGGCCCTCTGCGGCCATGGATCCCGCAGTGGTGGAGCGAGGAAGGCGGCCGTGCGATCACGTTCGCCAGCGATGCGCATACCACGGACGCCTTGGCCAGCAACTTCTACGGAGCAATGGCAATGGCCGAGCACTTCGGCTTCCGCCAAGGCCGTCAGCCGGAGGACTTCTGGACCCGTTGACAGTGCCCGGTGGACGGTCGCTTGTGAAAAGGACCGCTCAACGCGGGCTCATCATAATCGAAGACAAGCGGCGGGAGGCTGAACTCGGCATTTCGCTTCGACCGCTGCTCGTGTCCCAAACGGCTCGATTCGAAGAGGAGTATCAACCGTTGTCTCGTAGTTACGGCCGCCCATAAGGCCAGAAGCATGCTAGGAAAACCGATCGAACTGAGCGATGAAGTCAGCGAAATCGTTGACTCGTTCGTTGGGACACGGGCGCAAGTCAGGTTGGGAGCAGGTCATAGGTCGAGCCGACTGATCACGTAGTGCCAACCGTCCAGGTTTCGCCTGGCCACCGAGATCGCAGCGCCGGAGATGATCAAGGCGAGCGGGCCGGATTGCATCACCAGCTGCGGCGCGGCGACGTAGCTGCCGCCATGCCGAAGCTGGTCGATGATCACATTGGCTATCGCGGGGCACCCGCGCACCTGGCTTGTCCCTCGGGGCAGCAGGACGGCGTCGACTTCGAACAGGCTGGGTAGGACCAATGTGTCATTGAGCAGTCAGGCGTCCTCCAGCATTCCTTCGAGTTCCTCGGGAGATGCGGCGCCGGCGGGCATGACCGATCCTAGAAGAGGAGAGCGATGGCTTGGTTGGTCTGGGTCATCCCTGGCTCCCGTGCTGGCGCGGATGTCCGCCGACCGTCGACAGACCTCACGAGGATGCGTTGAGCTTGTAGCGGTCGATGATGTCTGGAAGCCAGTCTGGTTCACCGAACTGCACCCCGTAGGTTTCGGCGAGAGCGGCTAGCTGTGTTAGGTCGGGCGGCGCACCTGCGCCGACGAGCTCTGACAATTCCCAGAAGAAGTTTTCGAGTCCAGCAGGGCTGATGATCTCAATCATTCGTGCCGGGACCGAACCTGCGTTCCACACGGCGTGCATTTCGCCGCGAGGTTTAGTGATGTAGCCACCCGGACCGAGGACCACTTCCCGGCTACCGGAACGAAAGCCGATTTCTCCGTCGGTGACGATCGAGTACTCATCTTCTCGAGTGTGCAGGTGCGGCTCCACGAAGGCCCCGACTGCAATTGGGTGCTCAAGCACGGAAACCATCCCGTTCGTGTCGCGTCCCCACAGCTTGAAAGCAACACCGATCCCGCCAAGATCGCCAGTCACCTCACGCTCGCCTGGCTGGACGATCGTCAGCGGTGGCGAGTTCCCCTTGACTTCGTTGGTCTGGGTCATCCCTGACTCCCTACCTAGCGGTTGTCCTCCGACAGTAGGACCGCCGCGGAACCGGGGATATAGCAGAAATCTGCCATCTTCGCCCTGTCCTGAGGGCCGTAAGCTGTCGGACATGGATCGCCACCGGCGATTCGCGCGCGCGGAAGACGAGATCGCCCGGTTATCCAAGCAGGGATTGGACATGGTGGCGTTTTGGCGAGCGTCCGGTTCTGTGCTGGCGGATGCGGTACCCCAGGCTGTGGCCCCATGCTGCTACACCATTGACCCCGCATCGCGACTGCTGACGAGTCACTTCAATGAGGAAATGCTGGAGTTACCTCCTGAATGGCTGGTCCACGAGTACGCCGAGGATGACGTCATTCAGCTCACAGACGTGGCGCGCTCCCCGAGCGGGGTCTCGACGTTGTATGAGGCCACCGGCGGCGATCCCAGCTCAAGCCCTCGCTGGCATGCCCTCATGGCCGACGGCGGTGATCAGGAAATGGTCGCGGCGCTGCGTACCCGCGCCGGCGAAGTCTGGGGCGGCCTAGGTATGTTCCGGGAGCCCGACCGCCCCTTGTTCGACGCGGATGAGCAGGCCTTTCTAGCCGCGATCAGCCCGCTCATGGCCGATGCCGTGCGCCGGGCCCGGCTCATCGGAGACTCGGCCGATCCCGAAGGTCCGGAGGCGCCCGGGATGATCGTGCTCGGCCCAGACTGGCGTCCAGAGTCCATATCGCCCGGTGTCGAGAGTGGCTTCGCGACCTGCCTGACGGAAACTGGGCGGCCTCGCGGCTGCCTACCGCTGTGCTCGCCGTCGCCGCACGTGCAGCGCGTTCGGCTACAAGCACAGACGACCCGTCCGAAGTCGCGGTAGCTCGGGTGCTGACCTGGTCGGGCCGCTGGGTTGTCCTGCACGGCGTACCGCTCACGGCGACCGACACTCAGCGGGTTGCCGTCATCGTCGAACCTGCCCACCCAAGCCGGATCGCCCCGCTACTGATGTCGGCCTACGGCCTGACCGAAGGAGAGCAGCAATTGACCAGACTCGTGTTGCAGGGTTACTCGACCCTCGACATTGCTGACCATCTGGTGATCTCCGTACACACCGTGCAGGGGCACCTCAGGAACATCTTCACCAAGACCGGAGTGCGGTCCCGACGTGATCTTGTTACCAAGATCTTCTTCGCCCATTACGAGCCGCGGCTCCGAGACAACGAGCAGCGCACGGCCGCGAATCTGCCATTGCGGGGCGGGCCGGCTGCTGCCACCAGCCCGCACCGCCGCCCCCGGCCAGGCACAGGCTGAGCCAGCAGCAACGTGAGCTAAGAGCAGCGCAACGGGAAGATCGCTTCCGGCCGGTGCTGGCGCGTACCCGACCGCCGCTCCTAGGGCTTCGCGTCGGGCCGCCACTCACAGCCGATGCGCCTGCGAAGCAAACCCTGATCATGATTCGACCCCAAAAGTTCGGGCTACCTCGGGCTGGTGCACCAGTCACATGCCGCATGGGGTCGGCTAGGGGACACGACCGCACATCAGCGTTGCTGATCCTCGCCAGCAGTGTGGACCCAACCTTGCAAGCACCTGTGACCGCGTGGTGCTCTCGACAACGATCCGCAGCCTCATGATCAGGCCCAGCGACACAGCGAGAGCGGTCAGGAGGGCCGGAGGATTGGTGTCGTCCCATGCGATTGGTCCCTAGGCTGGCGGC
>DATLPF010000101.1:0-3176 GCA_035535875.1 Propionibacteriaceae bacterium
CTGGAGACCGTCGGCTTGGAGTGGGCGAAGATCATTTGCGGCAAGAGCCCGACCGCGCAGCGGATGCTCAAGTTCGCGTTCAACGCGATTGATGACGGGCTGATCGGCCAGCAGGTGTTCGCGGGGGAGTCGACCCGGCTGGCGTACATGACAGAGGAGGCCGTCGAAGGCCGCGACGCCTTCCTCGAAAAGCGCCCACCCAACTGGAGCCGCTTCCCGTACTACTACTGACTCACCTACAAGTCGGCGTTAGACGACGCCGTACAAGCGATCTCCTGCGTCGCCGAGACCAGGCAGGATGTAGCCGACGTCGTTGAGCTTCTCGTCCAGACCGGCCAGCACCAATGTGCAGGGTATGTGAAGCTCGTCGACCAGCTCGGTGAGCCGGGCGATCCCCTCCGGTGCCGCGATCAAGCAAATGCAGGTGATCTGATCGGCACCACGCTTGACCAGGAATTGCACGGCCGACCCGAGGGTGCCGCCCGTGGCGAGCATCGGGTCGAGGACGTAGCACTGGCGTCCAGTCAGGTCGCTGGGCAGCCGTTCAGCGTAGGTTGTCGCGACGAGCGTCTCCTCGTTGCGGGCCATGCCTAGGAACCCGACCTCAGCCGTCGGAATCAGCCGGGTCATGCCTTCGAGCATGCCAAGACCAGCTCGCAAGATCGGCACCACCAGCGGCCGCGGAGGTGACAGCTTCACTCCCACCGCGGTTTGCAGCGGCGTCTGGACCGTGCGGGACACGACGCGGACGTCGCGGGTCGCCTCGTACGCGAGCAATGTGACAAGTTCTTCGGTGAGTCGCCGGAAGGTGGGGGAGTCGGTGGTCTCATCCCGCAACACAGTCAGCTTGTGAGCGACAAGGGGATGGTCGACGATGCGGAGTTCCACGATGGAACCGTAGCGAGACAGGGCCGGAGATGGGGGATTGGCGTCGTGTCCGGTCGCTGCGTCTGACACGATGGTGCGGATTCGCGATTCTGCGGAGGAGGGGAGTCATGTCAGAGTTCGACGACGAGGAGTACGAGTCGTTCGACCTGGATGGCGCGGGCAGGAGCGCTGGCTCGGAAAAGAGAGCTACAGGCAGCGGCACGGTGCTTGACGACGATCTGGAGGACGACGACGATTTCGACGAGGCCGACCTCGAGGACGCCGCAGACGACGAGATCGATTTCGTACTAGCCGCGTATCGGGAGGACGGCCAGCCATATGTGCAGTCGCTCGGCAAGGATCTCGCCAACGATCTTGACGAGTTGATCATCCAGTTACGCCGATTGCCCGGCGATGCTGGTGCGCTCGGCTTCGTGAGCCTGGTCGAAGAAGTCTTCGTGATCGCCCGGGTACGTGGTCAACACGTTCAGGTGCTGCTGTCTGATGCGGCGGCCGCGGGCGACTGGCCGATCGCGCGAGACGTCGTGGACTATCTCGGCGAGGAGCCCGTGGACGAAGACGAGGACGAAGAGGAAGGTGAGCCGATCGGTGATCTTGGCATTGTCGCCGACCTCGGATTGAACGACTTCGACATGGGCGCGATCATCGACAACCTCGAGCTGAGCAGCGTCGAGATGCTGGTCGATATCGCCGACAAGATCAAGCTGAATCCGCAATTTCGCAAGGCCGTTGAAGCAGCCGTTGGGTGAGGGAATATGGCGGGTTGAGCCACTGGGAAGACCCGATGCGGCTGGCTCTCGATCAGGCGCGAATGGCAGCCGGGCACGGTGATGTGCCCGTCGGCGCTGTGGCGGTTGACCAGGCCGGGACCGTGCTGGCAGCAGCAGGAAACGAACGAGAGATCAGAAACGATCCGACCGCGCATGCAGAGATCTTGGTGCTGCGGGAGGCGTCCAGGCGGCTGCGGTCCTGGCGGTTGACCGGCCTTACCCTCGTGGTCACCCTCGAACCGTGCGCCATGTGCGCGGGCGCCATCGTGCTCGCTCGGGTCGCACGTCTCGTGTTCGGGGCGTTCGATCCAAAGGCCGGGGCAGTCAGCTCACTCTTCGATGTCGTACGCGACCCAAGACTGAACCATCGCGTCGACGTACGCAGCGGCATCCTCGAGGACGAATGCCGCGCACTGTTGAAGGACTTCTTCGCTAGCCGCTGACTGATTCGCGCGCCCGGACGGCCTTGGGTAGTCTCTCCGGCGGTGGCGTGTCTGAGCGGCCTAAAGAGCGCGCCTCGAAAGCGCGTGAGGTGAAAGCCTCCGCGGGTTCAAATCCCGCCGCCACCGCCAACTGACAAGGCGAAACGCTGGCCCCGCCACAAGGTGGGCGCCGGCGTTCTAGGTCTTGGTCTCATCTTTGGTCTCATCTGGCTACATTTCGATCGTCTTTTGCGCTGTTTGGGCTCGACCAGAGCAGCACGTCGAGCCGACTCGCCACGTCGCTGTGAATAGGAGCAACGACGTGTGCGTAGCGGCTGACCATCGCCGTCGTTGACCATCCCAGAACACTCATGATCGTGCGCTCGTGCACCCCCAGGAGCAAGAGCACCGTCGCAGCGGTGTGGCGCGCGTCGTGGAGTCGGCCATCCCGTACTCCCGCAGCCTTGAGCAGCTTCTTCCAGTGGTCCCAGTCAGTACGCGGGTTCAGCGCTCGACCAATCTCGTCACTGAAGATCCACCCCTCGTCAACCCACAGCTGAGCGGCCGTCCGTCTCTGGACCGCCTGAGCTTTGGCGTGGTCCCGAAGCAGGTCGAGCACCGCTGCCGGCAGCGGGACCACCCGGCGGCCAGCACGCGACTTAGTCGTGTCGAAATCTGGCCGCGAGAGCACCCGATTGGGGCAGTGACCGGCGTACTTGTGGCCGCAATGGGGCTGACATCGGTGTTCATAACGGGGTCGAGTTCGACTGCGCTTGATCGTCAGGACTGACCGTGACCAATCGACGTCACCCCACTGAAGGCCCAACGCTTCCCCTTGCCGCAAGCCCAGGGCCAGGGCGAAGACCCAACGTGCGCCGTTGGGCTCGCGTTGGGCCGCGACGAACAGTTGTTGTACTTCATCGACGGTGTACGGCTCCACGTCATAGTCATTCACAAGCGGCGTCTTTGCCATCTCCGCAGGGTTTCGAGCTAGATGACCTCGCCGCACGGCCTCGTTGAGTGCGGTCCTGATCGTCCGGTGCACCTGGTGCACGCGACCGGGACTCATAGGTGTGCCACGCCGAGTGCTCAGCTT
>DATLPF010000102.1:0-4063 GCA_035535875.1 Propionibacteriaceae bacterium
CTTTTACAAGTCTGTCCCGGGTCAGTCGATGTTCAGACCACACCGCGAGGCGGCGATTAAATGCATGACAACCGATCATGACCTCCAACTTCCAGTTTCATCCGATGCCGTCCCGCGCCAACAGCAGCCGCATCCGGTGCGCGGCCAAATCCGGGTCGGGTAACAGCCCGAGCTGGTCGGTTAGCACGAACAGCTCGCTGAGGTGACGCAGCGAGCGCAGCCCCTCGCGGCCGCTGACCATCCGGAAGTGGTCTTGGTGGCCGGCGAGCCAGGCGACGAAAACGCAACCGACCTTGTATCGGTCGGCCGGAGCCTCGAACATCTTGACCGCCATCGGGATGGAGCGGTTCATCACTTCGGCGAATGTGTCCTCGTCGCCGGCGTCAAGTGAGTCGAAAGCCGTCGAGGCGATGGGGGCGATTGGGTCAAGCACGCCGAGCAGACCGTGGCTGTGGTGCTCCCCGTCGCCACGCAGCAGGTTGGTGTAGCCGTAGTCGTCGCCGGTGAAGACCTTCACACCGGCGGGCAGGCGCCGCCGGAACTCCTCTTCCAGCTCGTGGTCGAGGAGGCTGAACTTGATGCCGTCGATGCGCTCGGCGTTCTCCTCCGCCATCTGGACGACGACGTCCATCGCTGCCCGCGGGTCATCGTGTCCCCAGTAGCCGGCGAGGGTCGGATCGAAGCCGGTGCCCAGCCAGTGCACGATCGCCGGCCGGTCCGTGCGGGCGAGCACGTCGCGGTAGACCGACAGATAGTCGTCCTCGCTGCGGGCCGCGCCGGCGAGGGCATGGCTGGCTCGGATGACGGCGGCGCTGTCCTGGCCCTGCACGAACTCCAATTGCTCGGTGTAGGCGTCGACGATCTCGGACAGGCTCGGAGAGGCCGAGGTGATCTGGTCGGTGCCGGCACCCGAGACCAGCGCCGCTCCGGCCTCGTGGGCAGCAGCGGCACCGAGCCGGATCAGCTCTTGGGCCTGCGGCCAGTCGAGGCCACCGGGTCCGCGCTCCGAGGTGTCCATGCCCTCGGCTATGCCGATGCCGTAACTGAACAGGTGCCTGCGGAAGGCGATAGTCGCCTCCCAGTCAACCGCCGGTGTCTGCCCGGGAACATAGTCGGCATGCACGTCGGCGACCACGTGCGCGGCAGCGAGCACCGTGCGCGAAGTGAAGGGAGCCGGGTGGCGCGGGTAGTCCACCGGCTCGTGCATGAGGTGGCGGACAGTGCCGCCGTCCACGGTGGGAAGCACGACCTCGGCAGAGGTGCGCGCCGAGCGCGCGCGGTTGTCCGGAGTGAACTGGATGGTCATGCCGAATCTCCTTGATAGGTGGTGGATTACAGGTGTCAAGACCAGGCGCCGGGACCACCGGCGCGCTCGCGGTCGCTCTCGCTGCCCACAACGCCGGCCGCCTTGAGCCTACGGACGCGCTCGGGGTCCAGACCTGCGGCCGCGAGCACCTCGTTGTTGTGCTCACCGATCTTGGGCGGGATGCGCCGAAGGCGCGCCGGAGTCTCGGACAGCGCGATCGGCATGCCCACGAACTTGACCGGGCCGACCCCGTCGATCTCGGCCTCGATCACCAGGCCGTTGTGCCGGACCTGCGGGTCGGCGAATACGGCGTCGTAGTCGTGCACTGGTGCGACCAGCACGTCCTCCGCCTCGAATCGGGCCATGATGTCGTCGCGCGGGTACCTGCGGACCGCGGACGCGATAAGCCGCTGAGTCTCCTCGGTGTGCTCGCGCAGACCCTCGATGGTCTGGAACCGCAGGTCGTCGACCACCGACCTGGGCAGGCCGCAGGCACGCGCCGTGCGCCTCCACTGCTCGTCGACGTAGAACTCGCCAATCAGGGTGAACCACAGCCCGTCGGCGGCCTGGTAGTAGCCGTAGAGGGCGGTGTTGTGCGCATGAGCTACCCCCGCGGTGGGCCGGGGGAACGGATGCCCGGTGTTGAGGTAGGTGGTTCCCTCCTGCAGGTGGCTCGTGACGGCGGCGTTGAGCAGGTTGGAGTCGACAACCTGGCCGCGCCCGGTCCGCTCGCGGGCTGCGAGGGCGATCATCATCCCCTGAGCGAACTGCATCGACGCCAGATAGTCGATCATGAACGTCCCTGTGGGCACCGGTCCGGACTCGGCGCTGCCAGTGAGCGCCATCAGGCCACTGATCGCCTGTGCCGCCAGGTCCTGGCCGCGCCGGTGGGTGTACGGGCCGGTGATGCCGTAGCCCGAAGCGTAGGCGACGATGATCCGCGGGTTGACCGCCGAAAGATGCTCCCAGCCCAGGCCCAGTCGATCCATCACGCCGGGCCGGTAGTTGCTGGCCACGATGTCAGCCTCACGGGCCAGCTTGAGAATGAGGTCGCGGCCCGCGTTCGACTTGGCGTCAACGCTGATGCTCCGCTTGTTGCGGTTGGTTGCCGACCAGTGCGGGCTGTAGCCCTGGGCAAGGAACGGTGGCTGGAAACGACCGATCTCGCCGCGGTCGATACGCTCGATCTTGATCACGTCGGCGCCGAAGTCGGCGAGCACCTGTGTGGCCGAAGGACCCTGCTCGAGCTGCGTGAAATCGAGAATCCGAACGCCGGAGAACGCGTCGGTCATGTCGTGTGGGACCTTTCCCTCTGCTGGTTGTCTCGGTGCCGGGCGTCGCGTGGTGGACGAATCCGGATCCCGGCCGGGCCGGGCAGGAAGAACCGCCGATCCATCAGCCGTGGGGATGTCGGCATCATGGGTGTGAAGCCCATCCGGTCAAGGACATCGCGGCGCAGGTCGACACCGGGAGCGATCTCGATCAGCTCCACGCCGCGCTCGGCGAGCCGGAACACGGCCCGCTCAGTGACGTAGCGGACCTGCTGTCCGAGCGCGCGGGCCCGCTCGGCGTTGAAGCTGACGTATTGCACATCCTCGACGAACTTTGGGTAGCGCCCGTCCCGGACGATCCGCAGTTCGCCGTCGTCGAGCCGGATGTCGAGCCCACCTCCGCGTAGCGTCCCGCAGAACACGATCGTGCGGGCCTTCTGGCTGATGTCGATGAACCCGCCGGGACCGATCGGAGTGTCGCCTACGCGGGCGACGTTGACGTTGCCCCGCCGGTCGATCTGGGCGAAGGCTAAGCCGGCGAAGTCGAGCCCGCCGCCGTCGTAGAGATCGAATGTGCTGGGCATGTCAATGATCGCCGTCGGGTTGACGGCAGTACCCGAATCCAGACCGACCCCGGGCAGGCCGCCGAGAATGCCCTGCTCCACGGTAAGCGTGAAGCGATCGAGGAACCCCTCCTCCAGGGCGACGTAGCTGATGCCGTTGGCCATGCCGACGCCGAGGTTGGCCAGGTCGCCGGCGGACAACTCTGTGGCCGCTCGGCGGGCGACGACCTTGCGATGATCGAACGGCAGTGCCTCGACCCGGGTTGGCCGGTTCGCAGCGGCGCCGGTGCGTCGCGCGTCCTCGATGGTGGTCGGTGTCTGGTTGGGAAAGTCGGTGACGACCAGGTGATCGACGAGCGCTCCCGGGATCCGAACCCGACCGGCCGGTATCGCTCCACGCGCGACCGTCCGTTTGACCTCAACGACAACGATTCCCCCGCTGTTGCGGGTGGCTTGGGCGATGGCGAGGTTGTCGGCCACCGCGGCCTCGTCATCCATCCCGACGTTGCCGTCCGGGTCCGCCTCGCTTGCCCGCAGCAGCGCCACATCGATGTCGAAACGCGGGTAGAACAGCCACTCCTGGCCGCCGACTGTGACCAGCTCACTGAGCCCGAGCCGAGTCCGGTCGTTCATCCGTCCCCACTGGTGGCGAGGGTCGACGAAGGTGTCCAGGCCGATGTCGGTGAACAAACCGGGACGTCGGGCGGCGATCTCGCGGTAGAGCAGCGAGATCGTGCCCGCCGGCAGGCCGACTGCCTCCACCTCGCCGCGGGCGATCAGAACCTGCTGGCGTGGGGACAGTACGAAATGCGAGCCGACAAAACGCCGGACCAGTCCGGGGATCGCGATGTGGTCGATGCCCCGGCCCTTGTAGTCTCCGAGTCCCATCACGTGCACGACGTCGAGATCTCCGGGAGCCTTCT
>DATLPF010000103.1:0-34095 GCA_035535875.1 Propionibacteriaceae bacterium
ACCGGCCAGATCTGGATAATCGGCCATCGCCAGCGCATTCGCCGTCGGGAAGATCAGGCCTACCGCGCCCACCATGACGACCAGGGCTGCGATCAACACGGCCAGCGGTAGGTCGATGATCACCGTGGCAAGCAGGAAGGCTGCTCCCAGAAGATTGACGATCAGGCCGAGACCGAGCACCCGCGTCAGTGGCCAGACCAGGGCAATGCGGGCTCCGCCCTGGGCTGCAGCGACGAGGCCGAGCGAGATGCATCCGAATACGAGTGAGAAGCCTTGCGGAGACATGCTGTAGATCCGTTGCAGGACGAACGTCGACCCAGCAATGTAGGCGAACATCGTGGCGCCGGCGAGGCCGGAGGAGAGCGCGCAGCCGACAAAGAAGCGGTCATGGAGCAGGGTGTTGTATCCCTGCAGTGTTCGGCCAAAGCCGCCTACGATCCGCCGTTCCGGAGGCAGGGTCTCTTTGAGTCCCAGCCATCCGGCCAGCAGCAACACCGCGCCGAAACCGGCCAGTACGCCGAAGATGCCGCGCCAGCTCATGATTCGGCTGAGCTGGCCGCCGAGGATGGGGGCGATCACCGGTGCCAGCCCGGCTATCAGGAGCAATCGAGAGAAGAAGATCATCAGCGCGCGGCCGGAATAGAGATCGCGGGCGATGGCGCGGGAGATCACTATTCCAGCCGCACCCGCCAGGCCCTGGACGAGCCGAAGCAACGCGAGGATCGCCGCAGAGGGCGCGAAAGCGCAAGCAACGGAGGCCAGGACGTAGGCCAGCAGCCCGATGATCAGCGGACGTTTGCGGCCGAGCCGGTCCGACATGGGACCCGCCACTAGCTGGCCAACCGCCAGGCCGACGAGGCACGCAGTGATCGAGAGCTGCGCAGCTGATGCGGAGGCGTTGAGGTCGTCGGCAAGCTGCGGCAGTGCAGGGAGATAGAGATCGAGCGATAGTGGGCCGAACATCGTGAGCAGGCCGAGCACGACGACCGTATGAGCCGGCGGCCGTGCGGGTTCCGCGGCGTGCATGGGCGAAACCCTAGGCCGTAGGCCTGTGTTGCCTGCTGATTCCCGCATTTCCTCACGCCCGGCTGCGGCTGTGCGGCGTGTCGCGGTTGCCTATCTCGAACTGGCGTCAGGTTTTGTGGGCCCAGCTCCGCTGCAGTCTTATCCCCGCGGCGCCCTCATCGGACCGGTCGCCACTCAGCCATGTGAGGTCGTGGCACTCTGGTTTGACAGATGAGACCAATCCGCTCATGTGCCGTCCTGGCAGCCGTGGTTCTTGCTGCCGCGGCCTGCGACGGTGGACAGTCCGCGACATCCCGTGCATCGGAGCAGGCCACCTCAGTAGCGGCGTCGCCTCGCCCAACCCCGGCCAACCGGCCGAGCTGCGGGTCCTGGTCGCCGCCGGCGCCGACCTGCAATTGCCGTCCCAACGTGATCAGATCACCCCGCTCGCGCACGCCATGTCGAAGGGCCACAGCGAGATCGCAGAGGTACTCAACGACGCGCTCAAGGCGGACAGACCGTCGAAGCGAGTGGCCAACCGGCGCTTGCTCGCTGCCGCTGAGCGCGGCGACGCAACAGCCGCGGCACTCGCCATCCGAGCTGGAGCGAATCTTGAGACCCGCGACGAGAGGCGACGTTCGCCGCTCTTGCTCGCTGTCACCAAGGGCCGGCTCGCGGTCGCTCGGTTGCTGGTCTATCTGGGCGCAGACCCTGACGCGCTGGATGAGCGACACGACACGCCGTGGCTGGTGACCGGCGTGACCGGCAGCGTCGACATGCTCGAGGTGCTGCTGCCTGCCCGGCCTGATCTGAGGATCCGGAACCGGTTCGGTGGGACGTCTCTCAGCCCGGCCAGCGAGCGCGGTTACGTCGACTACGTACGGCGCGTGGTACCACCAGCATCAATATCAACCACGTGAACGATCTTGGTTGGACCGCCTTGCTGGAGGCGGTGATTCTCGGCGACGGCTCGAAGCGCTACCAGCAGATCGTGACGATCCTTCTAGACGCCGGAGCCGATCCTCGGATCGCGGACCGGGGCGGTGTGACGGCGCTCCAGCACGCCACGCGTCGGGGGCACAGTGAGGTGGCTCGCATCATCCGAAACGCCTAGCGACCGAGGATGGCTCATCCTGCCTCAAGAACCTGCGTCAAGGTCATGGCCGGATGCCCCGTCACCTCGGGAATGTCCTCGCTCACGGTGGCCAGCTCACCGGCCGCGATTGCTGTGTACGTGCTAACCCAGCCATCGACCTGCCACTGCGGCGCCCCATAGGAGGCGCGGGACGCGTACGCCTCATCGATCGTCTCCGGGATGTAGGACACCGTCCGGCCGAGATGATCACTGAGGATGGCGGCGATCTCATTCATGGTCAGAGCCTCCGGCCCAGTCAGGTTCAGCGTTCGCCCGTCATATGCGCCGTCGCTGGTGAGGACCGCGACGGCAACCTCGGCGATATCGGCCTGGGCCACGACCGCCACGCGGCCGTCACCCGCCGGCCCGCGAATGCTCCCGTCGGTGCCGATGAAGTGTGGGGTGAAGTCGGCATAGATGTTGTCACGCAAGATCGTGTGGGCCACACCGACCGAGCGCAAATGCTCCTCGGTCGCCCAATGGTCCCGACCCAGGGTAAAGATCGCCGTCGGAGAAGCCCCGAAAAATGACACGTACACGATCCGCTGCACGCCGGCGGCGACCGCCGCGTCGATGAAGGTGATGTGTTGCTGGACACGGTCGGGAGTCTCGGAGGCGGAGACCATGAAGACGGTGTGGGCACCAGTGAGCGCCGTTCGGACCCCCGCGCCGTCACTGTAGTCGGCTGTGACGATGTGGGATCCGGGCAAGGCTGGAGCCTTCGAGGGATCGCGTACCACAAGTCGCTGGTCCACGCCGAGCCGGGAGAGTGCACGGGCTACTCGTGAACCGAGACGACCGGTTGAGCCCGTCACAGCGAGTGCGGTCTGGGCAGCGATCATGATTGTTGTTCAGAGTACGGCGTCAGCAAGGCGGTCGACCTGGTCAACTCTGGCGACCGTTGGATCGAAATACAGCTCGGTGAATCCTGCATCCTCGAACCCCTTGGCCACATCACGCAGTTGGGACACCGATCGATAGGCAGAGTCAGCGATCCGCCGCGCGACGTCTCCGGAGAAACCGTAGTAATCGAGAAGGTAGCGGCGGGACGCCTCCTCGGCGTCATCGCCGAGCGAAAAATAGATGAGCGCTGCCAACCTCGGCTCGCCCGTACGGCCGGCGGCCGACCAGGCGTTCCGTATGCCTTCGGCAAACGGGCCGGACTGGGCCGTGGGTAGGCCGATTCGGATCTTCACCCGCAGCTCCCCTCGTATGATCGCGTCTTGCTTAGCACAAGCTCGCTCCGTCACACGTCCGGGTGCTGCTCAGTCCCAGCTCGCGGGCCCATCTGACCCCGCGGCGTACTCGTCCATCGGGACCTTTCCCTCGCGCCAGGCCTGCAGTACCGGATCCACAATGCGCCAGCACTCCTCGGCCGTATCACCGCGAACTGAGAGCGTCGGATCACCATCCAGCACACCAGCCAGAACCTCCCCGTACGCCGGCAGCCGGCCCGGATTCAAGTCGGTGTCCAGGATGACTCGATCCAGCACGAGCGGATCATTCGGACCGTTGATGTTCATCTCCAGCGCCATCCGGTCCGGACCCATGCTGAGCCGGAACTGGTCCGGAATTGGCTTCCCATGCAGCCCAGTTGGCAAGTGCGGCAGTGGCTTGAAGGTGACCAGCACTTCCTTGCGGCGCTCCTGCAATGCCTTACCGGAACGCAGCCGGAACGGCACCCCTGACCAGCGCCAGTTGTCGATCTCGATGATCAGCTCAGCCAGCGTTTCAGTGTTCCGCGCCGGATCGACCCCCGGCTCCGCCGTGTAGTCGGGAACCTCGCGCCCATCGATCGAGCCGTGCGTATAGCGAGCTTGGCGTCCTGATCCGACCGGGTCGTCGTCCCACGGCCGAGAGGCCCGTAGCACCTGTGCCTTGGCGTCTCGCAGATCCACTGCCTCAACTGTGGCGATCGGCTCCATTGCTACCAGGGCCAGCACTTGCAGCAGGTGGCTTTGGATCATGTCCATCAGCGCGCCGGCGCCGTCGTAGTAGCGCGCCCGGTTCTCCAGCGTGAGTTGCTCGTCGAACACGATGTCGACGTGATCGATGTGCTCATTGCTCCACACCGGTTCGAATAAGCGGTTTGCGAAGCGAACTCCGAGCAAATTCAGCACGGTCGAGCGCCCCAGGAAGTGATCGACGCGGTGCACCTGGTCCTCCGGGACCAGTTGGGCGAGCAGCTTGTTCAGGCTGGCGGCGCTCTCCTGGTTGGTTCCGAAGGGCTTCTCCAGCACCAGGTTTGTGCCTTCCGGCAACGACACCTGCTGGAGTGCCTTGCAGGAAGCGACGGTCACTGACGGAGGCAGCGCAAAATACAGCGCCGGCGCTGGGGGGCAGGAATCGATCAACGACTGCAGGTCCTCCGCATTCGTCACGTCGGCTTTCTGATAACGCGTGGTGTCCAGCACACTCTGCAGCCCCTCCTCGGAGACCTTCCCATCGGCGAACGACGTCCGAACTCGCTGCTGCCAGGCATTCGCGTCCCAGTCTTCGGAGCCCGCCCCCACCAGTACGACCCCGCGCCGGGACTCCTCTCGGTCGAGTAGCTGCCCGAGAGCTGGCAGCAGCAACCGTCCGGACAAGTCCCCGCTGGCGCCCAGTAGCAGCAAGCCTCCGATCGAAGGAGTCATTCGTGCCTCACCAGATCCTTTCGGCGCCGCCGCGGCTCGGCCTAGTCTCTGCCGCTATCAATCCACCGTGCTCAGTGACCCTCCACGGCTGTCCGTGGTTGCCGAAACCCATGTGCACGTAGGTTTCGGGTGGTCTGCATGGGTTGCAACCTGCGTGGACCGTCTACAACCCATGCAGACCAGGTGTTAGCTGAGGCGTACCCGATCACGCCTTTCGGCAAACCGGAGGTACGAGGAGGCCTGCTGTTGAATTAGCGCCGAGCGGGCCGGGTTTCAGCCCTCGGCGAGGAGGGCATCGAGCTTCGCGTAGCCCTCGTAGACCCCGACCTCCATCCCGCTCGCCATGATTCCGTCGCGGGCTTCGAGGTTCTCCACCAGGGAGAGACCGATCGTTCTGGTCCGGCCGTCTCCAAGGTCTTCAAACGTCAGGGTCTCCAAGGCGACGCCATCAGGCATGCCTTCCCAGGTGAAGGTCTGCACCAGCCGCTCGCTTGGTCGTACCTCGTGGAATGACCCGTAGAAGGCAGCAACCTCCTCACCGTCCTGCACCGATGCATAGCGGAAGTTGCCTCCGGTGTGAGCGTTCCACTGATCGATTCTGATCTCGCTGCTCTTCGGGCCCAGCCACTGGACAACCAGTTCCGGGTCAACCCACGCGCTGAAGACCCGGTCCGGCGGCGCGTCGAAGTCACGAATGATCCGGATTGTGGGCAGGTTGGGGTCAGCCTCGATCGTGGTCTCGCGCGTCGCGGCTGCGTGCGTAGCGTTCGTGCTCATGATGCTGCTCCTTTGTTGATGGTTGGTTCACTTCCGTCGTCCATGGCGGCGAGTACGGCATCGAGCCGACGGAATCGCTCCTCGGCTTGCCTCCGATATCGCTCGATCCAGGCCGTCATCAGGTCGAAGACTTCGGCCTCGAGGTGCCGTGGGCGGCGTTGCGCATCCTGGCTGCGGCTCACCAACCCTGCGTCTTCGAGCACCTTGAGGTGCTTGGACACAGCTTGAATCGACACGTCGTACGGCGCGGCTAGCTGGCTCACTGTGGCGTCCCCGACAGAGAGCCGGGCCACGATGTCGCGCCGCGTCGGGTCAGCCAAGGCGGCGAAGACTCGTGAGAGTCGATCCTCACTCATGTCGGCCTCCTTATCGCGGCTTATTCAACCGGTTGGTTGATGGAAGCCTACGGCGAGTGATCGATGATTGTCAACCGATTGGTTGAATTAGGCGTTTGCCCTCGCAGCTCTGTTTTGGATGCCCCGCTGACCTCACGTTTTGCTCCGTGCCATCGTCTACAAGATTGATGACAATGAACGGCCGTTTGAAGAGATCGTGGCGGAGCATGGACCGACCGTGCTCCGGGTGTGCCGTGCTGTGCTGGCGCGACCAGACGCCGATGACGCCTGGTCGGAGACCTTTCTCGCCGCCCTGCGGGCTTATCCAGGCCTCGCCGACGGCGCCAACATCGAGGCTTGGCTTGTCACGATTGCGCACCACAAGGCGATTGACATCGTCCGTGCCCAGAGTCGCCGAGCGACGCCGGTTGCCGACGTCGCGCAGACTCGGTCCGCAACCGATGCTTTGGAAACCTCTGACGACGGCTTGTGGGCGGCACTCCGTGCTCTCCCAACCAAACAGAGACAGGCGGTTGCCTACCACCATGTGGCTGGCATGTCGTACGCGGAGGTTGCCGCGCTCGTCGGCGGCTCAACCGACGCGGCCCGGCGTGCCGCCCATGACGGCATCGGCGCCCTCCGCAGCCGCTACCACAACTCCGAATCCAGCACACCGCAGAAGAAGGAATCCCGCTCATGATCAACTCCAGTGACCCCATGCTTGACCCCATCATCGCCGACGATGCTGAGGCGATGCGGCGTCTCCGTGATCAACTTGTGGCGGCAGCCGAGGCGGACCAGCTGCTGGACGTCGCGTATCGGACAGTGGATTCGCCTGTCGGCACGCTGCTCGTGGCGGCGACCGACCAGGGCCTGGTCCGAGTCGCGTACGAGCGCGAGGATCATGATCATGTGCTGCAGGGACTGTCGGAGTTGATCAGCCCGCGCATCCTGCGCGCTCCACGTCGCCTCGATCAGACGGCTCGCCAACTTGCGGAGTATTTCGCCGGCGAACGCCATGATTTCGTGCTGCCGTTGGACTTTCGGCTGGCTCACGGGTTCCGGCGGGCCGTGCTCGGGCACCTTGTATTGATCAACTACGGGCGTACCGAGAGCTACGCGGAGGTTGCCGCAGCCACCGGTCATGCACGGGCTGTACGGGCAGTGGGCACTGCTTGTGCTACCAACCCGATGCCGGTAGTCGTGCCATGCCATCGGGTGGTGCGCAGCGACGGAAAGCTCGGCGGCTACGTCGGCGGCCTGGAGGCGAAGGCGGCTTTGCTCGCGCTTGAGGCCGGCAGGCCGATCGGTCGCGATACATTGTCGCGCTAAGCGCCTGGCTCCTGGGCACGACCGGCGCTAGGGTCTGATCGAAGCACTGGAGTGAGGCGATGGCGGAACATCAGGCAGCACGCCGGATCCTGGTTGGGGTTACCTATGGCCAGGCCGACGTGGTGCTGCGCCATGCCGCCCGCTTCGCGCGTACGTTTGACGCGGCGCTGGTCTGTGCCCACGTCGACCCTGGACGATACGTGGTTGAGGAACTCCCAGACGGAACTGTCGCCTCGCTCCCACTCGATCCGGACTTACCCGAACTGAAGGACACTGACTTCGATCAAGGTCTGGTGGCCCAGGTCCGTACAGCAGTCGCTGACGACTCCATTGAATTGTCGTTTCGAGAGCTGGCGGGCGACGTCGCGTACGCGCTCACCAGGCTGGCTGACATCCTCGATGTCGAGATGATCATCGTGGGCAGCCGACGGGGTGGCGTACGGGCTGGACTGAAACAGTTCCTCACCGGGTCTGTCGCCGCTCACCTGGCCCATCGTCAGTCTCGGCCGGTGGTGATCATTCCGGTAGCTCCGGTCGCTGAGGGCAAGCCGCTGCCCTGGGAGGAGTGAAGAGTATGGCCACCTCCGAGGAGACACAGACCAGGCCGTCAATCATCGGTTATGTGTTGGGCGGGATCGCGCTCGCCGGACTGCTCGCAATGTCAATCTTGTTCTTCGCGACTGGTCTGATGGCTCCGCTGTGGGCCATCGTCGGCTTCATTGCAATCTGGGCGATCCTGTTCCTGTTGGGCTGTCTGTGGATCCGCCGGCACCCGTGGCGCGTGGTGTTACTGCCAGCCATTGCCGCAGTCATCTTGTTCGGCGGCCTGCGCTCTGGCGCGGCGCTACTCGGCTGGACGCCTTGAACCGAGCACTGCTTGCGCTGTCATGATGTTTGGCATGGCTACCAGGTCTACGACAATCGAGGGTTCCAGATCGTGACGGCTCGACCCCTCGCCTGAGGGGAGTCGAGAAGTTGCCTCACGTGCTGCGGTGGCTGATCGGCCTGGCCACCTCGTTGATCGGCAATCACATTTACCTGGTCACCCTCGCCTGGGTCGCTGTGCAGACGACTACGCCAGCGAAGGTCGGCTTGATCCTGGTGGCCGGTGCCATCCCGCAGGCCGCGCTGTTGCTCGTCGGAGGCGTCTTCGTCGACCGGATCGGGCCAAAGCTGACCATCATCGCCTCAGACGTGCTGCGGACCTTGATCATGGTCGTCTTCGCGATCGTCGTGGCCGGCGGTGAGGTCATGCCGCTGCTGCTCGGCGCGCTGGCGGTGCTGTTCGGGGTGGTCGACGGCTTCTTTCTACCTGCTGTCAACAGCGCCCCGCGGTACCTGGTCCGGCGCGATTCGATCACTCGCGTCGTCGCCGCCAAGACGATAGTGGCGCGCGGCGCCGAGTTTGCCGGCGCACCTCTGGGCAGCTGGCTGCTGGTCGTGGCGAGCGCCGCGGTGGCGTTCTGGGTGAACGCCTGGTTGTTTGCGGTGTCGGTCTTCTTCTTAGCCATGACGCGAATGGCCCTTCCTGAGGAGGACGCTCCCAGCCCGGACGTGCCCGACGCTGAACCGAGCCCGAAGCAACCGGTGCTGTCGGTGTGGGCCGACTTGAAAGCTGGCATCCAGTTGATCCGTGGCTACCGGACTCTGACGACGTTACTGATCGTCGTATTCGTCGCAGAACTGGGCTTCTCCGGGCCGATGATCGCCGGGGTACCGTTGCTGGCCAACGAGACCGGCTGGGGCGTGCGAACCGTTGGTTGGGTTCTTGGGGGCTTCGGTCTCGGTGCGGCCGCGGGGGCCGCGTTCCTGCTGTGGCGCAAGACTGTCCGCCACACCGGCTTTGTCGCCCTTTTTGGCTTGACGGCGATGGGACTCAGTGTCGTAGGGCTCGGTTTGTTGCCGGCGCTGGGGCTACCCGTGGATGCGTCGTTGGTTGCCGGGGGACTCCTCGGCCTCAGCTCGGGCGTCGGCGCCGGTTTCTACGGCACGCTGGTCACCTCCGCTGTGCTGCAGCTGGCTCCGATCGGCCAGATCGGCCGGGTCATGAGTGCGCTGTCCTTCTCCAGTCTGGCTGCGGTCCCCGTCACCTATGCCCTCACAGGGCTCCTGACAGACTTCTCAAACGCCCAAGTCCCATTTCTGATTGGGGGGCTCCTGATCCTGCTTGTCGCGGCTCTCGCCTTCGCGAACCCTGAACTACGTCAGCTGACAATAGATCGAACTGTGCCTGCCGTCGCGCGCCACTAGGTAGTGTTTACCCCCGCAGTACACGGGTACCCGAAGGCTGGAGAGGAGGTCGTGCCCATGAACCGAGGAATTATCGGGACCATTATCGGTATCCTCGTCATCATCGTTTTGGTGATAGTGATTCTTCAGCTGACCTGACCGTAGAACCCCGGGCCGGCGAGGCGTGCAAGTGGCTGTCCGCCCCGGGCGTCTTCTGACACTCGATTGCACCCCGGGCGTCCCCACAGCTAACCCTGTGCTTCCCGACGCTCGGGGTGCTGTGCGGCCAGGTACTGGTAGGTGGACGTCAGATCCTGACTACTCAGCCCAGCTCGATCCAATAGCTGGAAGAGTTCCCGCACGTTTCCCAGCAGCCGCGCTGTAGTGCCAGTTCGCCATGCCTGTTGAGACGCTATCTCCAGCGGTGCCAATGCGGCTCCGGCGGGCAGATCAGGTTCGAAGTCCCGGTTGAGCAGCTTGGCTTGCGCAACGCCAAGCACCCGGCTTCCTGCCAGCGAATGGTGCCAGCTGTGCAGCACTCGAGAAAGATCGAGGCCAGCGCGTTCAGCGATGACCGCCGCCTCGCTGACCGCCATAGCCGTGGCCGCGATGACATATTGCTCGCAAGCGTTGGCAATCTGGGCGCTGCCGACGCCGCCGACGCGTACGCAGCTCCCGATCAACTCCAGTACAGGCAGCGCGTCCCGATAGAGACCCGGCGTGGCGCCGACCACGATGGACAATTCGCCACGGGCTGCAGTTGCGTGAGTTCCGCTCAGCGGTGCATCGACCACCCTGAGCAGGCCAGCTGTCTTCTCGGCGAGGTCACTGGCCAAATTGCGCAGATCATCTGGGGTGCAGATAGCTCCCACAACCAGGATCGTGGGGCTGTGGACGCCAGCCCGCAATCCGCTCGGACCACTGACGTCGGCCTCAAGATCCTCCAGATTCTGCAGCACGACGAGGACGTATTCGCTGCGTGCGGCGAGATCTGCGGCGCTTGCAGCGCGTTTGGCTCCCAGCCGTTGGAGCTGAGTGAGCAGGTCAGAGTCTCGCCCGTACGTCGAGATGTGCGTCGCTGCCGGCAGCGCGCACAACAGCCGCTGCAGGACCGGCTCGGCCAGGAATCCGTGCCCAAGCACCCCAACAGAGCGCGGATAGGTTCGGTCGCGCGCTCTCGCCATCGGCACCCTTGTCACTCTAGCCGCCGCGGTTCAACACCACCTGCACAAGCCGGCGCAACTCCGGAGTGAGGTCCTGCTCCGGCACCGTGAGGCGCCAGTCGCCATACTCAACGGTGTAGATGAACCGATCTGGAGCCGGTCGGGTGGAGGTAATTTGCACCGTGCCGACGCGCATCAGCAGATTCCGGACCTCCGGCCCCTCAGGATCGGAGTTGAGATCCAACTGTCCGACCTTGGTCGTGCCGGCGAAACCACCGCTGCGGCATACAGCGACGGTCGCAAATTGGTCCGTCGATCCGGCCTGAGGAAGTCCGGCCGGCGTCTCCGACGAATCCGCCGGCTGGGCCAAGCGTGTGCCGGAGGCCGGGTACGCGGCGAGATCCACTCCCGCATTGAGTAGGCCGACCTCGACCCACGCGGCCCGAACCTTCTCGGCAACCGACGGGTCGTTTATGAAAAGGCGCCGCGCGGAGGTGACTGTAGCCAGCGCAAACGACTCAAAGCTGGCCCGCGCGCTCAACTGGCCATTGACCAGGGTGTCGTACCAAACCTGGCCCGCCTTCTCCCAGCTATATCCACCGATGTCGAGCGCAGCCAATGCGAAGGCACGGTTGGGAATTCCTGAGTTGATGTGTACGCCGCCGCTGTCAGTATCGGTATCGACATAGTCCGCCATGGAACCCACTTGCAAATCCCTGCCAATTTGAGGGTCGTCGTACGCCGTTCCCGGTTCGCGCATCGATCGGAGCGCTTTTGCGTTGATCCCCGGCATGAAGAGTCCCGCAGCGATTAGCCAATCGGCCTGGGCGGCGGTTTGCCCAAGCACGCGCTGTTTGGCCATTGAGGCAAAGACATCGCTGATGCTCTCATTTAGGGCACCTGGCTGATCCTGATAAGCCAATCCGACGGTGAACTGCGTGACACCGTGGGTGAACTCGTGCGCCATGACATCCATCGGCTTGGTGAAGCGACGAAAGATCTGCCCATCCCCATCGCCAAAGACGAGCTGGGTACCGTCCCAAAACGCGTTGTCGTAATCACGCCCATAGTGGACGGTGATGGATACCGTGCCGCCACGGCCATCAATGGACCGCCGGCCGAACTGGCTGTCGAACATGTCCCAAACTTGCCCAGACGAGTCAAAGGCTTCGTCAACTGCCAGATCACCGACCGGCGGATCGCCGTCGCTTCGGACAGCCTCCCCGGGCAGCGACTCCGTGTTGTTGGCACTGTGCACCACGCGTGTTTTGGTACCAGGCAGAGGTGGAGCGGCCATGTGACCCGGTGGCGACTCCCGTCGGGCCCGCAGGCGGTCATCGACCTGCAGCGTCTCCCTGCCTGAGGCGGACGCGTGACGAGTGCCTGCCCGCAAGGCGATGCGCTGCAGCAGATAGGGGGGAACAAAGGTGCAGGACATGACGCCTCCTTGACAATGGCCTCGCACGGGTGGCACAAAATGCAGCGCATTCTGCTCGCGGCGATGGTTTCACGAATCCATTGCGACTGCCTGCAGCATGCTCACAGGCAGGTTACATTCGGTCTTGCAGACCATCGGGGGAGATTTTTTGAGCAGGGTTCTTGACGGCAGGCCGTCGCACGTTTCAGGCTGACTTTTGGAATGGGTCACCTCTCGCGCAGCGGAGAGCCTGTTCCGTGGGTCGATTGACGGCGCGCAATCGGTGACGGTCCACCATCCGATGGGGGCTGATTCTGTGGCCACGGGGGCCATGGACCGAGCTATGTGCGTGCGTGAGTCGCCACCCACGCGTACGCGTTGGAGAGTGCGAAGCACCTAACGCGATTGTGGCATGTCCGCTTTAGGACATGTCCTCATCCTGCTGCCCTTACCGCGTGACTTCGTACATAGCGCCTGCATAGCGTCCTTGTTGACAGAAGCTCAGGTTCTCGCCGGCCGGCTTCCGGCACGGCGGGACGTCAAGAAGGGAACCTCATATGCAGTCCACTCGCGGTCATAGCCTCAATCGCGGACATAGCCTCAATCGCGGACACAGCCTGAACCGGGGACATAGCCTCAATCGCGGACACAGCCTGAACCGGGGACACAGCCTCTAAACGACATCCGGGGAACATACGCTCAAATGCCGTCCGCCGAATCGAACAGCAGCGTTGCAGAGTTCGGCGGCCTGCGGGTCGCGGTCGGAGCCGCGATTTCCGATCTGGAACGGATAGCGCGCAAATCCGGTCCGGAAGGCTAGTGAAATCGCGCCAAAGTCAGATAGTGTTTGCTTTAGAAAGCGAGCACCAGATCTTCCGCAAGGAAGCCGGGATACCTGACGTTCCCGGTGGTTGAGCGACGTAGTGAGCGTGGCTCAACCAGCACAGCCCGTGTGGAACTTTCCCCGAGGTTCCGCTCGGAGTTCCTCCCCCTGGGCGACGCCCGCGGTTCACTTAGGACCGCGGGCGTGGCTTTGGGGTGGTAGAAAGTTCTCGGGTCACAGTCCTCAAAAAGACGATGATGCATAGCCTGCGCGTGCACGATCGCCACGCAAGCCGTCTGACCGCACGAGTGCCGCGCCTAGCTGCAGGCGCGTCTCTACGCCGAGCTCGTCCATGAGTTCGGAGATCCAGCGCCGGACCGAGCGCACGTTGATGTTCAACGTATTCGCGATCGCAGAATCGGTGGAACCGGTCATCAACATGGAGATCAACATCTGTCGACGCGGATCGGATTCGCTGTTGAGGGAGGTCATGATCGGCACGGCGGCGTCCCACACCGCCTCAAAAAGCCACTGCAGCGCTTCGATCAGAAGGGTATGGCGCACGATGGAGGCACGGAGCTCATGCCCTGGGGCGTACGAGCGCATCGACGGTATCAGTGCCGTGTGAGAATCGACGATGATCAACTTCATGGGAACCGGCGAGGTGCGCGACTGCTCGCCCTTCTTGGCAAACAGGCTCAGTTCGGCAAGTCGATCAGTGTCGAAGCCCGGGTCGTAGACGCAACGCAAGATCACGTTCCTCTCGAGCGCCCGCCACTCCGGCTCGATGCTCAGCGCCTCCTCAGTGATGACCGATCGGACCTGAGCATATGGCGGCTTGTCGAAGAAGCAGATCTCCCGGCGTGCGGAGTCCATCAGCTCACGATGGGCCGCGACTATGGCCTCGCGTCCCACCAGGGTCTTGATGTCGTGTTCTTGGGTCGCCCCGGCGGCCAGCAAATGGCTTTCCAGCGACTCGGCCGCCACGCTTGCCAGCTCGATCTCGGACAATCGTTGCGCCTTGAGCTGATTGACCACATCCAGCAGCGGTAGTGCTCGCCAATTCCCGCGCGCCGAATCAGTCGCCAGTCCCAGCTTTCTCAGCTCCTCGAGGGTCTCAGCAACCTGCTCGGGTGTTAACGACGTGAGCCGTCCGAGGTCGGCCACCGACGCCGAGGGCAAGGGCCCAAGCGCGACGTAAACGGCCTCCGCTTCGGCACTGATGCCTAGCGGCTGAAGCATGACCTTCCCTCCAGCGCAAGGTTCAGACAGGAGCCATCGGCGCCGACCCGTTGCGGTTCGGAAGCCGATACGCTGAGCCAACGGCACAGCGACCCCGCTCGCTGCACGATCGTCTCATAATGCTCCAAAGGAGAGTTTTCAAGGATGGCTGAACTCGCTCAGATCGGTGTCACGGGCCTTGCGGTCATGGGCCGCAACCTCGCAAGGAACTTCGCCAGGCATGGCCATCGGGTTGCAATCCACAATCGCAGCTACGCCAAGACTGAATCGCTGCTTGCCGAGGCAGGGTCGGAGGGAACGTTCGTTCCGTCCGAATCCATGGCCGATTTCGTCGCGTCGCTGGAGCGTCCACGTCGGGTCTTGATCATGGTCAAGGCCGGTGCTGGGACTGACGCGGTGATCGATGAGCTTACCCCGCTGATGGAACCCGGCGACATCCTGATCGACGCGGGCAATGCGCACTTTCCGGACACCATCCGCCGTGAGAGGAAACTGGCCGACATAGGCCTGCACTTTGTCGGCACCGGTGTCTCCGGCGGCGAGGAGGGTGCGCTCAACGGCCCGTCGATCATGCCGGGCGGCTCGCGGGAATCGTACGAGTCGCTGGGTCCCTTGCTGGAAAGCATTGCCGCCAAAGTCGAGGGGGTTCCCTGCTGCACCTACGTCGGACCCGACGGTGCGGGCCACTTCGTGAAGATGGTTCACAACGGCATCGAGTACGCCGACATGCAGTTGATCGCTGAGGCGTACGACTTGATCAAGCAGGCCACCGGCGCGAGTGCGGCTGAGATCGGCGAGATCTTCAAGACCTGGAACGAGGGCGACCTGGAGTCGTTCCTGATCGAGATCACCGCCGAAGTGCTCGGCCAGGTCGATGCCGAGACGGGGAACGCGTTCGTCGACGTCGTCCTGGACCAAGCCGAGCAGAAGGGCACCGGCCGTTGGACGGTGCAGAACGCTCTGGATCTGGGCGTACCCATTACTGGCATTGCGGAGGCCACCTTCGCGCGTGCGCTGTCCGGATCGGTGCCGCAACGTGAGGCGGCGCAAGGGAAACTGGCCGCCGGCACCGCGGAGTGGACCTTCGGCGATCGTGACGGGTTCGTCGAGGACGTGCGGCAGGCGCTGTACGCGTCGAAGGTCGTCGCCTACTCCCAGGGCTTCGACCAGATCGCGGCCGCCAGCGCGGAGTTCGGCTGGGACATCGACCGCGGCGCGATGGCTCGCATCTGGCGGGGCGGGTGCATCATTCGGGCCCGGTTCTTGAACCGGATCACCGAGGCGTACGAGCGCGATGGTGGTCTTGCCCTGTTGCTGGCCGACGACTACTTCGCCGACGCCGTCGGCACCTGCCTGGCCGCGTGGCGACGAGTGGTCGCCGGTGCGGCACAGAACGGCATCCCCACGCCTGCGTTCTCCTCGTCCCTGGCCTACTACGACGGCATTCGTGCAGAGCGGTTGCCGGCTGCCCTGATCCAGGCGCAGCGGGACTTCTTCGGCGCGCACACCTACCGCCGCGTCGACAAGGACGGCTCCTTCCACACCGAGTGGAGCGCCGACCGCACCGAGCGTCAGGTCGGGGAAGCCTTCAAGCAGGAGGTGCCCGCAGCCAAGGAGTCCGAGAAGGCGCCCGCCACATCGGCATGACCCGCTTCGGTCCGCAGGTCCTGACGCGCCTGGGTGGCCGAACCGCGCGGGCCGCGCGCGCCGCCGGGACCCGGCTGCGGAACGAGGTGGCGGCCGGTGGCTTCGCCGAGCGGGCCGGTGGCAATGGGCTGGTGCCCAATGCCGGGATTGCGGTGTTCTTCGCCACCGGGCCGGAGAATCTCTACCAGTTCGAGCAGTGGCGGGGGCCCCTGGAACGGCTGGCCGAGGGGAAACCGGTCTTCATGATCACCGACCGGGCCGACACCGGCGACGCACTGCTGGGGTTGACCTCGCTGCCGCTCGCGTTCACGCGGGGCAGCGCCGCGCTCGAGGAGCTGGTTGACGAGCGGGACGTACGGATCGTGCTCTATCTCAACCAGGTCGAGCCGAATTTCCGGATGCTGAGGTTCGCAAGTCCGGTGCACATTCAGATCGGCCACGGCGAGAGTGACAAGGCTGGCAGTGTCTCGAACCAGCACAAGGCATACGATCTGGTCTTCGTCGGCGGTGACGCCGGTCGTGATCGCCTCGACCGCGCGTTGCGCGGTTTCGATGCGACCGAGCGCACGCTGGCAGTCGGTCGTCCGCAGCTTGACCACAGCTACCCGGGCGCGCCGGCTTGGCCACGCGACTCTGGCATGCGGGTGTGGTACGCGCCCACCTGGGAGGGTGACCGGCCGAGCATTGCGTACGGGTCGCTGGCCAGTCACGGCGTCGCGATCATCGAGGCTCTTCTCGCTGATCCATCCATCCGCATCATCTACCGACCACACGCCCGGACCGGGTACGCCTCCCGCAAGGACCGCGAGGCAGACAAGGCCGTCCGCGCCCTACTCGCGAAAGCCGGCGACCGGCACCTCGTTGATCGCGACAGTTACGGCTGGCAGTGGGACTTCGCCGATGCCTGCATTACCGATATCTCAGCGGTCGCCTATGACTGGCTGGCGACTGGCAAGCCGCTGGTGATCACCGAGCCGGCGCCAAGCGCCTACCGCCCACCCTCTCCACTGCTGGATGCCCTCCCACTGCTGGGCACCAGGGAGGCCGGAGAGGTGGTGGCAAGAATCCTTCTCATGCAAGGAGATCCGGCAGCCAGAGAGCAACTCCGGGAACTCGCGTACCACTATTTCGGAGATGTGAGTGCTCAGCAGAGCACCAAACGGTTCGAGGATGCGATCGAGCGCGCGTACCAGATCCAACGGTCCTGATAGACCTGCTTGGACTCAGAGCCCGCGCAGGAAGTCGATGTCGTCGTCGGGTGCCTTTGGCGGCTGCTTTTGTTGTCGAGCGCCGGAGGACTCCGCGTTGGGTCGGCCCAGCAGCAGCCAGCAGACGGCGCCGGCTAGTGGCAGGCAGATGATCGCGGTCGCCCAGAGCCAGCGAGGCATCCGGCGGACGGCGTACGGCGGGGCCTGAGCAACCTCGACGACACAGTAGATCATCAGCAATCCGATGATGATGATCGGTAGATACCGCCCCATAACGAAGAGTATGCGTCTTGGCCGGGGGTCGATACAACAGTCGACGCTAGGCTGTCGGGATGCCGCACGGTCCTCTCGTTGCCGTGCCTCGGCGCCGAGATGCGGGCTGGCAGGGGAGATGGTGGTGACGGCCGGTTTCGATGTGGGTGCTGCGAGACCTGCCCGCCCAACCATTGCCCAGCTGCGGGAGGTGACGCAGCCCGCGAGCGTCCGTACCCGCGCTGCCGCAGAACACTGGGTGGCTCATGCCTACCTGAGGGACATTTCGCCTTATCTGACACGGATCCTGTTGAGAGCCGGGTTCAGCGCCAATGGTGTCACGTGGCTGATGATCATCGCCGCGGCCGCTGCTGCGGTGGCCACGGCCTGGCCCACGCTGTTGGGTGCGATTCTCGCGTTGATCTTGGTGCAGCTGCAGATGCTGCTGGATTGCTGCGATGGGGAGGTAGCGCGGTGGCGCCAAACGTCATCGCCACGCGGTGTGTACCTCGATCGGGTGGGGCATTACGTGGCAGAGTGCGGGATTGGCGTTGCTCTGGGCGTCCGTGCCACCGGTGAACTGCGGCTCAGCGGAATCTGGATCAGCGCAGGGCTGCTGCTCGGGTTGCTGATCGCTCTGAACAAGGTGGAGAACGATCTGGTTCATGTTGCGCGGCACTACGCCGGCTTGTCACAGATGCGTGACGCCGACGACGTCCGTGCGCCGCGGGGGGGCCTGCTACGCAGTGCGCGCCGGCTGGCAGGGCTGGTCCCGTTTCACAAGGTCTTCCATTCTGTGGAGTTGTCGATCCTGGTGCTGATCGCCGCGATCATTGACCTCTTCATTGGTGGTGCGGCGACGAAGGTGCTGCTCGCTGCGCTCGTTGTCGCCGCCGGCCTGACATTGATTGGTCATCTGGTCGCCGTACTGGCATCGTCCAGGCTGCGATGAGCGAGTCTGGGCCGCCGACGTTTGGGGTCGTTGTTCTGACGATGGGCAACCGACCCGATGATCTGAATCGCGGGCTTGCCAGTGTGCTGAACCAACGCGAGGTTTGCCTCGATGTTGTGGTCGTGGGCAACGGGTGGCAGCCGGTTGGCTTGCCTGACGGGGTGAAGGCCCATGGGTTGAGGGAGAATCTCGGCATCCCCGCCGGTCGCAACGCTGGTGTGAATCTGGTCGACGGCGAATTGCTGTTCTTCCTCGACGATGATGCCTGCCTTGCCGGCGACGACACCTTGGCTCGGATGGCGGCGCAGTTCGCTGCTGATCCGACACTCGGCATGATCCAACCGAGAGTTGCCGATGCTGACGGCCGAGAAGCGCCCCGGCGCTGGACTCCACGCGTACGCGTCGGCGACCCAGCGCGGAGCAGCCCTGCGATGAATGTCTGGGAAGGCGCGGTCGCGATCCGGCGCGATGCCTTCGAGTTCGCGGGCGGCTGGCCGGAGCCGTTCTGGTATGCCCATGAAGGCATCGAGCTGGCCTGGCGGGTGTGGGACGCCGGCTTCCATGTTCGCTACGACGGGGAAATCGAGGTACAACATCCAGCCATCCAGCCCACCCGGCACGCTGAGTTCTACCGCTATCAGGCGCGGAATCGGGTCTGGCTCGCCAGGCGTAACCTCCCGTTGCCGATCGGCGTGCTCTACGTGTTGGTGTGGGGCGGGGTGTCTGTGCTACGCCTCCGGTCGCGCACTGCATTGATCGAAACGCTTCGGGGATATCGGATTGGGCTCACCGAGCCTGGCGGCGAGCGACGCCCGATGCGGTGGCAGACCATCTGGCGCATGACACGCGCCGGGCGTCCACCGGTAATTTGATGACGGTGAGACAGGCTGACCTGGATGACCGCGCCTGGTTGGAGTGGGCAATCGGGCAGGTGGAGGCGGATGCGAATCGCAGCGCTGACACTCACCTGCACCCGTTTCCGCTGCCGCCGGAGTGGGGTATCAGCCTCTATTTGAAGGACGAGTCGGTGCATCCGACCGGGAGCCTGAAGCATCGGCTGGCGCGGTCCCTGGTGCTGTACGGCCTCTGCAACAACTGGATTAACCAGCGCACCACCCTCGTGGAAGCGTCCTCCGGGTCGACGGCGGTCAGCGAGGCCTACTTCGCGCGGCTGCTCCACCTGCCATTCGTGGCGGTGATGCCGGCGACGACCGTAGGAGAGAAAATCGAGCTGATCGAGTTCTACGGCGGACAATGCAAGCTGGTTGAGAATCCGTCGACGATCTACCAGGTGGCGGCTGATCTTGCTGACAGCACGGGTGGGCACTACCTCGACCAGTTCACCTACGCCGAACGGGCCACCGACTGGCGCGGCAACAACAACATTGCCGAGACGATGTTTGCCCAGTTGAGCCGCGAGCCGTTTCCAATACCGGTCTGGGTCGTCGTCGGGGCGGGCACCGGCGGCACGTGCGCCACGATCGGCCGCTACATGCGGCTGAACAAGTTCCACACCCGGCTCTGCGTGGTCGATCCGGAGAACTCGGCGTTCTATGACGGCTGGAAGAACCGGGATGCTACGGTCACTGCGGCCGGGTCCAAGATCGAAGGGATCGGCCGCCCGCGGGTTGAGCCCAGCTTCATACCGTCGCTGGTTGACCGGATGATCGCGGTGCCGGACGCAGCATCGATCGCCGCCATGCGGTGGTGCACCCACAAGCTCGATCGCTGGGTCGGTGGGTCGACTGGCACGAACATGTGGGGTGTCCTGCAGCTGGTCGCGGAGATGAAGGACGAGGGAAGGCGCGGCAGTGTCGTCACCCTGCTGTGCGACGACGGCCGTCGTTACGCGCATACCTATTACGACGACGTTTGGGTCGCCGAGCGAGGTTGGGACCTGGCTCCATACCAGGCAATGCTCGAGGAGTTCGAGGCCTCAGGGGTCTGGCCAAGCGCCTGATCTGTGCTTCCTGTGCGGATCCCCGTCCCCCTCACCCGTCCCCCGACCTGTCGATTGATCAGAGTGCGCTGAAGATCAGGCCAGCTGCGAAGCCGATGGCGCTCGCAAGCTCGGCCAGCCCCGTTGCTTTGAGTACGCCAATAAGCGCCGGTCCACTGCCTCCGGAGATCACGACGCGAAGGGCAGGAATGATCAAAATCAGCCCGGCCAGCCCGAGGAGCGCCCACCAGGTCGTAAGGAACGCCACGATGATGATCAGCAACGCACTGAGTGCTACCAGGACCACGTACAAGGCCCGCGTCCTGGGATCCCCCAGCCTTGTTGCAAGGGTCCGCTTACCGACCTGCGCATCACCTCGGATGTCTCGCAGGTTGTTGGTCACCAAGATCGCGCACGCCAACGCGCCGACCCAAACCCCTGTGAGAAGCGTGGGGAGCGAGACCTTGCCGACTTGCACGTACGCGGTGCCGCAGACCGCCACCAGTCCGAAGAAAACGAAGACGAAGACCTCCCCCAAGCCGGCATATCCGTATGGCCGCTTGCCACCTGTGTAATACCAGGCGGCTAGCACGCATGCGACGCCGACGGCCAGCAGCCACCATTGCTGGGTCATGATCACAAGTGCCAGTCCGGCGACAGCGGCGACTCCGAAGCTGGCAAATGCTGCTCTCTTCACCAGTGGCGGGGATGCGAGACCCGAACCGACGAGCCGCAGTGGACCCACGCGTTCGGTGTCAGCGCCGCGAATCCCGTCGGAGTAGTCATTCGCGTAGTTGACACCGACCTGAAGCGCCAGGCTGACGACGAGTGCCAGGATTGCCGCGCCCCATGAGGCGCCCTGCTCGAACACAGCTAGGCCTGTTGCCGCGATCACTGGAGAACAGGCCGCCGGCAGCGTACGCGGCCGCGCCCCGGCCAGCCACTGTGTCGGAGTCGGCCGGGGAGCAGTCTCGGCGGTCATCCGGTCGCCTGTCGCTCAGCGCGTACGTTCATGATTATCGATCTGATCGCTCGTCGATCGGGTTTGCCGTTGGCCAGCGACGGGAGCTGGTCGAGATGGATCAGTTCGCGTGGCATCGCGTATGCCGGCAGCGATTCCCGCACCACGGCCTGGAGATCGGCCAGCGAGCCTGGCGAATCCGAGACGGCAATGATCATGGTTCCCCACACCAGGTCAGGGACGCCCAGCACGGTGCCGCGAGCTCCATGCCGGGCCGTCCAACGCTGCACAGCCAGTTCGACGTCCGCAAGTTCAACCTTGTGGCCCCCGGTGATCACAAGATCGTCCATCCGACCGAGGACCATCAGTCGTCCGGCGTCCCAATAGCCCCGATCCTGGGTGCGAAATCTGCCGTCCACAACAGCCTCAGCGGTGAGATCGGGGCGTAGCCGGTAGCCGGTAAAGAGAGTCGAACTCCTGATTAAGATCCGACCGTCGTCCGCGAGGTCGACAGTGACCCCCTGCAGCGGCTCGCCGTCATAGACACAACCGCCGCAGGTCTCGCTCATGCCGTACGTGGTCACGACCCTGATCCCTGCGGACGTGGCACGCTTCACCAGGTTGTCGCTCGTCAGGCCGCCGCCGACGAGAACCGCGCTGAAGCTCGCCAAAGCTGCGATCACCCCGCCGTGACGCAACGCTCGGTCGAGCTGCGCGGGAACCAAGGAGATGTAGCGCCGCTCCGACAGGATGCCGGCCACCTCCTGCAGATTCCTCAAATCGGAGTGGACTGGGACTGCACGCGTGCCGCCAAGACTGGCTCGAGCGAGCACCATCAGGCCCGCGACGTAGTAGCTGGGCAGTGCCAGCGCCCAGTCACCCGCTCCACCCAGCCGAGTGTGCGTCGCCTCCACAGATGCCCGGATTGCTGCGCGAGAGAGTACGACGCCCTTTGGTGCCCCGGTCGAACCGGACGTAGCGACCACAACCGCCGCGTCTGCCTGGACCACCGGCTGATCGGGCTGGAACATGGCGATCGCGCGAGCCCGCTCGATCGGGTCCGCCGGCAGCGTGGCGATGGGCGGCCCGCCACTCAAGGATTCGGCCAGCGCCGCGGCGGCCTCCGAGGGGTCGACTGCGCGGAGCGATGCGAGTCCTGGGCCGGCTGCGCTCACGGCGACCAGATTATGCCCTGACCACCGCGCACGATTGGGTCAGACTGGGACCGTGCTGGAGGAGCCCC
The DNA here is from genome assembly GCA_035535875.1 of Propionibacteriaceae bacterium. Taxonomy (GTDB): domain Bacteria; phylum Actinomycetota; class Actinomycetes; order Propionibacteriales; family Propionibacteriaceae; genus Microlunatus. The sequence goes on from DATLPF010000103.1 coordinate 22,297, forward strand.
ACTGTTACGCGCTCGGCTTGCGTACTCGGTTCCGTGGGATCACTGAACGGCAAGGCATGGTGTGGCACGGTGCCGCGGGCTGGGGGGAGTGGAGCCCCTTCCTCGACTATCAGGGAGCTGAGCTGGTGTCCTGGCTGCGCGCGGCCGAGGAAGCGGCCGAGCATGGTTGGCCGGCGCCCCTGAGGACCGAGATCCCGGTCAATAGCACAATCCCGGCGGTGGGTCCGGAGCAGGCACATGACCTCACTCGCGCGGCCGGCTGCCGCACCGCCAAGATCAAAGTGGCCGAGCGAGGGCAAACACTGGCCGACGATCTCGCCCGTCTGGAAGCGGTACGCGACGCACTCGGCCCGGGCGGAAAAGTACGGATCGACGGCAACGGAGGCTGGAGCGTCGATGAGACTCTGCACGCCCTACGGGAACTGAATCGCTTCGATCTTGAGTATGTCGAGCAGCCGTGCGCCAGCGTCGACGAACTCGCCGACCTACGGCGGCGGCTGGCGCGGTCCGGGCTGAGCGTGCCCATCGCCGCCGACGAGTCCATTCGGCGCGCTCAGGATCCCTATCTGGTGGCCGAGCGCGAAGCAGCAGACATCGCCGTTCTCAAGGTGCAGCCGCTCGGTGGGGTACGCGCCTGCTTGCAGATTGCCGAGCGCATCGGCCTGCCAGTGGTCGTCTCGAGTGCGCTGGAGACCTCGATCGGGATCAGGGCCGGGCTCGCGCTGGCTGCTGCGCTGCCTGAACTGCCGTATGCCTGCGGGCTCAACACGGTCGCGCTGCTCGTCGATGATCTGGCCGTGGAGCCGCTGATCGCGGTGGACGGGGTGATCAAGGTCGGCGATCTGGCCGTTGACGAGGGAGCGCTGAACAGCCACCGGCCCAACGAGGAGGTGCAACGGTTCTGGCAGGCTCGTCTTGTGCAGACCCGGGAACTGGCCAGTGGGTAACGCCACCGCATGCGCGCGCGTGATCATCGAGGAGTTGATCAGCCGCGGCGTCCGCGATGTTGTGCTTGCTCCTGGCGCGCGCAGTGCGCCGCTGGCGTACGAGTGCTTCGAGGCTGACCGCATCGGGCTGCTGCGGCTGCACGTCCGGGTCGATGAGCGTACGGCGGGGTTTCTCGGCCTCGGACTTGCCAAGGGTTACGGTGCGCCAGTTGCCGTGTTGACTACGTCGGGAACGGCGACGGCCAACCTGCACCCGGCCGTACTGGAGGCCTGGCATGCACACGTGCCACTGATCGTGATCACAGCCAGCCGGCCGCGCTCCGTGATCAACACCGGCGCCAACCAGAGTACCGATCAAGATCAGCTTTTCGGTCGACATGTGCGTGGATTCGCTGCGCTGTCAGACGAGCTTCCCGATCATCGGACCTGGCGTTTCGAGCTGGCCCGGATCGTGACGGCGGCCACCGGGTCCAGGACGCGGATGCCCGGTCCGGTACAGCTGAATGTCGAGTTCAGCGAACCATTGACGCCGGCGGAATCTGCCTGGCCGCCGCCAGCTCCGGAGCTGGTCATCACGTCATCGGACGCGCTGGCAGAACCGGTGACGCTCTCCGAGGGCCTTCAGACGGTGATCGTCGCTGGGGACTGCCCGCCCGACATGGGCGCCGGCATCGCTGATCTTGCCGCTGAGGCTGCAGTTCCGCTCTTTGCCGAGCCCTCGAGCAACGCGCGCCGCGGAGAAGCAGCACTATCCACCTATCGGCTGCTGCTCTCCTCGACGCTTGCGGAGGAGATCGAGCGTGTCGTGGTGCTCGGCCGGCCGACCCTATCCCGGCCGGTCACTCAGCTGCTCTCTCGCGACGACATCGAGCTCGTCGTGGTCTCCGCGTACGCCGACTGGATCGACCCGGGACGTGCCGCCTCCTTGGTGACGGACACAGTGAGACTGCCCGAGCCACGGGATCGAGGCTGGTTCGAAGCCTGGCGGGCGGGAAACAAGGTGGTCCGGGAGCGCCTCGACGCCCTGCTAGGGGCGCAGCCGTACTTCACCGGACCGGCGTTGGCAGCTGCCGTGTGGTCCGCTCTGGATGCTGACGACGCCCTCTTCGCGGGTTCCTCCAGCCCGATCCGCGATCTCGACCTCGCGCCGATCAACTTTGCTGCTCCACGGGTTTATGCCAATCGAGGACTCTCGGGGATTGACGGCAGCGTCTCTAGTGCGGCCGGCATTGCGCTCGCGTTGGATCGCCCGACCCACGCGCTGCTCGGTGATCTGACTGTGCTGCACGACGCGACCGGCCTGGTGATCGGACGCGAAGAGCCGCGGCCGAATCTCAGGCTGGTGGTCGCAAACGATGACGGTGGCAGCATTTTTGCCACCTTGGAGCAGGGCTTGCCTGCTCACATGGGTGCCTTCGAGCGATTGTTCGGCACGCCCCAAGGACTGCAATTCCAGGCATTGGCGGCCGCCGCCGGGATTGGTTATCGGCGCGTCCAGATCGCTGACGAACTGGCCGAGACGCTGGCGGAGCCACCCGTTGGGATGGAGCTAGTCGATGCCGTCATCGACCGTGCCCACCGTCGCACCCTCGATCAAGAGATCATTGCGCTCGCAGCCACGCTCTGACCTGGCTCGTGGCGATCACGTCATCCTCGTTGTATTCCAGCACGCGACGTCGAGCTTGCGCGCGCACCTCAGCAGACTCCCCGTGCACCGCCTCGGCGAACCACAGCTGCGAATTCAGCCCTCCTGGATCGACGTCGCGCCAACGAAAACCCACATGCCGCGCCATCAGCTTGAGCCCAAGGCCGCTGACACCGAAGTAGTGCGCCTTAACGATCTCGAGCAGATCGACAAAATGCTCCTCCGCGTACGCCGCAGCCCAGTCGAACAACTCATCTCCCTCGCGGGCGGCAAGCTCGCTGATCTTGGCGACCTCATATTCGCTGTAGTGAAACACCGCCACCGAAGGCGTGCAGTCGACGACGCTGCGGAGCCAGCTGAACGCGTCAGTGGCGAGCGCCGCCTCGCTCCGCTCATCAAGATCATCAAACCGACTGAACTCGTGATAGACGGCGGCTTCATCGCCGGCGTGCTGGACCAAGAATCCCCACAAATAGATTCGGCCATCCGCCGAGCTCTCAATGTCGAGGTCGATCTCTACCTCGGCCTGTGGCACTTCGATCGGACCGGTCGTCTCCCGATCAAACGAGCTTCCTTCCAGCAGCATCCGCGCCCGACGTGCTGCTACCCTGATCCGGCCTTCCGCACCGCCGCGATGGCTGACCTCGGGTAGGTACCACTCCAGCAGCTGATCAAGGTCGGTATTCGCAAGGTCGGTGATGGTCGCGATGCCGTGGCGTCGCAGCGTCGCAATCTCTCGCATGTCCAGTGGGCTCTTGTCGATGCGCAGGCTGACGTCATCGGGGTCGAGCTGGGGGAGACAGTGCTCCCACCACTGGCAGCGCGGGCATTCCTTGTTGACGATGGGGTGGACCAGCAGCTCGGGGTCCTGGTCGGGCCGGCCGGTCTGTTGCTGCGCGACGGCTGCGATCCTGACCCGGAATGCGTGCTCATAGTCATAGCGCTCAAGGAAGCTGCGTAGCCTCCAACCATCGGGGCTGCTGCGAGAGAAGGTCCGTACCTGCGGCTTGTCGAGATCGGCCCACGCCAACACCGGCGCGTCGAAGAGATCATCAGTCCCGATGACGCCGGCGAGCGCCTGCTCCGCGCCGAACCCGCAGGCTTCAAGCATGCGGTGATAGTGAGCCAACTGAAGAAAGTCACCGGAGCGGCTGTCGATCCGGAGTTCGTACCCCGAGACGCCGAACGCTGCTCCAGCGCTGGGGTCGGTCAAAGTCGAGTAGCGCAGCACCCGCGGGTCTTCGCCGTTGCCGTCCGCCGGCCGGGATCGCGCGATGATCCTGTGCCACTTCACTTCCACGGGGTGGTAGGCAGGCGAGCGGCTCGAACCCTCGACGCTCCGGACCAGCAGATCAGGAGAGCCCACCCGGTGACCGGAAAGATCAACGGGCAGGCAGCCGCCGATGATCACGTGAGCGCCGGAGCTCATGGCCTTGACGCAGGCCTCGATCTGCACCTCGGGGGTGTTGGAGGAGAGCGGTCGAAGATCGACAACGCGTCCCAGGCAGGAGGTGATCAGCTGCTCGAGTACGGCTGCCTCGAACTGGGCACCACCGTCGAACAATTCTGCGAGTCCGTCGCTGGCAGCGACCGAGGCGCCCGCATTCGGCGCCGTTAGGGCAACCATGTCGTTGAAGGCGTTCTGAGTCTTGACTGGACAGCTGCGCCCCGCGTACGCGCCGAGCAAGATCGTTCCAGGCGGCGCCGTTGCTGCCGTGGCCTCCAAATTGATCACGGCCGGGCCCGATGGAGCGCGACGATGCCGCCGGACAGGTTGCGCCACTCAACGTCTCGCCAGCCGGACTTCTCGATCATGGTGGCCAGTCCCTGCTGGTCCGGCCAGGCCTGGATCGACTCGGCCAGGTACTCATACGCTGCGGGATTGGAGGAGACCAGCGACGCGACTCGGGGCAAAGCGGCAACCAGATAGTTGGAGTACAGAGTGCGGAACGGCTCCCAGGTCGGCGTGGAGAACTCGCAGACGACCAGCGTGCCGCCAGGCTTGATCACCCGCCGCATCTCGCTCAGCGCAGCTGCTGTGTCCTCGACATTGCGGAGCCCGAAGGAAATGGTGACCGCATCGAAGCTGGCGGCGGCGTACGGCAGCTCGAGTGCGTCGGCGGCGACGAAGCTCAGATCCGGTCGGCGTTGTTTGCCGACCAGCAACATGCCGAAGGAAAGATCGGTGGGAATCACGGTGGCGCCGCGCTGCGCAAACGGCTCACTCGAGGTGCCAGTGCCCGCAGCCACATCCAGAATCAGCTGCCCGGGCCGTGGCCCGACAGCCTGGACAACTTGCCGGCGCCAGGCTCGATCCTGGCCGAGAGACAACACATCGTTGGCCAGGTCGTACCGCGTAGCGACGCGGTCGAACATCGCGACAATGTCGCCACGCCGCTTGTCGAGCGTGGCGCGAGCCGAACCGGCCCCATCAAAACCGGCCCCGTCAAAACCAGCATTGTCAGCCTCGGACACACAAACAGCCTCCCACGCACCACTGACAGGCCATGGTCGCTACCCTTACGCGCTCCATGCCGGTGTGAGTTGCCTATTGTTAACGGCGTGGCAGTAGTTGACGACTACTTCGAGAGCCTGGACGCCGAGACCAGGGCAGCATTCGAACACATCCGGAGCCTGGCGTTAGACATCGTCCCCGACGCCGAGCAAGGCACCAGCTACGGGATGGCGGCGCTTAAGTACAAGCAGAAACCTTTGCTCGGTTTCGCGGCTGCGAAGCGTCATCTGAGCGTCTTCCCCTTTAGTCCACGGGTCGTCGATGAGGTACGCGACCGGCTCGCTGGATACGAGCTGTCCAAGGGGACGATCCGGTTCACCGTCGATAAGCCGCTCGCGGACGACGTCATTCGTGACGTTGTCATGTTCCGCGTGGCGGAGATCGTTGGTTGAGGCCACGATCGCCGTATGGTCACCGACCAGAGGCCTCAGCTGGATAGCTGAGTAACTGTCTGGATGGTTGAAGGCGTTGGCTGCGGGGCTCCGCCGGCAGCTTCAACGCTGACCGCGAGGCTGGTCACCCCACTCAGGGTCTCGCGGAAGAACTGCTTGCGATCGCCGCCACCGGCCACCAGATTGTCCGGGATTGGGCGTTCACCCTCCAGGGTCCAGAGCTGGTACGTCCTATCGGAGCCGACGGCTGGGAGGTCCTTGCCGATGAAGAGGGCCCGATTAAGGCTTCTCGAGACCACAAAGGAGATCTGGCCGCCGTCCTTCATCGTGGCCGAGTACGTCTGAACATCGGGCGCAGTGAGCAGTTCGGTCTCGGCCGCCTGCTGAGCCACTTGCGCCTGCCGAGTCTGGACGAGTGTGTAGACCACACCACCCAGCGCGATGGCAGCGGCCACCACCGCCGCTACCAGGACGCTAAGGATTCGGGTACGCCGTCGCTGCCGACGCAACGCCAGCTCATCGACCGGACGCCCGGACTCAGCCGGAACGGCCACGGTGCCAGGAGCTGTTGACTCCGCGAGTGCAGGCTCAGCTGGAGGCTCCGGAGGCAGTGGCCTGATCTCGGAAATGGCAGCGAGGACCGACTCGCGCAACGCCGTCGGCGGCGGAGGCACACTCGCGAGCAGCGACAACTTTGCAGCCGTTTCGCAGAACTCCACAACCTCGCGGCTGCAGGTTGGGCATACGGCCAGATGCGCCTCGAACTCCTCCAGCTCATCAGGGTCGAGCGCATTGACCACATAAGACCCGACGGCGCCGTGGATTTCGCTCATGCTTCCACCCCCAACGCGTCTCGGAGCCCGATCAGCCCATCACGGATTCTGGTTTTGACCGTGCCAAGGGGCAGCTTCAGCAGCTGCGCCACCTGGCTTTGGGTATAGCCACCGAAATAGGCGAGCGTCAGCGCCTCCCGCTGGATCGCGGTCAATGAGGCCATACCCTTCCTTACCCTCTCAATATCGAGTCGTTGCTCCACGCCGTCCCACACCTGATCGATCTCGCGATCGCCGCCGTGGAAGGCGTATCGCTCGTCCCGGGCCATCTCGCTCGAGACCGACCTCACCCGATCGACAGCGCGCCGATGCGCCATGGTCGTCATCCAGGCAATGACGCTGCCCTTGTCCGGTGAGTAGCGGGCGGCCTGCCGCCACACCTCCACGTAGACCTCCTGGGTCACCTCGGCCGCATGATCGGGCGAGCGGAGAACTCGCAGGATGATGCCATGGATGCGCTGGGAGGTGAGATCGTACAGTTCAGCGAATGCGTCTTCGTGGCCGCGAGAGCAGAGCGTCATCAGGTCGACGAGATGAGCCGCCTCGGCCTCGCGACCGCTCGACGTGTTGCGATGCCGCGCGGATCGGGAGGGCTGACCCTCCGAATCCGGTGGCACCGACGAGACGTTCACAAGATCGAAGCTCTCACGATCGACTGCGCTGATTTAGGACGTCTGCAGCAACACGCTGGCGACGGCGTAGCTCATGGTCATCGGTGCTTTCCTCCAGGTATGGGGTTCGGCGGCAGTCCGCCCCGTCTTGTCTGAATTCGTCGCGGCATCCACTTTGGGATTGGTGATCCGCGTAACGTATTCCCGGCGCGTACGTCGCAGAGCGTCGTCGCCAACCTCGCGGCCCCAGACCGTGGGCGAGGGATGCGGAGAGACTGATCCGGGCTTCTTGCCGGAAAGGGGCAGAATCGCCTCCATGGCCAAACGCACGACGATCCTCAAGGTCTCCGGCCTGCGCCGGGCCTTCGGCCCGAACACCATTTTCGACAAGTTCAGTCTTGAGGTGCGCACTGGAGAGGCGATCGCACTCACCGGGCGCAATGGTGCCGGCAAGTCCACCTTGCTGCGCTGTCTGGTCGGCGCGGACCGGCCAGACGACGGCAGCGTCCAGGTCTGTGGCAACCCCATGTCGGAGGCTTCGCCGGAGATCAGGCGCGACGTTGCCACAGTGATCGACGATCTTGACTTCTTTCCTGACCTGAGCGTGGTCGAGCATCTGGACCTGCTGGCTCGAGCACACGGGATCGCCGACCCGGACGATGTGGTCGATGAGGTGCTGGAGGAGGTCCAGCTGGTTCCGCAGTCCGGCCAGCTGCCCGGCACGCTGTCCTCTGGTCAGCGTCGCCGGCTGGCTCTGGCCACGGCGTTCGTGCGCCCGCGCAAGCTGTTGATCTTGGACGAGCCCGAGCAGCGACTCGACACCGAAGGTGTGGCTTGGCTGGCGCAACGGCTGAAGTCCGAGCGCCAGAGGGGTTTGGCAATCGTCTTCGCCAGCCACGAGCCGGAACTGGTCGAGACCGTGGCCACCCGGGTCGTCCAGCTCGGAGCACCGCGCGGATGAGCAGTTTGGAAGCGGGCGCCGATGACTTCGCCTACCAGCAGCCACCTGAGCCTAGAGCGCTGACCCCGGCCAGCCCTCGTGAGCTAAAGAGGCTGATCAAGGACTGGCGTTCTGGCCGGGCCACCCGCAACGTACTTCAGGCGATGAGTGACGCGTACGTTGTTGTGTTCGGCGCCGCAATGATCGGGGCCATGGTGGTCAATGTGATCTTGAAGGCGCAGCGCACGATCGCACAGTGCACCTCGGTGTCCTGTTTGTCGGCGCGGGCTGTCCTGCCGTGGGCAGCGTTCGCGGCCACCGTGGCAATGGCGCTGGCGGCTAGCCGGCTGTTCGGGCCGGTACTGGCGTCGGCCGCCGAAGGGTTCTGGCTGCTCGATGCGCCGATCTCCCGCACCAAGCTGCTCCGCTCCCGTCTGGTCGGAGCCGTGCTGGCGGCATTTCTGGGTGGCGCGGTCGTCGGCGCGTTGATCTCGGCGTTGACCGGTTCTGGACTGATCGAAGTGCTGGTGTGGGCAGGTGCTACGGCACTTTCGGCGGCCGCATCGGTTGCCTTCGCTGCCGCACAGCAGGGCGTCGAGCGTCACGTTTTGACGCGCGTGGCGGCCTACGTCTTCGGGCTCTTGGGCCTCGGTGCCCTGTTGAGTGTGGTGGGCGTTGCGGCCGGGTGGTTCAACCTCAGTCTGTCGGACAACGTCGGCATCGAGCTCGGTGTGATCATGATGGTCGCTTCCGCACTGGTGCTGCTGGTCAGCGCAGTGCTGGCAGCACGCCGGCTGAGTCAGATTCGCCGGGCCAGGCTGCTGAGCGGAGGGGCATTGGTGAGCGGGATTTCCGGCGCATTCTTCGCCCTGGACATTGGCCTGGCCCGCGACATCGTTGTCGAGCGGCGCGCCATCGAGCGCGGCCACGTGCATCCCAAACGCGGCAAGGGCTTGGGTCTCGAGGCGCTCATCTGGCGGGAATGGCAGCGGCTGTGGCGGTTCCCGCAGCCCTTGCTTGTGCTGGCCGGGACGATCGTTGTTCCATACGCCGCGGACGCGCTCGGCATGAGTACGCTCACCCCGGTCTTCGCAGCACTCGCCCTGTTCGGCGCAATGATCCCGCTGCTCGGCGGGCTCCGGGTGCTGACGCGTACCGGTGGATTGGCCCGCTGCCTGCCCTTCTCTCTCGCCCGCATCAAACTCGCGTCGATCGCCGTACCCGCAATCTTGGCCGGCGCCTGGGCGGCACTGACGAGTGCGGCCTACCTCGGTTTTGGCGACGGAGCCGTCGACCGTACGGTCCCCGAAGCCGCACTGATGGCTACCGCGGCGGCGGCGGGGGGGTTGCTGGCAGCGGTGCGCTGGACTCAGGCGAAAGGCGTGGACTTCGGAGCGCCCATGGTCGCCAGCCAAGCCGGGGCGTTCCCTCCGGGTCTAGTGACCAATCTGTTCCGCGGCTTCGACGTTTGCCTGCTGACCACGGCGCCCATGCTTCTCGGCTTCTCACCCTTCTGGTCGCTGGCGATCGCTGGTATCGCCGCCATGATCTTGCTTAACTCCATGGACGCTGAAACCCTGCGGGCGCGTCAGGCTGAGCAGCAAAAGCAGCTGGAGGCCCAGAAGAAACAGCGTGCCGAAGCAGCGACGGCCGCCAAGCAGCGCAAGCGCTAGTCGAGCTCGGCCTGAGCCGGGCACGTGAGGTTCTGCCACCGTTCGCGAGCGTCGGGTAGAGCGGGCGCCGCTGCTGTCTGGACGATCTAGCAGGCACGGCCAGAGCAGCGCACTTGGTTGTTGGTAGATGCTGACGTGCCTGCGAGCAAGGAAGACAGCAGCTTCCAGCGCACGCTCGGGTGCGAGCGAACCTACAACACTGTGCCTTGGGTAACGACTGGCTTTGTGCGCGTCACCTTGGGCCGGTCCCAACATAGACTCTGGCCGTGAGTGCGAAGGCTGGATGGTACCCCGATCCAGGCGGGGGGCTAGGGCTCTTTCGGTACTGGGATGGCAAGGCTTGGTCCGCGGCAACCTCACCCAATCCAAGCGCAGCTCCACCAACTCAGGGCCTAGTAGGAGCTGGCACGCCAGCGCAGGGCGGCCAGACTGGCCAGACCGCGTACGGCCAAACCGGACAGGCTGCCTACGGTCAGACAGGACAGCCTGCGTACGGCCAGGGGTACGGCACCGCCTACGCGAACTATCAGGAGATTCAGAAGAAGAAATCGCCTGTCGGCTGGTGGATCGCCGGTGGCGCGCTCGTCATCGTCATCATCGTGGTCGCTGTACTTGCCATCCGCGCCGTTACCGGCGGCGACACTGGTACCGCGGGTGGACCGATTGGGCAACCGTCACAGGACGTGTGTCCGCCGGAGGACTCAGCAAGCCCTGATGCTCCTGTCTCACACCCGGCCGATGGACGAGTCCACGGCGGTCCGGTCTCCTACCCGATGCTCGGTGCGCCATGGGGCCCGCCGGGAGGTGAGATAAATCCGGTGCCGTTTGGGAGCGACGTACAGAGCCAGGCCGTCCTCGACCAGCAAGACTATGACGGCCAGGGTCACAACTGGATCGCCTCGATCCTGGTCGGTGAATTGCAGGCTGGTGATGGGTTCTTCACGCCAGAGCAGGGCTCCCAGATTGTCGTGAAGTGTATTCTCGGCGCGTTCTATGGCGACAATCCTGTCAAGAGCAACGTCAAGGTGAGTGAGAAAACCACCATCGACGGCCATGAGGCCTGGCTGGTGGAGTCTCACCTCACCTTCGACATCGCCGGCCTGAAGGCCAAGGGGGAGCTGCTCATTGTTGCGATCGTCTCCGCCGGTAACCGGTCGGGTCTTTACTACGCCTCGATACCGGACACCACGCCGGAACTCGTCCAGCCGGCCCGCGATGCCCTGAAGAACCTCCAGGTAGACGGCTGACGCAACATAGACTCTGCCCGTGAGTGCGAAGGCTGGATGGTACCCCGATCCAGGCGGGGGGCTAGGGCTCTTTCGGTACTGGGATGGCAAGGCTTGGTCCGCGGCAACCTCGCCCAATCCAAGCGCACCTCCGCCGACCCAGGGGCTGGTAGGAGCTGGTTTGCCGGCGCAGGGCGGCCAAACTGGCCAGGCCGCGTACGGCCAAACCGGACAGGCTGCGTACGGCCAGACAGGACAGCCTGCGTACGGCCAGTCCGGTCAGTCCGGTCAGTCGCCGTACGGCCAGGGGTACGGCACCGCCTACGCGAACTATCAGGAGATTCAGAAGAAGAGATCGCCTGTCGGCTGGTGGATCGCCGGTGGAGCGCTGGTCATCGTCATCATCGTGGTCGCTGTACTTGCCATCCGCGCCGTTACCGGCGGCAACACCGGTACCACAGGGGTCCCGGGGCAGCCCTCGCAGGACGTCTGCCCGGCAGTAAGCACCGCCAGCCCGGAACCTAACAGCAGCCACCCCGCCGATGGCCGGGTGCACGGTGGTCCTGTTTCCTACCCGATGCTCGGTAGCCCCTGGGGTGCGCCGCAGGGAGACAACCGAGTGCCCTTCGGGAGCGATGTACAAAGCCAGCTCGTTCCTGTCGAGACCGACTATGACGGAAACGGTTCCAACTGGGTCGCGTCCGTGCTGGTCGGCGAGCTACAGGCCGGCGACGGATTCTTTACTCCTGAGCAGGGTTCGCAGATCGTCGTGAAGTGCATTCTCGGCAAGTTCTATGGCGACAATCCCGTCAAGAGCAATGTCACGGTGAACAAAGCCACCAACATTGATGGCCACGACGCGTGGCTCGTGGAGTCCAAACTCACCTTTGATATCGCGGGGCTCCAGACCAAGGGCGAGCTATTGATTGTCGCGATCGTTTCTGCTGGCAACCGGTCAGGTCTGTACTACGCCTCGATTCCGGATACCACTCCCGAGCTGGTGGAACCGGCCCGTGA
>DATLPF010000104.1:0-11710 GCA_035535875.1 Propionibacteriaceae bacterium
GTAGCACGGAGTGTGCGGACTTGGAGCCTTGGCGATGACGGGCAGCTCACCGGCTGCGGGAGTGGAAGACTCTCAGGTCCGCAAAACTCAACTCCGGGTTACTTCGGTGGCTCGCCAGTTCTCTTTTGAGTATCTCCAACGCCGTCAGGCCCGGGGTGGCAGGATGCCTGGGCAATGGGTCGATGTTGGCGCGAGGAGGCTCATTGATGGAACGGCTTTGGATCCGAGAGGTCAGACGCGCCGCCCGGCGCGCAAGTGCTCCATTTGCTCGGCAGGTCGCTTTGGGTTGCGGCGCGGCCGCGGTCGGAACGATGGTCGCGTCCGTTCTGCCCCTGAAGTGGGATGGCGTGGCGGCGCCGGCCGTGTGGGCCGCTTTGTGCACGGTAGCCGGATACGTCGTCATCTGGACCGGACTCTTCATTGGTCACTTGTGGAGGTATCGCTCTAGCGGATTTCGGGACGGCGACTGGCTTGCGCGACACGATGATTCCGATCCGGGCGGTGCTCTTTTCCTGGAGCTTGTTCGTAGGTCAGGCGGCAGCCCGAATCCCGGAGTTGACCTGGAGCTATGCGTCAAGAGTCGTGGCAACTGGGAGGTCGTCGATGACGATGAAGTGGTGTTGCTGCCCGATAAGGTGATTCGTTGCCGCTTCGATCTCAACCACGAGGTGTTCCCGAGTGGCTTCTATGACGTCCGCTGGTTCCGAGCCGACGACCGAGGCAAGCTCGTTGAAATCACCCGCGAGCGGTTCCAATTGCGGAATCACGCCATCGGCCGCCGGACAGGATCTGTATCGCGGAGCAATCCAAGATTGGCTCCCAAAGCGCTGCCCATCAGGGAGGACGAGATCATGCCGCGGAGGTTGGCTCCCGAAGCGGTGGCCAGCGGGGACGAGATCAGTCCACGCAGAGCGGTAGAGGCCCGCTAGCGTTCGGGCGGTGAGCTGGCGCGCCGGGTTACACCGGGTTACCTCGATACGCCGGCCCCAGGTGGCCCACCGTTAGGACTGCGGTGCAGAAGAACCAGTGTGGCGACCAGTCCCAGGTATAGCCACACCCGAACGGTCCCCTAGATGTCGCGCCATATCGCAGACTTGCGGATCTCGAACTCGGCGGCGCTGATCGCGCCGCTGTCGCGCAGTGCGCGGAGTTCGGCCAATAGCCGGAGTGGGTCGCGGTCTGGCAGGGGTTCGCCGCGGAGAGTTGCTCGGGCGTCATCGGCGAGCAAGTCAGTGAGAGAGGACTATGGCTCCCGACCGGTCGGAAAGTTGCAGCTTGGTGATGATGTTGGATACGTGGTTACGTACCGTCTTGGGGCTCACCCCCAAGCGCCTCGCGACCCCAGCGTTGTCCCGACCCCGCGGCCAACAACCCCAGGACCTCGGTCTCACGCTTGGTGAGCTCGGGAAAAGGCGATGAAGTCGCCGCGCGGCCGAAGTGCTGAAGCATGCGCGCCGCGATCCCCGCACCGAAGAGTGCCTCACCACGAGCGAGTGCCCGAACGTCCGCGACGATCTCGTCCGTCCGGCGCCTTCAGGGGTGTGGCTGAACGCCCCTGCACGGAGCGCGGCCAGCACGCTTTAGTCGTCGTCGTACATCGTGTGAACCAGGGCGCGACCTGGTCAGCGAAAGGCTTCCGAGCCCTTTGTCGAGGCCTACTCGGAGAAGGAGAGTGGGATGTGGATCACTGTGGCCGCCAGCGGTCGGGCGCGGCACGCATAGCCCCGGCGGTGTAGATCCGAGCGGCGCGCCCCGCCGGATGACGAGATTTTTGGGTCAAGACCTGGGTTGAACCCGGCGGGGGCAGGCCAAACAATACGACCGATCGGTGCTCCCTGTGGCGCGTTCCACATATACAGATCAAAGCGCCCCGCCGGTTTCATATCGGGTATTTCCGGTGCACACGTCCGGCGGGGGCAGGCAAACAGTACTGATGCCGAAGCCCGCCGCGTGCAACATCCCGGAACTGTTCACGTGCGCGAAACCTCCGCGACACTCTCGCAACACAACAAGCCGAGGGATGCTGGCTTCCGGGCCACGGCGTGGGAGCCAGAGCTGCGCAGCGATAAACAAGGCACTAAGGCCAAGACCTGGTTCGGGATCGTACGCAACAATCGGGAGCACTTGATCTAGAGCTTTCCGTCAAGGAGCACTCCCTTGTAGATGCCCGACTGGCTGCCGGGTGCGCGTGGCCGCCGATAACGCTGCTCAGCGATCATCGAAACGCGTACGGTGACTCCTGCTATCGATGGGTGAGCGTGAGCGAGTTTCGTGATCACTGGGCAGACACCCAGGCCGAATGGTCCCACGCCGGCGCCTGGCTGACCTCATGCGTGCTGCCTCCCTCTGTCGTGTGGCCACTGCCGTTACCGGGCAGACAAGTGACGCCCTCGCCTTCTCAAGCGGGGGGCGTGGCCTCTGGTTGTTTTATCCGATTTGTCCGTGAATATGACTCGACCATTCGGCGGGAGCGTGCGGAGGCCCAGGTGACATGGGCCTCCAGCGGGCCCTGCCGTCCGTCCTGTCGCCACAGTGCGGCAAAGCTGAGGGCGAGGTACGCCAGAACGAGGAACAGTTGGATGGGATTGTCCTCTAGGAACGAGGTCTCCAGCACGATGACGTGGGCGGTGTAGAGGGTGAGCGTCATGGCCCCCGCCGCAGCGAGCGGGCCCAGCGACCTGCGGGCGAGCCGGGAACGGGTGATCAGGAGCGATAACCCCAGCCACGCCATCGCTATCCCGAGATCGTGCACCATCCTGAACGGAGTGGTGGTGTACGGGGCCCGCTCGACTAGCCACCACCACGACGAAACGTTGTCGGGCTCCCACAAGATGATGTTCTGTGCGGCCTGCGGGGACACCTTCACTGGGGCCGCGGCTCTTAGCTGCTGGAGGCCTCCGAACTGGAACAAGATGAGGGTCGATAGGAGCCACGAGCCGGCGGCGAGGACGGCACCCCCCACCGTGAGGCGTACCGCCACCAGTTTGTTGGACAGATCGAGTCGCCCGATCACCATCCCGACACAGATGAACGCCAGATAGGCCACGATCGGATAGCTCCCGGTGACCAGCAGCGGGCTGAGCAGTTCGACGGGGTGGATGAGTGCCGCGAGGGTTGGCTCATTGTCTGGAAGATTCGTGTTGAAGCTGGCGAGCACGACTAGCGGAGCCAGAAGGACCAATCCGATGCTGATCCCGATCAGGACGGGCGAGCTGCGGCGGAGCAGCGGGATCGCCAGCAAGAACATCACGCCGTAATAGGGCAGTATCACGTTGATGTCGGGATCGAGGGCGGAGTTCACAGTCAACCCGATCAATGTGATGATCAGCGCCCTGGTGGTGAGTGCTGCGGCGTCTGGCAGCAGGGACCCGGTGCGGCTGCGCTTGGTGATGAAGGTGAGGCTGACGCCGGCAAGCAGGACGAAGGTCGCCAAGGCGTGACCGGCCATCACCTGATGGGTCTTGCTGGGCGTGTCATCGCGGTGCAGCGTGTCGAAGATATGCACAGCGATCATCCCCAGCAGCGCCAGGCCGCGAGCCACATCGACACCGATCACCCGGGCGCTGCTGCCGCCGCCCGCTGGGGCCAAGGCTGACGGCCCATTAGGTTCGAGGATGGTCCCCGCCTCACGGCTTGGGCCAGATACGACGCTGATGCAAATTTCCTTTTGCTGGATTGGCTGAGCGGGCGTGGGTGTGGATGTAGCTCCGAGTGCTGGTCAACTCCACGGCGGTGGGGAGCGAAGACGCTGCCATATGGTCCGTGGCAGCGTAAGCAGTGAACGCCGCTGGTGTCAGGCTTTCGGCCTCTTCTCGGCGTCTTCTTAGAGTGACCATGCGGGCGGCCGAGACGTCGCGTGAGCCGTGCGAAGCCCCACAGTTGATCAAGTGTTAGAAGCTGTTGATCTTCGTCCCGCGGGCGGCTCACAGCCATGACTTGTCGCTGTCATTAGAGCCGATCCGGCTGAGACTCGTGACCGTGGCGCGGTGGACGTTGAGCGTGCAGCTGATCTGTACCCAGAGGGTTGGACGCTCCCGCAGATCGGCGCGGAGCTGGGCGCTCATTGGAGCACGGTCAGCCATCAGCTCGATCGCGCCGGCGTCACGATGCGTCGTGGCGGTCCTCCGGCCCATCCAGCCTCCGCAGAGCAGATCCTGGAGTTGCGTGACCAAGGCCTGACCTGGACTGAGGTTGGCAGAACAGGCGGGAATGACTGTTTCGGGTGCATGGAGCCGCTACCGAAGGGCCTGCCGCCAAAGCCCCTGCGGCTGGGCCGATGGCAGGAAATTCTCGCCGAGGGCGCCGGACCAAACCTTGCTATCGGCGTCCGTGCAGCCGTCGCCGATCGGCCACGCGACGAGCAGGCTCCACAGTCTTGCTGCCGCGGGTCACGTGTCTGACAGTTGGAAAAGCCCAAGCAAATTCAAGCCAAGCGAGTACTCGGCTGCCAAAGGCGAAGGGGCGGAACAGGCTCAGGTAACACGGCCAGTGATTACGACATTCTGCAAATAGCGGGTGGTATCCCCTGCACTATGTAGGCATGAGAGCGGGGATGCTGCTTGTCGGTCGTTATCGGTTGGTTCGGCCCGTCGGGGCTGGCGGAATGGGTGACGTCTGGGCGGCACACGACATGGTGCTCGGCAGGGAGGTGGCGCTCAAGGCCCAAGAACTTGGGGCTTATGGTGACCACGCCAGGTTGGAGCGCTTTCAACGGGAGGCTCAGAGTGCTGCCGGGCTGCAGCACCCCAATGTCGTAACGATCTTTGACAGCGGCGCTGAGGGGGAAACGGCGTTCCTGGTCATGGAGCTGCTGCCGGGCCCGACTATTGAGGCCTATGTGGCCGAGCGCGGTCCCTTGCCTGAGCAGGAGGTAATCGCGCTGACCAAAGGGGTTGCTGCGGGGCTGGCTGCAGCTCATGCGGCCGGAGTGGTACACCGGGACATCAAGCCCGCGAACCTGATGTTCGACGCGCGGGGCACACTCAAGATTGTCGACTTCGGGATCGCCCATCTGGCACAGACGGCCGCCACCCGGCTGACGGCCACCAACACCGTGATTGGAAGCGCCTCCTACCTTGCACCTGAGCAGGCGCAGGGCCGTCGGGCCGACGAGCGCAGTGACCTGTATGCGCTGGGTTGCGTCATGACCACGATGTTGACGGGGCGGCCCCCTTTTGAGGGTGAGCATCCGTGGGCGGTGATGCATCAACATGTCAGCGTTGCACCGCCGCGAATCGGAGATCGACGTCCCGGCGTCTGCCCCGCCGTTGAGGCGCTGGTTGCTCAGATGCTAAGCAAGGGGCCGCAAGACCGGCCTAGGTCGGCTTTGGCAGTCCTTGACCGCCTCAGGGATCTTGAACTCGGCACGTTGGACGCGAGGTCAGCAATATCAGCCTCGACCACT
Source organism: Propionibacteriaceae bacterium (assembly GCA_035535875.1). GTDB lineage: Bacteria > Actinomycetota > Actinomycetes > Propionibacteriales > Propionibacteriaceae > Microlunatus. The sequence goes on from DATLPF010000104.1 coordinate 5,405, forward strand.
GCGGTGTTGGGTCAGGCCACCTTGACTTTGCCGGTTGTTGACCCGGCCGAGATCACGGCGCCTGTGGCGGCTTATCGGCGGCCGCCCGGTCGAACCAGATGGGTCCTCGGCGGTGTTGCCGCGCTCGCCGTTGGTGCGGTTGTTCTCATCGCGATCGCGCCCACAGCCGCTGATCGTCCAGCGAACGACTCAGCCGAACGGCGCAGTGTTGCTCCGATCTCGACAGCGCACAGCCCTGAGCCGACACCCGACACCTCGAAGATGCGAACCAGAGCGGCGCCCACTGCCGTGAGGCCTCAGCAGGCCGTGTCCGACCTGCGGGCCGTGGTCAGCGCGGCCTCGAGCAGTGGCCAAATCGAGGAGCAGGATGAGGCCGAGGAGCTCAGCGAGCTGGTCGATGAGCTAGCCGAGCACCTCGCCCAGGACGGCGTTGAAGACTCCGACGAGCACGTGAAAGAGATAAATAAATACCTGCATGAGCTGTCCAAGGAGGGCGAACTCACACAAGATGGCATGCTGCGCATCGCCGATACCTTGCAGACGGTCCAAGAAGCCATAGCGGAAGGCTGACTGATCACGCCGAGGTGAACAATGTCCCCGACGAGCCCCATCTTCGACGGTGATAATCAGGCGTTGATCAACAAGCAGGGTAAGAGTCTCTCGCAGATGCCCTCACAGAGCTTCACCGGCTTGAGCGCCGCATTAATCGACGGATCCGACGCGATCAAAGACGCCTGGAAGTCCCCTCCAGCTGGCTCGTACGCGAACGACATGCCTAGTCGCCACGGTTAGAACTCGATGATGCTCCGCGCCGCGCTGCTGCACACGTGCCTAGCCGAGTCCGCCGGCGACGCTCGGCACTACCACCGCATTGGTTGGCCGCTCGCGTAAGTCGACACCAAACCGGCGTAGATCTGGCTCAATGACGACTTCGCCGAACTCCAAGTCCACCGGTTTCAACGGCCAGCCGGCCGCGCTCCGTGCGCTGCTCTGCTGGATCCCCGAGTTCGATGCTCCAATTCTATCAAACATGTGTTCGATAGCAAGCCGTTTCCCCAACAAAATAAGGAAAAGTTGCGTCTGGAACTGCACCTTGCCCCCAACCCCACCCTGGACAACCCCTCCCCAACATTCCCCCGGCTCACTTGCCACACTCGCCAAGCCGGAAGCAGGTCTTGATCAGAGAGTCGTATGATCAACATCAGAAAGGTGGATTGATCAAGAACCTCTGATCTTGGAACCATCCGCGCCAGATCATCCCAAGTCCGGCCCCGCTCATCGCCGACCGACAACCAGCCGCAGTAGCCTAACGACGTGCGAGGCACGTCGATGAGGTCGGCCGCACGGCGTACCGAGGCCAGCGAGGAACAGGCCGAACGGATGCGCACCAGGGTCCGCCTGCTAGTGCAGCTGACCACCCGGCACGGTCGCTACCGGCGTGGGCTGGTCCAGGCCGCCAAGAGCCTTGCGCCGGAGGAGGCCGCAGTGCTTGCGGATCTCGAAGCGCACGGGCTCGACGTCAATCAGCTGCGCGACGTGCTGTGCGGCGGGCATGTCCTCGTCGACAATCCGGACCTGTACGAACGCTGGCGGTTTCCGAAGGTGACCCGCCAGCGGCTGTCGAGTCACCATCGCACGGTGGACAAGGTGACCTATCCCGATCTGGGCATGCACGGTCCGCTGGTGCGCGAGAAGTTGCACGGACGGACCGCGACCGGCACCTGGGTGCAGCTTGAGAAGACCCCGGCGGCGTTCGGTGCGGGGCACCGGCTGCCGTCGTGGAATGACGTGCTGCACCTGGTGGACTACGTCGTCTACCGCGTAACCAAACGCAACGTCGGGCCATGGGGACTCTCCGCCGTCACCGAGCGGCGGCCGATGTACCTCTCGCCCCAATTGAGGACGTCAGTGCCGCTGCCGCAGGGTACGGCGCGCGCGTTGACCGCGACCCTCGCCCGGCTCGACACCGAAGATCAGGTCATCCCCGCGACGCCAGGCATGACGAACTCTGATCTCGTACGCCGTTTCCTGGGGCCATTGCGAAAGGATCCTTTGGTCGACCTGATACCAGGACCGGGGCGAGGGCGAGGTCGAGGGCTATTCGGCAACTCTCAGGTGTGGGTCACCGAGACTGGAGCGGCTACCGCTCGCCGGCTGCTCTCAGCCGGTGGCCAGTCGGGCGGCTGGACACTGCCCCACGTGGTGGCCGCGCGACCGATCGAGGTAACGGTGGGTGACCGACGCCTGCGCTTAGCGGGTCGAGTTCCGGCCAGCGCCGAAAGGCGTCATGACTGAGACACAGTCGGACGTCGGCGTCCCGTCGGGCCTGATTGAAGCGGTGCTCCATCTGGTCAGCACCGGACCCGTGCCACTCGGCGGCTACAGCCTCGCCGAGATGGTCGCCGTCGATGCCGTCGTCGACTTCCTTGACGAGATGCCGTCCGAAGAGGAGGTCGGTGAGGCCGTACGGTCACTGGCCGCGCGGCAGCTCTTGGTGGCCCTGCCGGAGACGGAACGCCTGCAGGTGCGCGGCGACCTGGGCATTGCCGTGGTGTTCCAGCAACGCGCGCGGTCCGTGATCGATGCGCGTGTGACCGGCACCGAACCGGGTCAGCCATGGCGGACCCTGCTGCTCCCGCAGCCGGAGGGCGTGGCTCTCGAGGTGCTGATCGACGCGCTCGGCGTGCATGAGCTCTCACTCCGACAGATCGACGAGGCGCTTCGCCGGCTGCGCGAGCGGCTGCCGGACGGTGATCCGGAGCGCGAGCCTGCCGAGCCCGACGAGGTGCTCGCCGCCGCGAAGCGGAGCGCGTTGGTGACCGTGACGCAGTACTCCGCCTCGGGCAGCGCAGAGATCGGGGAGCTGAGCGCCGACATCGTGCTCGCCGAAGGACGCGGCGGCCTGTACGTTTTCGCCCGCGACCCGGCAGATCCCGAGCGGTTGGTCTCGCAAGGACTCGATGAGGGCGAGGTGATCGAGCTCATCCGAAGCCTGGCAGCACCCGACGTCGACGGCGGCGAGGACACACACTCGAGCGCCGAGCCGTCCGGGCGTATCGCCAAGGCCCGCGCCAGCATCATGAGACGCCTACGCCGCAGAAGCCCTGCCGACTTGTCAGATTCTCAGCAGGCTATAGCCCGCTGAGAATCTGACAAGTCGACGTAGAGGGCTAACGGGTCAGGTGACTGCGGACAGTCCTGCGGCAACGGCGAATCCGAGTACGGCTGCGAGCCCGGTCTTCTCACCGGCCTTGGCGGTGGCTTCGGGGATCATCGACCCGACAAGCATGACCAGCAACGCTCCTGCGGCGAACCCATCCACGGCTCCTTCGAATCGTTCCGCCAGCACTCGAGACACGGCGTACCCGCCCACCGTCGACAACGCGCAGACTACGGCCACCGCGACCCACAAGAAGATGATCACTCGAGGACGGACCCCGCCAGTTTTCATGTCGATCGAGGAACCGATCGACTCTGGCAGGTTGGACACGAAGATCGCCACCAGTAGTGCCACGCTGACACCCTGGCCCTGGGCCAAGCCGATCCCCAGTACCGCCTGTTCCGGAATGCCGTCGAGCAAGGCACCCAGGGCGAGCGGCAGTCCGGCCGCTCCGCCGCCGAGCCGACGGCCTAGCCGCTCAACCCAACGGTCGGCGAAGAAGAAGGCCAATGCTCCCGCCGCGATCCCTACGGCCAGCGCCAGCGGCCCGCCCAGACGGAACCCTTCCTCGGTGAGCTCGAAGGAGATGCTCGAGATCAACGCGCCCGCCCCGAACCCGAGTACCACCCCGATCAGGCTGTCATGCCACTGTCGCGCCAGACCGAGGAGAGCGCCCAGCACCAGCGAGGACGCGGCAATGGCTCCCCAGAGCAGTGCGGCACTCACGTAGCCCAGCCCTTCATGCGTGGACGACTGCGGCTATTTGTGTATCATCCCGTCGCGCCTGTCACAGTATGGCCCCATCATCCAGGCCGCCACCGTCCGAGTGTGCGTTGAAGCAACCGGTTGGTCATCAACCTGCGCGCGTGTAGCGTTGTTGCTGCTGGGAACACAGCCGTCCTCGGGCTGGAGATCGCCGTACGCGTTGACCGCTTCTCCATGATGGCTTCTTGCGCCGAGTTAGTAACCGGGAAATGCCGCACCCTCAGGCTCGGCCATGACCCAAATAGAGAGACCTCCAGCTCTCCTCCGATCCGGTACTAAGACTGACGAGATCGGCAGCGAGGCACTCACGCGTCTGTTCGAGGCGTTCATTAGGTGCAAGACGACCCTCGACGACCTCTCCAATCGGGCGGCCGAGCTCGGCGAGGACCTCAGTGCTCCGGTCATCGCGTGATATCTGACCGGAAAGTCCTTCATTTCAGCTCAGGAGCACAATGTCCTTGCCGCTGCTATCAACGCTCGCCTCACCGAGCTGTCACTGCCTGCAGTGGCTCCTTACACAAGGCCGAGAGGGATCTAGCTCAGCTGTGTAGCAGGTCGGCTGCTGGGGCGAGCTCCACATCGCTCACGGCCGACTGGGTTGTCGTAAAGATCTTGATCGACTGGGCCTGCAGAGTGTCCGGTTCGAGCACGGTGAGTATGTGGTGCCCCGGTGGCGGGAGTCGCAGCTGGTAGCGGCCCTCCGCGTCGCTCCTGGTAGCGGCTATGAACTCCCCGGTGCGGGCACTGAGCGTTACGAGCGCGCCGGTCACGGCTAATCCACGACGCAGTACCCGGCCGGTGAGCATGAGCGGCTCCTTCAGCTGGATGAGGTGATGGGTGCTTGCGTCGGCAAAGTCAACTACTTCGGAACGCGGCGTCCAGCCGTCGGCGTTGACGATCAATAGATACCGCCCCAGGCCTGGCAGTGCCAGCGAGAAGGCTCCGTTGTTGTCGGCTCGGCTCCAATCCAACGGCTCGCCGGAGAGCCTGAGCGCGGTCACGACGGCATGCCCAATCGGCTGTCCGGCGCCTTGCACCACGCGGCCATGAGCAACGATCTCAGCGTTCTCACCGGCCTGTATGACTGCCTCTGGGCCGCCGGCCAGCACCTCTGCCTCAGCGATGGGTACGCGCACCCGTTTGGGGACCAACCATGCAACGCCGCAGCAGATCAGCGAGGCGACAGCAGCGAGCCAAAACACATCCTGGAACGCGGCCAAGGCCGGAACCTGCTGCCCCGCAACAGTCACCGTCACCAGAGAGAGGAGCGCGGCGATGACTGCACTGGCCGTCGATGTGCCGAGCGCCCGAAGTAGCGCGTTCAGCCCGTTCGCTGAGGCGGTTTCGGTGATCGGCACGTTGGCCATGATCAGGCTCGGCATCGCGGCGTACGCAACTGCCGACCCTATGCCGACCACTGTGGAGCCGATGATCACTGCAAACACCGTGTCGCCGTAGAAGACCCGGGCTAGGTACGCGACGGCCATGATCGCAGCCCCGGTAATCAACGTGACCCTGCCGCCGAGGCGGTTGATCATGGTTCCGGACACTGGCGAGAAGGCCACCATGGCCAGGCCCGAGGGGACCATCGCCAGGCCGGCGGCGACCGCGGTGAGCCCAAACCCGCTTGCTTCGACCGGTTGCTGCAGCTGCTGGGTGCTGATCAACATGTTGGCCATCAGGGCGAAGCCGACCAAGATCGAAGCGATGTTGGTCAACAGAATGGGGCGGCGCGCCGACGTACGTAGATCAACCAGCGGCTGGCTGACCTTGAGCGAATAGGGGACCCAGAACGCCAGGACGACGGCAGTCACCACCAGCAGCAGGATGGTTTGTTCGCTTTTCCAGCCCCAGCTGCCGCCTTTGGAGATCACCAGGAGCAGAGCGGTCAGGGCGATCGACAGCAGAATCGCGCCAAGAAGATCGAACCGGCCTCGGCTCTTCACATCCGACTCCGAGACCACGAGCAGTACGGCGACACCGATCGCGACTCCGACGCCCGCGGACAGCCAGAAGACCGACTGCCAGCCGAACTGGTCGAAGAGGATGCCGCCGAGCGGCAGGCCGAGGGCGCCGCCAATACCCAGCGTCGCGCTCATCAGGGCAATCGCCGATCCGACCTTGTTCTTGGGCAGTTCGTCGCGCATGATGCTGATCCCGACAGGGATCAAGGCGGCTGCGAAGCCCTGCAGGGATCGGCCGACAACCAGAGCGAGGAAGCTTCCGGCGCTGAGGGCCGCAACCAGCGAGCCGGCCGTCATCAAAACGATGCACACGAGCATCATCAGCCGCTTCCCGTACATGTCCGCGAGCCTGGCCACAATCGGAGTGGCGACCGCGGCCGTCAGGAGCGTTGCAGTCACCAACCAGGAGATGTCGTC